>CABSKV010000021.1 GCA_902478425.1 uncultured Coriobacteriia bacterium | reverse complement strand
TCGTGGCAGGTGCCGCCGCGCCTATGGCGCACGATCTTGTCGAAGAGGGCCTCCTCGCTCAGGTCGAGCGGCGTCTTGCCCGCGAGGATGTCGAGGTTTTCGAAGGGAACCGTCTCGAGATGGGCGCGCTGAATCGTGCCGATGCCCGCGATGTCGTGCGAGGGCTCCTCGACAAGGCCGATGCGGTCGAAGTACTCGGTGAGATGCCGCCGATCCACTGCGCGCCCTCCTCGCGACATTGCGGATACGTATAAAAAGGCCAGGAGCCTATGGCTCCCGACCCTGAGTTCGTGGTGGCCCCGATACGATTCGAACGTACGACACCCGCTTTAGGAGAGCGGTGCTCTATCCCCTGAGCTACGGAGCCAGCGAGAGGTATTCTAGCAGAGAGTACGAGCAAGCGAAGCACTCGCTTCGGTGGAATGAGGCAAATGCGCTGCGCATCCGCCTAGTTTTTGCGGGCACCAACTGACAATGAGACAGGACGTCAGTCTCGCTGTCTCATTTCCCAGGTCAGAGGGTTGATCTTGCCGAACGCACGGTGAGGACGCCATCATCGACGGAGAAGCGCACGGTCCAGCGTCCGTAGCGCATCTCGTATACACGCTCGGGCGCATGATGGTAGGCCGGACGCGGGTCGCGTGCCAGGGCGGCCAACACGGCCGTCGCGTCATCGCCCAGGCGCTCCAGAATCTCGTCATCGCAATCGACGATGAGCACGCCCTCATCAGGGTCGGATGCGAAGCCACCCGAAGCCTCAGGATGTGCATCGGCGTAAGGGATATAGGGCTTGATGTCGTAAATGGGCGTCTTGTCTAAAAGATCGACGCCGCTTACCTCGAGCACGGTGCCCTTGCCCTTCGTCTTCTCGACACCGTCAAGCTTTACGACGGAAAGCCCGAGCTCGTTGGGGCGGAATGGCGAGCGCGTCGCGAACACGCCACATTTCTCGTTACCACCCAGGCGCGGTGGACGCACGAGCGGTGAAAACTCGTCTTGCTCGACCTCGGAGAAGCCCCATATCAACCACAGATGGCTAAAGGTCTCGATGCAGCGCAGGGCATCGGGGTCACGGTACTTGGGCTCGAAGACGATGGTGCCCTTTGCCTCGGCAACCAAACCGCTCTGGCGCGGAATCCCGAACTTCTCGGGAAACGGCGTGCGGATGTGCGCGATGGGCTCGATCTCGTATCTTTCGGAATGAACCATTATTACCTCATAAACCTAGGAAAAGCCTGCCGCATATTCAGACATCTCGAGCAGATGGGCGTTTTTCGCAAAGCGAGTGCGAGGACTGTCTGAGCACGCGGTCTTTGCGTGCGAGTTTCCCTAAAGGGACTAGCTTTGCGTCGCCGCAGCAGCTTTGCGAAAAACGCTCATCGGGTGTGAGAGCAAGTCTGAATAGGCGGCATGGCTTTCCCTCCCCTATAACGTCTCTATGAGCGCAAGGAGCTCGTCGACGATTGCATCGGCGGGCACACGGCGCAGCTTCTCGCCTTTCGCGAAGAGCAAGCCTTCGTCGCGACCGCAGGCAACGCCCACATCCGCATAGCGGGCCTCGCCCGGGCCGTTCACGACGCAGCCCATGACCGCGACCTTGAGCGGCTTGTCCAGGTTCGCCAACCGACGCGATACCTCGTCGGCGATGGGGATGAGGTCGACCTGGCAGCGGCTGCACGTGGGACAGGAGATGATCTCGGGTTTGCAGCGGCGCACGTCGACGGCAGAGAGTATGCCGAAGGCGACGGCGACCTCCTCGACCGGATCTGCCGTGAGCGAGACGCGCATCGTGTCGCCAATCCCCTCGGCAAGCAGCATGCCGAGGCCGGCCGCGGACTTGATGGTGCCCTGGAGCACGCCACCTGCCTCGGTGACGCCGATGTGCAGCGGCACCTCGGGCATGCTTCGCGAGAGGCTACGATACGCGTTGACGGTCGTCATCACGTCGTGCGCCTTGGCCGAGACGACGATGTCGGAAAAGTCGCGCTCGTAGAAGTGATCGACGAAGCCCCGGGCAGAGATCGCGAGCTTCTCAGCCTGCGTGAGATCATCGCGCTCGGCCAGCGAGTCCTCGAGCGAGCCGGCGTTGACGCCGATGCGAATGGGGATACCCGCCTCGCCTGCCGCATCGATGACGGCATCAACCTTCTCCATGGAGCCGATGTTGCCCGGATTGATGCGCAGACCCGCCGCGTGCTCGTGGCAGGCGCCCATCGCGATCTGGTAGTCGAAGTGCACGTCGGCAACGACGGGCAGCGGGCTTTGCAGCGCGACCTGGCCGAAGCGCGCAATCGAGGCGCGGTTGGGGATGGCGACGCGGACGATCTCGCAACCGGCCTTGGCCAGGCGCTCGATTTGCGCGAGGTTGCCCTCGACATCGAGCCAGGGGCCGTCCGGACCATCGACCATCGGGACGTTCGTCATCGACTGCACGCTGACAGGGGCTCCTCCCCCGACGGCCACGTCGCCGACATGCACGCGTCGCGTCGCGTTACGAGGCGTCTTGAACTCCATGGGCTATCCCTCCAAGAAGAAGTTGACGATGTCTTGTTGTAGCAAGAACACGAAGAGGATGATTAAGAGCACGATGACCACGGCGGTGATGGCGTTGACGATGCGCGCGGGCACGGGACGGTGCGTGATGCGCTGGATGACCTCGATGAGGATGCGCCCGCCATCGAGCGGCGGCAGGGGAAGCAGGTTCACAACGGCCAGCGACAGCGACACGATCGCGATGATGAAGAATAGCGGGACGATGCCAGCCGATGCCGCGCGCTCGCTCATGACGGCGATGCCGACGACCGAGGTCGATTGGCTCAGCGTCTCACCCGCCGTGGCGGGGTTGAAGAGGTTGAGATAGCCCTGCACGGTGAGCACGAGATAATCCCAGGAGGCGGTGAGGGCCTGGCCGATGGGCAGACGATACTGTTCCTGGCCTGCGTATATGCCAAGACGAGGCGAGCCATCCTCGCCCATGCCGACGATGAGCGTCGTGCTCACGGTATTGCCCGCGCGCTCGTAGACGACATCGACCGCATCGCCCGGCGCAAGACCGGCGATGGCCGTGGAGAGCGCCTGCCAGTCGGGAACGTCGGTACCATCGATGGCGACGATGGTGTCACCCGCCTGCAAGCCCGCCTCTTGCGCAGGACTGCCCGTGACGACATCGCTGAGCGTCGTCGAGGCGACGGTGAGGCCAATGCCGCAGAAGATGACGATGAGCAGCACGAAGGCGAGCAGCACGTTCATGAACGGGCCGGCGAAGAGCGTGACGAGTCGCTTGGGAAACGAGAGCGCACGATAGGTATGCGAGCGTTCCTCGTCGAGCAGCGCCTGCGGTTCATCGACCTCGCGCGCCTGCCCGAGCGCGAAGCCGTCGCGTGCCGGAGCGGAATAGGTGTCGTCGGGGCTGTGCTTCTTGGGCGCGATGATGGAGCCCCAACCATCCAAGATGACGAGCGCGAGCTCGGCAGATTCGGCATCGAGGTCGCAGCCAAGCGCGACGTGGGATACGTCAGACGTTCCGTGCCGGTACACGTAGGCGAGCACCTTGGCCAGGTTGGGGTCCTCGACATCGCCTTCCATGCCGGCAATGCGGTTATAGCCGCCCAGCGGGATGCAAGTGATGCCGTAGCGGCAGCCGTTTCTCTCGAAGCCGATGTTGGGCCCGGGCATGCCGATCATGAACTCGGTCACGCGCACGCCGAAGGCCCGCGCGGCGATGAAATGCCCGAGCTCGTGTACGAACGTAAGCACGCCGATGATGACGATGAACCAGAATATGATCGCGAGGATGTTCACGAAAAAGGACTATCCCCTCTTCAGGATCTCGCGCGCGAGCTCGCGCGAGCGCGCATCGATTTCCTCGAGTTGCTCGAGCGAGACGACCGGTTCGCTTCCCATGCGCTCCATGACCTGTCCGACGGTCGCGTCGATATCGGTCAGGCGACAGGCATCCTCGAGGAAGGCCGCCACCGCGACTTCGTTTGCCGCGTTCATCACGCAGGGCAGCGTCCCGCCCGTACGTCCCGCCTCGAGCGCGAGCGCCAGGCAGCGAAAGGTGTCAAGGTCCGGATCGAGAAACTCGAGCGCGGCCATCTGCGTGAAGTCGGGACGCGCAGCCGGGCTTTCCCAACGATGCGGATAGCTCAGGGCGAACTGGATGGGGATGCGCATGTCGGCGACGCCGAGGTGCGCCTTGACCGAGCCGTCGGCGAACTCGACCATCGAGTGCACACAGGATTGCGGATGCACGACGACGCGTATCTCGTCCGTGCTCACGTCGAAGAGGTGCTGTGCCTCGATGACCTCGAGGCCCTTGTTCATGAGCGTCGCGGAATCGATGGTGATCTTGGGACCCATGTTCCACGTGGGGTGCGCGAGTGCCTGCGCAGCCGTGACCTGCGAGAGCTGCTCGCGCGGCATGCCGCGGAACGGGCCTCCCGAGCAGGTGAGCCAAATCCTGCGCGCCTCGCTCGGGTACTCGCCCAGGTAGCACTGGTAGATCGCCGAGTGCTCGGAATCGACGGGTAGCAAGGTCTCGTGCGTGGCAAGCGGCATGATGAGGTCGCCGCCCACGACGAGCGATTCCTTGTTCGCCAGCGCGAGGGCGCAACCGGCCTTGAGCGTGTCATACGATGCCCGCATACCCGCCTCGCCCGAAAGCGCGTTGAGCACGATGTCGACATCGTCGAGTTGCGTGAGCGCGGCGACGGCCGCCGGGCCAAAGCCCACATGCACGTCGGGATCGAGTTGCGCGAGCGCCGTGGCGCCACGCACGCTCTCATCGCCAAAGGCCAGATGCTTGCAGCCGAACTCGCGCGCGAAGGCCACGGCCTCGTCCACGCGCCTGCCCGCCGCGAGCGCGACGACCTCGACTTTATCGGCATGCATGCGCGCGACATCGAGCGCCTGCGTTCCAATGGAACCGGTAGCGCCCAGGATGACAAGACGCATCGTATCCATGAGCTTTCCTTTCCTACAGCGTGAAGCCGATGAGCGCGAAGATGTAGGGAGCGCCCGCGACCATGGCGTATGCGGCTACGGAGCCGAAGATGATCGAGTCGCAGCGATCGAGCAGACCACCGTGGCCCGGCATGATGTCGCCGGAATCCTTGGCGGAAAAGCCGCGCTTGATGTGAGACTCGGTCAAATCGCCGATGATGCCCGCATAGCCGACGACGATGCCCGCGATGACAGCCCAGGCAAAGCCGAACCCGCAGTTGGGGATGAACACGACGATGAGCACCCAGAACAGGATGCTCGCGAGCATGCCGCAGGCCACGCCCTCCCAGGTCTTCTTGGGCGAGATATGCGGCGCGAACTTGTGCTTGCCGAAGGCAGAGCCGCCCAGGTAGGCAAAGCCATCGTTGGCCCAGATGCTACCGAGGACCAGAAAGCACATGAGACCACCCTCGAAGCCGGGAATGACACCACGCAGCATCACGAAGGATGACAGCATGAGGCCCGTGTACAGGTAGCCGAACAGCGTGAGCGCAACGTCGACGATGGTGTCCTCGACATGCGCGAAGTAGCGCATGAGCATGATGATGCCCGCCACGAACGAGACGACCAGGGCCGCTACGACGACATGGCCGGTCTGGACGGCAAGGCACATGGCAAGCGGAATGAGGCCCGCCGTGACGGTACCGATGACGATGTAGGGATGGTAACCGCTGCCCTGCGCCATGCGCAGAAACTCGTAGCAGCACAGTGCCGCCGTGATGGCGATGACGATGACCGTGGTGTACCACGAGACGAAGGTGGCAAGCGAGGTGATGGTGACGTACACCGCACCCACGCCGACACGACGCCCGAGGTCCTTGACGTTAATCGCCATCGCTCACACCAGCTCTCACTCGTCGACCTTGCCGAAGCGACGGTCGCGCGACTGGAACTCGAGCAGCGCGCGCAAAAGCTCGTAGCGGTCGAAGTCGGGCCAGAGCACGTCGGTGACGTAGAACTCGGCATACGCGAGCTGCCAGAGCAGGAAGTTGGATAGGCGCATCTCGCCACTCGTGCGGATGAGCAGGTCCGGGTCGGGCATGCCGGCCGTATAGAGGTTCATGGCGATGAGGTCCTCGGAAATCGCCTCGCTCGTGAGCTCGCCTGCCTCGACCTTGCGCGCGATCGTGCGCACGGCATCGGTAATCTCGAGGCGCGAACCGTAGTTGACGGCGATGGCAAGCGTCATGCCGCCGTTCTTGGCGGTGCGCTTTTCGGCCTGCTTGAAGATGGTGCGCGTCGTGAGTGGCAGGTCCTCGACGCGACCGAGGAGCTTGATCCTGACCTTCTCCTCGTCAAGGCCGTCGACCTCGGCGCCCATGGTCTTCGCGAAGAGGTCCATGAGCCCCGTGACCTCGGTCTTGGGACGGTTCCAGTTCTCCGTGGAGAACGAGTAGATGGTGAGGTAGCGCACGCCGATATCGTTGCAGGTGGTGATGGCCTCGCGCACGGCGCGGATGCCGGCCTTGTGGCCTTCGCCGCGGTCGAGGCCGCGCTGCTTGGCCCAGCGCCCGTTGCCATCCATGATGATGGCAACGTGCTCGGGGATTCTGCTCGTATCGAGTGCGTGTACGTCGAGCTCTGCGGGAGGTTCGGGAAAGATCTCCTCCAGTGTGGATGGTCTCTCGCTCAAAAATGCTCCCTAGATCTCCATGACTTCGGCCTCTTTCACGGAAAGGGCCACGTCGATTTGCGCGATGAAGTCGTCGGTGATCTTCTGGAGCTGCTCCTCTTCGCGATGCTGCTCGTCCTCGCTGATCTCGCCGTCCTTCTTGAGGCGCTCGATCTTGTTCTTGGCATCGCGACGGGCATTGCGTACGGCAACACGGCGGTTCTCGGCAGCTGCCTTGCATTCCTTGACGATCTCGCGACGACGCTCCTCGGTGGGAGCGGGGAACGGCAGGCGGATGATACCCGAACCATCGTTATTAGGCGTAATGCCCAGATTGGCGGAGAGGATGGCCTTCTCGACGGGACCGAGCAGCGACTTGTCCCACGGCTCGATGGTCATGAGGTTGCCCTCGGGAATCTTGATGGCACCGACCTGCGAGACGGGTGTGGGAACGCCGTAGTAGTCGACCTTCACGTTATCGAGGATATTGGCCGAGGGACGGCCCGTATTGAGTTTCGAGAAATCCTGGTCGAGTGCCTTGACCGCACGGGTCATCGCCTCTTTTGCCTGATCGAGTTCTTCTGACACCTTGGGTCTCCTTCTCTAGCTGACGGTCGTTCCGACGTGCTCGCCCTTGAGCACGCGATCGATGTTGCCCGGCTTGTGCAAATTGAACACGATGATGGGAATATCGTTGTCCATGCACAGCGTCGTGGCGGTCGAGTCCATGACATGCAGCTCGCGCGAGAGCACTTCCATGTAGGAAATCTCGTCGAACTTGGTCGCATCCGGGTTGGTGCGCGGATCGCTATCGTAGATGCCGTCGACCTGCGTCGCCTTGAGGATGGCCTCGGCGTTAATCTCGCAGGCGCGCAACGCAGCCGTCGTATCCGTCGTGAAGTATGGATTACCCGTACCACCGGCGAAGATAACGACACGGCCCTTCTCGAGATGGCGTATGGCCTTGCGGCGGATGTAGGGCTCGGCTACCTCCTGCATGCTGATGGCGGACTGCACGCGGGTGAAGACGCCGGCACGCTCGAGACCCTCTTGCAGGGCAAGCGCGTTCATGATAGTCGCGAGCATGCCGATGTAATCGGCCTGGGCGCGATCCATGCCCGATGCGGCACCTGCGAGGCCACGGAAGATGTTGCCGCCGCCCACCGTGATGGCAAGCTCGATGCCCCCATCGACGATCTCGGCGATCTGCGAGGCAATCTCGCTGATGACCTTGGGGTCGATACCGTATCCCTGCTCGCCTTGCAACGCCTCGCCCGAAAGCTTGAGCAGGACGCGCTTGTACTTGTAGTTGCCCATAAGGCTCCCCTTCTTCGGGTTGGGCTGGACGTTAGAGGCGCTCGACGAAACGGCCGTCGCGCGTGTCGACCTTGACCCTATCGCCGATCTCGAGGAAGAGCGGAACCTTGATCTCGGCGCCCGTCTCGCACACGGCAGGCTTGGTACCGCTCTGGACGGTGTTGCCCTTGAAGCCGGGCTCGGTCTCGGTGATCTCAAGCTCCACAAACATGGGAGGCTCGACGTTGATGAGCTCGCCGTCGGCGTACTGCGCCAGGCAGGTATCGCCCTCCTTGAGCCACTTCTCGTTGTCGCCGATGATGGCGGCCGGAACCTCGGGCTGCTCGTAGGTCACGGGGTCCATGAAGTAGAAGGTGTCGCCGTCGGTCCAGGAGTACTCCATCTCCTTGGTCTCGAGACGCACGTCATCGAACTTGTCGTTGGGCCTGAAGGTGTACTCGACGACACGACCGGTGGAGACGTCCTTGAGCTTGGTGCGGATGAAAGCACCGCCCTTGCCGGGCTTTACGTGCTGGAACTCGACAATGGTGCAGAGCTTGTTGTTGTACTTGATGCACATGCCGTTCTTGAAGTTTGAGGGCTGAACACTCACTTTAAACTGCCTTTCTCTCGACATATCCTCAGTATTCTACTCTATCGGCTCCCAAACGTGAGGGTCAGCTTTGAGCGTGCGCAAAATGCCCGTAATCGTGCGAAACGCAGGTGCTTCTTGCGCACGGAAAGCGTTCCCATACAATGGAGCGCACATGCAAGCGCAAAGCGAAAGGTGCAATACGATATGCGAGCGACACACAGAATCGAGCAGGTACAGAGGCTTCTCGCCGATCAGGCCCTCGATGCGATTATCGTGCGTGCGAACAGCGACCTGTTCTGGCTCACGGGCTTCGAGGACGTCTTCGACACCGAGCAGGCCCATGTCGCCATCGTCACGCGCCAGGATTGCATCTTGCATACGGACACGCGCTACGTCACCGCCATGCGCGAGAAATCCCACGAGGAGGGCATCTGGCAAATCGACGCGTCGCGCGACCGCGAGGTCGAGTTCGTCGCCCGCATGCTCAAGGAACTCAAGCTCGTCACCGGGCGCGTTGCCATCGACGAGACCATGCCCCTGAGCTTGTATCGCAAGTATTCGGATGCGATGCCCAATGCGCGCTTCAAGGAGCGCTCGGACGATATCCTCAAGCTTCGTGCCGTCAAGGACGCCGACGAGATCGCAATCATGAAACGTGCGCAGGACATCGCCTCGCAGGCCTTCATGGAGACGGTTTCCAAGCTACAACCCGGCATGAGCGAGCGTGATGTCTCGCTCGAGCTCGAGTTCAATATGAAGCGCCTCGGGGCAAGCGAGCTCGCGTTCGCGAACATCGTCGCGAGCGGACCCAACGGCGCCAAGCCCCATGCCATCCCCTCCGACCGCCTGCTCGAAGCGGGTGACTTCGTCGTCATCGATTTCGGTGCGCGCGTGGGCGGATACTGCTCGGATACGACGCGCACCGTGTGCATCGGCGGCGCAAGTGACGAGCAGATACGCGTCTACGAGGCCGTGCGCCGGGCAAATGAGTGGGTTGCCGCAAGCATCAAACCGGGCGTGACGGGTGCGCAGATGCACACACTCGCCGAAGGAGAGCTCGCCAAGGCGGGCTTCGCGAACAAGATGGGGCACTCGCTCGGGCATGGCGTCGGCATCGACATCCACGAGCTGCCGCTTCTCTCGCCGCATAACAAGAAGGCGCTCATGGCGGGCAACGTCGTGACCGACGAGCCAGGCATCTATCTGCCCGACGAGATGGGCGTGCGCATCGAGGATTGCGGTGTCGTCACGGAGACTGGCTTCGAGAGCTTCTGCACGCTCCCGCACGAGCTCATGGTAATCGAGTAGCCATAAGCAGGCGGCGTGGCCCCTCGCCGCCTGTGCAAACCCTATCCCAAATGCTCCAGCAGCATGTCGACGCCGCGTAGGTAGCCTTCCGGGCCGAGCCCCTTGATCTGTCCGATGCACGCGTCGGCAAGCACCGAGTGACGACGGAACTCCTCGCGTTTGGAGATGTCCGAGATGTGCACCTCGACCACCGGCGTCATGACCGAGCTGATCGCATCGTGCAGGGCGTAGCTGTAGTGCGTGTGCGCGCCGGGGTTGTAGACGATGCCGTCGTAGACGCCCTGGCTCGCATGGATCTTGTCGATGAGTTCGCCTTCGTGATTGGACTGGAAGCAGTCCATCTCCGCGCCATGTTCGCGCACGTAGGCGACCGTGTCGGCCTCGATGTCGGCGAGCGTCGTCGTGCCGTAGACCTCCGGTTCGCGTTGCCCCAGCAAGTTGAGATTCGGGCCGTTCATCAATAGCAGCTTCATGCCTGCCCCCACATCTTTCCGCCGTTTTGCTCGATGAGGCGTTCCTTGGCCGCGCACCATGCCCGCAAGTGTTCCATGATGATGTCGTCGGGCACGCTCACGAGCTTCCACTTGGCGATATCCTCGAGCAAGACGAAGCGTATCTGGCCGCCACGGGTCTTCTTGTCGCCCTTCATGAGGTTGAAGAGCCGCTCGGGCGGCGCGACCCAGGGAAGCGCCGGTAGTCCCAGGCTGTCGAGCAGCGAATCGGTGGCCTTCACGACGCCCGTGTCGCAACCGAGCATCTCGACCGAGAGGCGTGCGACAAAGCGCATGCCCTCGGCGACGGCCCGACCGTGCGCGATGGTGCCGTAGCCGGCGGCGTTCTCGATGGCATGCGCGAGCGTGTGACCGTAGTTGAGGCATTCGCGCACGCCTGCGGACTCCGTGCTGTCCTTGCTCACCACGGATGCCTTGAGCTCGGCGGTCATGTAGACGGCTTCCTCGAGCAGCTCGACATCATGCGCCACGAGTCCCTCGACGTTATCGCGCATCCACTCGTAAAAGGAGCGACGCGGCGCGATGAAGGAGCTCTTGGCGATTTCGGCGAAGCCGTTGGCCCAGTCCTCCTCGAGCAGGGTCTTGAGGCAGCGGATGTCCGTGCAGACGAAGATGGGCTGATGGAAGGTGCCGACGAGGTTCTTGCCAGCCTGCAAGTTCACGCCCGTCTTGCCGCCGATGGACGAATCGACCATGGCGAGCAGGGTCGTGGGCACCTGGATGAAGTCGATGCCGCGCATGTAGGTCGAGGCGACGAAGCCAGCCAAGTCGCCCACCACGCCACCACCGCAGGCGACGATGAAGTCGTCACGCGTGAAGCCGTAGCGTGCGATGGCCTCCCAGAGCTCTCCTGCCAGCTCGACGGATTTTGAGTTCTCACCCGGCGGAACAAGCAGGTCGTAGACCTCGAAGCCTGCTTCCTCGAGACGCTTCTTGACCAGCTTGCCATAGGCCGGACCCACGTTCTCATCCGAGATGACGAGGGCGCGCTGGCAATCCTTGAGGTCACGCACCGTCGAGGAAAGCGCGGAGAGCGCACCGGTCCCGATGCGGATGTCATAGACATGGCCGCCCGGTAGCGCGACATGAATGATACGGTCTCTGCTCATAGCAGTCCTTCCCGTTCGAGAGCCTTCTTGCATAGGTTCGCGACCTGGTAGACGGTCTTACCCGATGATTCGATGGTGATGTCGGCCACCTCGCGATACCAGGGCATGCGCTCGGCATATATTTCGCCGACGGGACGCTCGCCCGAAAGCAGCGGTCGCGTGGAGGGGTTCGAGATGCGCCCTATGGCCTCGTCACATGGCACGTCGAGGAAGATGACCGTGCCCAGGGACTTGAGTATGGGGCGATTGGCGGGGTTGCACACGATGCCACCACCACACGAGATGATCGAGCGTCCCTCGTATTTGAGACCGGAAAGAGTCTCGGTCTCGATGCGCCGAAATCCCGCCTCCCCCTCTTCGGCGAAGATACGGGGAATCTTGCGATGCTGGATGGCCTCGATGCGATAGTCGAGGTCGATGAGCGACAGGCCCGTGATCGAGGACAGACGCCGGGACACGCTCGTCTTGCCCGAACCCATGAAGCCCACGAGCAGGATGTGATCGGTGCAGGTCTCGCGCGTCATAGGGCGATGCGCTCCCGATATGCGTCGCGCGCGGCGATGATGTCGTCGATTACGTCGGCACCGAATTTCTCGAGGTAGGCATCGGCGAGCACGAAGGCGACCTCGGCCTCGGCAACCACGGCGGCAGCGGGCACCGCGCACACGTCCGAGCGCTCCTTGGACGCCTTGACGGGCATGAGCGTGTCGGTATCGACAGTGTCGAGCGGCTGCATCATGGTGGGGATGGGCTTCATCGCACAGGTCATGACGAGGGGCTCGCCGTTGGTCATGCCACCTTCGAGACCGCCGGCGTTGTTACCCGAGCGCGTGAAACCGCGTGCCTCGTCATAGTAGATGGAATCGTGCACGAGGCTACCGGGTCGACGCGCGGCCTCGAAGCCGAGCCCGAACTCCACGCCCTTGATGGCGGGAATGGAAAAAGCCGCCGCGCCCAGACGCGAGGTCAGGCGACTTGGACCGGACGCATAGCTGCCAAGGCCCGCGACGAGGCCCTCTGCCACGACGACGAACTCGCCACCCAGTGACTCGCCATCAGCGTGGGCGCTGTCGATGAGCTCCTTCATGGCCTGCGTCGTGGCCTCATCGGGACAGCGGCACTCCGATACCTCGATGGCCGTACGATCGACAAGCGCGTCCTCGGGAAGCTCGACACTACCGATGCGGCGCACGTAGGAATAGACCTCGACGCCTAGCTCGGCGAGCACGGCCTTGGCGATACCGCCGGCCGCGACGCGCGCCGCGGTCTCGCGCGCACTCGAGCGCTCAAGGATATCACGGGCGTCATCGGTCGCGATCTTGAGCATGCCCACGAGGTCGGCATGACCGGGACGCGGGCAGGTCTCGCGCTTGAGGTCGGCCGGCGCATCGCCCACGGGAGCCATGCGGTCAATCCAGTTGGCGAAGTCATCGTTGACGACCTGCAAGGTGATGGGTGTGCCAAGCGTTTGCGAAAAGCGCACGCCGGAGAGAACCTGCGCGGTATCGTGCTCGATCTTCTGGCGTCCGCCACGACCATAGCCACCCTGACGGCGTGCGAGGTCATGGTTAATCGCCTCGATGTCGATGGATACGCCAGCGGGAACGCCCGTCACGATGGCCGTGAGCGCCGGTCCATGTGACTCGCCTGCTGTGACAAACTCCATGTCTCTCCCCTTCCCTATGCACCCGGCGCATCTTGCGTCGCGGCCTTGCGCGCCTCAAGCTCCTCGCGCGCGAGCACGATGTTCATCGCCGCGATGGCACATTCAATCATACCCTCATCGGGCGGATTCGTCGTGAGGCGCTGCATCTGCATGCCAGGCCACAGGATGATACGCACGAGGCGGTTGTCCGGATGCGAACCGGCCCACTTGACCGTGACCTCATAGGATACACCGGCGATGATGGGCAACAAGATGATGCGCGTGATCATGATGAGCACGAAGCGCAGCGGCCCGTCGGTGACGCCCGTGAGATCCACGAGCGCGTTGATGGGCTGGCCGAGCACCGTATAGACGAAGATGGCGATGAGCATGACCATGATGATGAAGGCCGTGCCGCAGCGCACGTGCAAGCGCGGAAAGCGCATCGCGACGCCGGGTTCGAGCTCTTCGCCATGCTCATAGCAATGGATGGTCTTGTGTTCGGCACCGTGGTAGCTGAACATGCGCCGAATGTCCTTCATGAGGCTGATGAGCCATATGTAGAGTATGAAGATGGCGACGCGCACGATGCCGTCGAAGATGTTCCAGGCAACCGAGTTCATGCTCGCCTCACCGAGCACGAGGTTGCTCAGTGCCGCGGGCAGGACCACGAAGATGGCGATGCCGAGTACGATGCCGATGATCATGGAAAGCGTCATGAGGCCACCCATGCCGCCCGACTTCTTGTCGCCCTCGGCTTCCTCGTCTTCCTCCTCGTCCCAGTCATACGCATGCTCACTCGATATACCGAGCGCCTTGTAGCCAAGCGCGAGCGATTCGACAAACGCCGTGCAGCCCCTGATGATGGGCCAGTACATCCAGGCGTTCTTCTTGCGACCGGAAGCCAAGTCGTGTTCCTCGGTGTAGATGCTGCCATCGGGAGTGCGCACGGCAACAGCCCAGTTGTAGCGACCGCGCATCATGATGCCCTCGATGAGGGCCTGCCCGCCGATGTGCGTCCGCGTCCGGACGTCCGAATCGGCCTCGAATGCCTTACGTGACTCACCCAAAGGCTACAGCTCCGCCCTGTCCCACGGATCGCCGCAGGTCATCTTACCCTCCGGGCACGCCCCGCGTACACAGCCGGGACCGGCCTGCGCGAAGATGAGCGGCGCGGTGGGACGCACGAGCTCGAGCATGCGGCAGGCGACCTCACGAATCTCCCATTGGGCGCGGTTGCAGCAACGTAGCTCGAAGAAGTGGAGCAGCTCGCGAATGTTCATGGTCACGACGATCTTGGTCTCGCAGGCGTTGGGAAGCAGGTAGCGCGCGTCCTCGGCGGGAACGCCACGCTCGACGAGGTCGGCGTAGGCCGCGAAGGCGGCGCGCACGGCAACGTCATATTCGTCCGCGGCACCTGCCTCGACGACGGAGTCGGGGACGATGAACTCCGGCTCCTCCTTGAAGGTCACGTAGCGCTGCGACTGTTGGTTGTATGAGGCAAGACGATGACGGACGAGCTGGTGCGTCATCGCGCGCGAGACGCCATCGATGGCGAAGGTGTAGCTCGCATGCTCGAGAGTCGAGAAATGGCCGCTCTCGAGAATGGTGCGCAGGACTTTCTCGATGCGCTCTTCGGACAGAGTCTCCATGAGCTCGGCCGCGCCCACGGGCGCATAGCACAGGCGGGCGGCCGTGGCGACGGCGCGTTGCGGATCTGGCGTATGGTAGAGCAGCTCGACGTTCATTGAGCGTCCTTTCGATTGGTCACGCGCAAGTCGTCTCTCGCACGTCCGTTCAGGCCATACTAATAAAAAAGGGACTGCCCCGTGAAGAGGGAGTGCCCGCATTTACCAAAACGTTAGAATTGGCGTGCGGGTGGGAATGATGGCCGCTCGTCTAGTCGCGCGATGGCAAGATAGAGTTCCGGGGCCATGAGGAAGAAACGCTCGTCATCCTTCGTCGCGGGATAGAGCAGCTCGCCAAGTTGCGCGAGAAGCTCGACACGCGTGGCGTTATCCGCAACGGCACTTGCCGCCATCGCGTCTGCATCGCCGCGTTGCCCCGTCTGGGATTGCCCGCGCCCATCGTCCATGCCCCAGCGCCCCTTCGCCCGCATGACGCATGTTTCTCAGACTAATGCGTCATGTGCAAATGTTGGCCTATATGCCAACATTGAAGCAATGCTATCACATACGCTGAACGAATGGAGACGAGTTACCTGCACAACAGGCGCCTGGTCGGCGCGCGAATCAACGAGCTCAGAAGGACGCAAGGTCTTTCGCTAAGGAAGCTCGCCCAGATGGTCAACATGGATTACGCCTACATCTGCAACATCGAAAGCGGACAAGCCAACCCGACCCTCGATTCGCTCTCCAGAATCGCCGCAGGCCTCGATGTCGAAGTCATCGAGTTATTCGAGAACCCTTCCAATATCGACTACGCGATGAGCAAGGTGGGCTAGGGCCATGTAGACACGCCCGGCGTGAAACCGATGCCGAGGCACCCCTATCGGATGAAGCTCGTCCTCTCGGCAGGCTCCTTGGGCGGCAGACCGCTGGCCTCCTTCTCCCGCGCGATAGCACGCATGAGAAACGCCATATTGCGCGCGAGCGTGCGCATCTGTTGCAGGCCCTCGGCATCTTGGGCCGCTTCTCCCCTCTCACGGCCATATACGCCGTTCCAGTACTGGCCAGACGCGATGGGCATACCCGAGATGCCGAAGTACTTGTTAATCTCGCCCCAAGTCGTCTCGATGCCGCCTCGACGTGCCACGGCCACGGCGCAGCCGACCTTCATGGTCTTGTCCACGCCTCCCGTAGAGTAGAACAGCCTGTCGAGAAAGGCGATGGGCGTGGCGTTGGCGCTTCCGTAGTACACGGGCGAGCCGACGACCAGGCCATCCGCCTCGGCGAGCTTGGGCGCGACCTCGTTCACGGGGTCATCGAACACGCACTTACCAAGTTCCGCGCATTTGGAGCAGGCAATGCAACCACGGATGTCCTTGTTGCCGATTTGCACGGTCTCGACCTCGATGCCCTCCTCGACGAGGATCTTCTCCATTTCCGCCAGGGCGATGGACGTGTTGCCTTCGAGTCGCGGGCTTCCGTTGATCATCAGGACCTTCATGGTGACTCCTTGCCTAGTGGTTTCGTCTTGTCCCGATGATACATGCTTCTCCTGCATGCAGCTGGGTGGATGTGCATAGGCTGCCAGAAGGTGATGATTGACAAGTGCGAAAGCGTCACGCCCCCGTAATCACTCCTGCTCGGATTCCCTCTCCTTGAAGCGCGCCAGGCCGTCGTTGAGCGCCTTGATGTCGCGACGGTTGATGGCCGTGAAGAGCACGGTCATGAGGGCGAGGATCACCAGGTACGTAATCGTGAAGCCCACCCATGCCCAGACGTTATCCGCCGGGAACCAATCGAAGACGGCGCCGTAGACGGCGAGCAGGGCGTACAGGCAAATGCCGAAGAGAACAAGGCGCGGTCCATAGCCCATCCGCCTGATGAGGACCGGCGTGAAAAACACCGCCTGCAACGCGGCACAGACCAGCATCGCGGCGCCTATGGAGAGGCACATAATGATGCCGGGCTTTGCCACCTCGTCGGCGAATACCAGTCCGAAGACGCAACTGAAGAGCGTGAACAACGTGAACATGATGCAGAAGTTGACGGCCAGGTCCTTCAAGACCTTGCCTACCGACGCCCTCTCCGGGTCTATGATCTTGTTCGTCATGACCTTCTCCCTTCCTGCGAGCGCTCTATGCCGAGGTGCTGTTTGATGTCCTTCGCGTACTTCCGGGACACGACAACTTCCTCCCCGTTGTCCAGCATGGCGAGAAGCCTGCCGCCTACGTAAGGACGCAGGCTCGTGACCCGGCACAGGTTGATGAGGCATCCCTTTGCGGCATGCACGAAGGCACTGCCTTCGAGCCGCTGCGCGAGATCCGATATGTTGAAGGTGACCTCAAGCACGCTACTTGCCGTGTAGGCGAACGTGCGCCGATCAATCGACTCGAAGTAGAGAATGTCTCCGGCAGGCACCATGACCGAAGCGCCGTCGTGCCTCCCGACGATGCGACGGTCGTGCATGCGCAGCGTGGCCACGATCGCCGCGATGTGCTCGTCGACTTCGGCGCAACGTATCAGCACCTCCGTCTCGGTTAGGTCCACGTCTGTCTGGATGTCTAGCTTCATGGGGCCCTCCTTCTCGGTCACAACAGTAGCGAAGGAAGGTGTCTGCGGGAAGTGCCGCGGTTCCGAAATGCACTGACGCGGAACCAAGATGCACGTCGTGGCAATCGAAAGCTTGCGTTCCTCGTCTTCGGGAAGGTACGCCCCGGATGTCGCCAACAGGCATCATCGGAGACGCAATACGATTATGTCTCCCGCGTAGCGCGCAAACGGATCGCCATGGCATAGAGCGCTTTTGAGCATAAAACACGTCAAGGCAAAAGCGCCGCCCCAAACGGGACGGCGCTTCGTGCATACGTGGATGCGAACGATTACTCGGCGCTCTCCTCGGCAGTGGCAGCCTCGGCAGCAGCTTCCTCGTTAGCCTCGTCGGTGGCCTGCTCGGTCTCAGCGGTCTCGGCAGCAGCCTCGGCGACCTCGGACACGGACTCCTCTTCCTTGGCCTCGTCCTCGGCGGCAGCAGCCTCCTTCTCGGCCTTCTCAGCCTCGCGAGCAGCCTTCTCGGCGTACTTCTTGGCGCGCTCTTCCTTGGCAGCCTGCTTGGCAGCGCGCTCCTCGGCGGCCTTCGCGGCGGCCTCGGCAGCAGCGGCCTGCTTGGCGGCCTTCTCGGCAGCCTTGCGCTCCTTGAGCTGATCGGCAGCGGAGCCGAACTTGTTGGAGAAGCGCTGGACGCGTCCGCCGGTATCGACGAACTTCTGCTGGCCCGTGAAGAACGGGTGGCACTCGTTGCAGAGGTCGACGACGAGCTCGGGCTTGGTCGAATGGGTCTTGAAGGTGTTGCCGCAGCTGCAGCGCACCGTGCACTCGACGTAATCGGGATGGATATCGGGTTTCATTCTTGCTCCTTTGGTATGCCTTAGTTTCCGACCAAGGCTCAAAACAGTCTAAAGTATGATACCAGCATAGCGAACGCATATCCAGACCCTTTTTGCGCTCGCCGAAAACGTCAGATACATGGCAGGTGACTCCAATTCGCCCAGAGAAAATGCCCCGGCTCGTACTGAGCCGGGGCATCGCAATACATGCTCATATGGCGAGCGCTTAGAGGCTTTGAGCCGCCTTGGACGCCTTGCGAGCGGACTTGACGAGGAACTCGCGGTTGGTCTCGGTCGCCTTGAGCGACGAAACGAGCATCTTCATCGCGCGCTCGGTGTTGTTCATGTTGGCGAGCAGGCTGCGCACACCCCAGATGAGCGGTGCCTCCTGCGGATCGATGAGCAGCTCCTCCTTGCGCGTGCCGGACGTGACCGGATCGATGGCGGGGAATATGCGCTTGTCCGCCAGAGCGCGGTCGAGCTTGAGCTCCATGTTGCCCGTGCCCTTGAACTCCTCGAAGATGACCTCGTCCATCTTCGAGCCCGTGTCAACCAGGGCGGTGCCCAGGATGGTAAGCGAGCCACCGTCTTCGATGTTGCGGGCCGCACCGAGGAACTTCTTGGGCGGGTACAGCGCTGTCGAATCGACGCCGCCGGAGAGGATGCGACCGGACGCCGGCTGGCCGAGGTTGTATGCGCGGGCCAGACGCGTGATGGAATCGAGCAGGATGACGACATCCTGGCCGTTCTCGACGAGGCGCTTGGCGCGCTCGATCACGAGCTCGGCCACGGCGATGTGATTCTCGCAGGGCATGTCGAAGGTCGAGGATATGACCTCTCCGTTGATGCTGCGCTCCATGTCGGTGACTTCCTCGGGGCGCTCGTCAACGAGCAGGCACATGAGGTGCACCTCGGGGTTGTTGGCGCTGATGGCCGCGGCGATGTCCTTGAGGACGGTCGTCTTGCCGGCCTTGGGCGGCGAGACGATGAGGCCACGCTGACCCTTGCCGATGGGAGCGACCAAGTCGATGGAGCGTGCGGTGAGCGTGTCCTTGCCGTGCTCCATGATGAGGCGCTCATCCGGGTAGACGGGCGTGAGGTTCGCGAACTTCACGCGGTGCGTGGGCCCCTCGAACGGCTCGTCGTTGAGCGTGACGATCATGTTGAGCGCGGGATACTTCTCGTTTTCGCGTGGGGGACGCACGCGACCGGTAATGTAGTCGCCCTTGCGCAGACCCTGGCGACGCACGGTGCTCACGCCGACGTAGACGTCATGCTCGCCGGGCAGATAGCCATTGGTGCGGATAAAGCCGTAGCCATCGGGCAACAGGTCGAGAATGCCCTCGACCATGACGAAGCCCTCGGCCTGCAGCAGCGCGTCGTAGACGGCGGAAACAAGGTCGTCGCGCTCGCCGTACTCGCTCGCGTCAACACCAAGCTCGAGTGCCTTGGCCGTGAGCGCCTCGTCATCGAGCACAGCAAGCTCGTCGCGTGTGGCAGACGGCACGATTTCCTTGCGCTGGTGGTTGTTGCGATTGCGGCGGTTGCGGCGGTTGCGGCGCTTGCCCTCGCGTTGCTCGCCGGACT
>CABSKV010000020.1 GCA_902478425.1 uncultured Coriobacteriia bacterium | reverse complement strand
GTGTTAAGCACGCCGCCAGCGTTCATCCTGAGCCAGGATCAAACTCTCCGTTCAAAAGCAGGCTCGAGGCCTGCATCACAAACGGTTATTTGATTCCGGTGGTTTGGCTATTCGCTCTCGCGATAGCCGGTTTCCGGATGCGACTCCTCGGTAGAAAGAGAGGAGCCGTCTTTTAGAATTCTTTTAAGGATTTCCTCGGTATCTGACCGAGGCGGGTTCCTTCATGTGATCATTCAAAGAACTCGTTGGCTTGTATCACTTTTCGTCTAAACAGTATCCGATTTTCAAGGTTCCGAGACGGACTCTATCTGAGACCGTCCCTGCCGCTTTTTGGGCGAACCCTTAAGAGCGGCGCGAAGATGTACTTTACGCTTCTTCGCAATCCGCGTCAATAGCAAAATGAAATTTTTTCAAAATTATTTGAAGAATTCCGTACTTGCCATTGCTAAGAACCTGTCTTCTGACCTGCTCTTATCCGCCTCGAACGAAGTGCCCTTCTCAGCGGCGCGAGTTGGTATATTACGCATCGGCATCAGGGGTGTCAAGCGCTAATTTGGAATTTCCCGAAAGTTTTTAATCGCGTCCGAAAACTAGTACGGTTTATAGTCCTTGCCGATGACCACGAGCAGATTTCCCGTGTAGTTATAGCGCGCGTAGCTTCGCACCACGCGCCCCTGGCCAAGGTCTGCCGCAAGCAGGCGCGCGGCGGCCTCGTCATCAGTGTCCTTGAAGACGACGAAGGTCTCGTCGTAGACGAACTGGCTGGCATTGCCCGTGCTGATCACGTTCCATCCGAGCTTCTTGAGCTCGTTGGTGCAATCGTTTGCCACGCCCGACACGCCCACGCCATTCCAGACGGCGACGGTGCAGCTCTCGCGCGTGACTTTGTTGGTGTCCACCTCCGAGGGACTTGCGACCGGCGACATGCCACTCGCGACGCGTGACACCATCGTGTTCCAGGTATCAGCGCTGCAGATGCTGTATTGCACGCCATCGATATCCTCGAGCGTGACGGGCATCTCCTCCTCGTAGCACGAGGTATCCACGTTGATGCCGTGCAGCTCGCGGAAGATCTGCGTTATCTGGTCGGTCGAGGCGTCGGTCGCCACGCAGGTCACGAAGCTGTCGACGCGCGCGGACACCTGCTCGGAGCTCGACCCGAAGAGCCTGCGGCAAATCGCGTCCACGAGCGCGTCCCTGCTTGCCGTCCCGACATCGACAGCCAGAGGCGCGAGCTGGCTTTCGAGCTTGCTCAATCCCGCATCGTTCACCTCTATATAGTGCGTGATGTCCACGTTCGCGAGCTTCTTGACCGCGGCGATGATGCCTTCCTCGTGCGCATCGGCAAAGGCATCCTCGATCTTGCTATAGCCCATGCCATCTATATAGACGCGCGTGTTGGCGGGTATCCAGAAGAAGGAGAGCGTGACGTTGTCCGGGTCGACGCAGACCAAGGCGAGGTCGACGACCGTGCCACGCCCCTCCTCCGCGGAGGAGGCATCCGTATGCACGAGGACGTTCCAGAACAGCTCGTCCTTGGATTCGACGGGCGTGAGCTGGGAGGAGAGCTGCTGCGTGTCGAGCACGGGCTTGAGCGCGTTGCGCGCCGCCTGCTGATAGACGAGCACGCCGACGGTCGTTGCCAGCGCGAGGGCAATGACGGCGACGAAGACGATGGTGAGAAGCGTCTTGCGCGTCTGTATCGGGTCGCGCTTTCCGAAACCCGACGGGTGGATGTAGGTGCCACGCCCCTTCGCGGCACGCGAGAGCGCCGCGCGCTCCGACGCACGCGAGGCCCTGGATTGTGCCTTGGGCGACAGGCGCGACTTGTTGTGGAAGTGGGCGTTTCCAGAAGACCTGTGGCGACGTCCGCCGACGCCGTTTATATCAAGCCCGCCTCTTTTGCGATGGTACGACACAGTGCGCTCCGACGGGAACTAGAAGCTCAGGTCCTGCGCCGGGACACGTTCGATGTCGGCGCCCAGCATGCGCAGCTTGCCCACGTAGTCCTCGTAGCCACGATCGATGTGATGGATGCTGTCGACGAAGGTCGAACCATCGGCAACGAGGCCGGCTATCACGAGCGCGGCGCCCGCGCGCAGGTCGGTCGAATTGACCGGTGCGCCAGAAAGGCCCTCCACACCGTTTACGAGGGCATGGTGCCCGTCGATGCGAATATCGGCGCCCATGCGCGCAAGCTCCGCGGCAAACATGAAGCGATTCTCGAAGAGGTTCTCGGTGATGATGGAATCGCCGTTCGCCAAGGCGCAGAGCACCATGAACTGAGCCTGCAAGTCGGTGGGAAAGCCCGGATGCGGTAGCGTCTGGATGTCGACGGGGCGCAAGTCGCCCTTGCGCTCGACGGTGATCTCGTCGTCGGTGATGAGCAAATCGGCGCCCATCTGATGAAGCTTCTTGAGGGCGAGCGCCAGGTGATCGGGATTGGCGCCATACACGGTGACGGGACCACCCGCAGCGGCACCTGCCACGAGGAAGGTGCCCGCCTCGATACGGTCGCCGACGGTCACATGGGACGTGGGATGAAGCTCTGCAACGCCATGGACGGTGATGTCCGGCGTGCCCGCGTTCTCGATCTGCGCCCCCATCGAGATGAGGAAGTTGGCGAGATCGACGATTTCGGGCTCGCAGGCGGCGTTATGGATGATGGTCGTCCCCCGCGCGCACACGGATGCCATCATGAGGTTCTCGGTCGCGCCGACGCTCTGGAAATCCAGAATGACCTCGGCGCCAATGAGCCCATTGGGCGTGGTCGCGTGGAGGTATCCGTGGTCTATCTCGAACTGGACGCCAAGCGCCTCGAGGCTCGCGATGTGCATGTCGAGCTTGCGCGACCCGATCTGGCAACCGCCCGGCATGGCGACGACCGCGCATCCGAAGCGCGTGATGAGCGGGCCGAGAATCGAGATGGAGGCGCGCATCTTGGCGACGAGCTCATAGGGAGTCCTGTACGAGTTGAGCCCGCGCGTGTCTATGAGAAGCGAGTGGGAGTCCTCCCCGCGCTTCACCGACGCGCCGATGGTCGAAAGGACATCGCTCATGACATCGACATCGGATATGAACGGCACGTTTTCGATGCGCGTCTCGCCGGACGCCATCACGCTTGCCGCCATGAGCTTGAGTACCGAGTTTTTGGCGCCACGGACCTGCACCGTTCCCGAAACGGGACGTCGGCCGTTGACGACAATCAGCTCGTGTGAATTCATATCTCCCCTTTGGTACGCTTGCATGAGTTTAGCATCTCGCAAATAAAGCGAATCTGTAGATGCTGTGATATCGCAAGCGGCAAGGAGCGGGAAACCAAACAGAGAAGGCCCGCCAGCTTGAGCTGACGGGCCAACACATCTTGACTATACGGCGAGATTACTTGCCGAAACGCTCGATGAGCTTCTCCTTCTGAGCGGAGCCCAGGCCACCAACGCGGCGGTTCTCGGCGATGCCGATCTCCTCCATGGCCTTCTGAGCGGTCACCTTGCCGATGCCGGGAAGGGAAACGAGGATCTGAAGAACCTTGGTCTTCTTGGTGATCTCGTCGTTGCTGTTGAGAACCTTGGTGAGCGTGATCTTGCCGGACTTGATGTCGTCCTTGAGCTTGGCGCGCTTGGCGCGAGCTTCCTTGGCCTTCTCAAGTGCAGCTGCACGCTGCTCATCAGTCATCTTGGGTAAAGGCATTTCCATCCTCCTCGAAATGGGATCTTGCATCGTGGGGGTACTATAACACTTCTGAACCGCAAGGTCACGAACATACTGCATTTCAGATAATTTACATGACCTGCGAAAGGACGGACTGGGGCGGGTAAAGGTAATTTCGAGCAAAAATCAGGTGCCGGGAAAGCTGGCGCGCCCTGGGGGATTCGAACCCTCGACCGCCGGATTAGAAGTCCGATGCTCTATCCTGCTGAGCTAAGGGCGCGCGACGAATCGTCATTCTAGCGCAAACACATGCAGATGATGAAGCCCATGCGCACTAGGCGCCGAGCCCCTCTTCGCGCTTCTTGATAACCTTCACCGCGGCAATCGTCTCGCGCAAGGTGACGTCAATCTCGTCCTCGAGCTGCTTGAGACGTGCCAGGTCGTCATGCACGGCCGGGTCGACCATGCCGTGGCTGCGATTGAGCGAGCGACGCAGGCGCGTGTCGACATCCATGAGGCGCTTCTTGAGGCCCACGAGGTCAAGCCCCATACGCGCAAGATGGGCAGATGAGCCCACCTGCTTGCTCGTGCCATATAGCTCGAGGATGAACTGGCTGATGGACAAGCCATGTGCCGTCGCATCGGTCGCGATGGCGTCCTTCGTCGAAGGAGGGCAGGAGATGTTGAGCCTGCCGGTATGGTACTCGGAGTCGCGCTTTCGCTTACGCATGGCCCTCGCCCGCCATCATCGAGACCGCATGGTCGAACTGGTCGAAGACGCCTTCCCAGTTCTCCTCGGCGGCCTTCTTCGAGCCGGGCAGGTTGACGACGAGCACACGTCCCCGCTGCGCCGCGATGGCACGGCTGAGCATGGCGCGGCGCGTCTTGGTCATGGAATAGGCACGCATGGCCTCGGCGATGCCGGGGACTTCGCGGTCGCAGACCCTGCGCGTCGCCTCGGGCGTGACATCGGCAAGGGACATGCCGCTGCCTCCGCAAGTCAAGACGACATCGGCGCCGGCATCACAACATGCGACGATGGCCTCCGCAATCGCATCGACGTCGTCTTTCACGACGACGCGGGAAAGCGTCGTCCAGCCCTGCTCGGCTATGAGCTCCTCGAGGCGGGCACCCGCCGTATCTTCCTCGATGCTGCGCGTGGATGAGCAGGTGACGATTCCGAATTTGATATCCATGACCTGATCCGTTCTAGTCTCGCGTCCACAGTCCCGTGCGGCCGCCCTCCTTGCGAAGAAGGTGCACGTCGCAGATCTCCATGCCGCGATCGACTGCCTTGCACATATCGTACACCGTGAGCAGCGCGATGCTGACTCCGGTAAGGGCCTCCATCTCGATGCCGGTCTTTCCGGTCACGCCCGTGGTCATGGTCGCGTGGATGCCCACGCGCCCATCCTCGCGCGCTCCGGGCAAGACGGGCTCGAGCTCGCACTTGGATTTGGTGATGTTGAGCGGGTGGCACATGGGGATGAGCGAACTCGTCTGCTTGCAGCCCATGATGCCCGCAACGCGTGCGCAGGCAAGCACGTCGCCCTTGGCGGCTGTGCCGTCCGTGATCATCGCAAGCGTGTCGGGATGCATGAAGATCCAGCCCTCGGCAATGGCCTGGCGCTCGGTGTCGTCCTTTTGCGAGACGTCGACCATGCGCACGACGCCCTTCTCGTCAACGTGGCTGAGCTGGCCGTCGCGTGCCAGGTCGTTCTCGGAATTGCCGGCCGCGAGGCCTCCCGGTCTGCTCTGCGTCATTGGCTAACCTCCAATTTGGCTCATGCGTCGCTCGGTGCCACGCTCTTCGTGATGCTCGTCGGGCTTGATGCCGATCGCTTCCCTGATTGCCTGGTCGACGGCTCCCTCGTCACTTGCGCGTATGGGACCCATGACATCGATTTCGCGATCGCTGAACAGGCAGGGCCTGAGCTTGCCGTCTGCCGTGAGGCGCAGGCGATTGCACGACGAGCAGAAGTGGTTGGACATCGCGCTGATGAAGCCGACCGTGCCCTTCGCGCCCGGCAGGCGATAGTAGATGGCCGGCCCCGCACCCGAGGGAAGCTCGTCTTCGCCTACGGGCTCGAGCGGGCCGATTCCCGCCGCGATGGCACCCTCGTTGATGCGCTCGATGATCTCGCTTGCGGGAACGATGTCGTCCTCGGTCCAACCTGCGCCCGTGCCACCAGAGCTCTCTCCCACCGGCATGTACTCGATGAAGCGCACGTGCAGGGGCCTGTCGAGCGAGAGCTTGGCGAAGCCGAAGAAGTCCTGGTCGAGACTGCGCACGGCGACCGCGTTGACCTTCACGGGATCGAACCCGTTTTCGAGCGCCGCGTCGATGCCCGCGAACACGTCCTCGATCTTGCCGAGGCGCGTGACGTAGGTGAACTGCACGGGGTCGAGCGTGTCGAGCGAGATGTTGACGCGCGTGAGGCCGGCATCGCGCAAGTCGGCGGCCATCTTGGGAAGCAAGATGCCGTTGGTGGTGAGCGAGATGTCCTCTATTTCGGGAATCTCGTTTATTTCACGGATGAGGTCGACCACGCCCTTGCGAACAAGGGGCTCGCCGCCGGTAAGGCGCACCTTGCGTATGCCGGCCTGAGCCGCACGACGCGTGAAATCGGCGATTTCCTCGATGCGCAGCATGTCCTCATGCGACTTGAACGGAACGCCCTCTTCGGGCATGCAGTATATGCAGCGCAGATTGCAGCGGTCTGTCAAAGAGATGCGCAGGTAATCGATCTTGCGCCCGTAATTGTCCTTCATGTGGCTCCTCGTAGAGATTCGTCGCGGGGATACTACCGCTTGTCGGCATCGATGCCAGCGAGATCGACGAAGTAGCGCGCCACCGCATCGAAATCATCGAGACCGAACACGGGCTTGCCCTCGGCGCGCACCTGGGCGGCAAGCTCGTCGTTATCGGTGACGAGCGCGATGCGCTCCTCGGAAGTGAGCTTGGGATCCGGGTGCCCGGCGGCCGTGCGGTAGACCTCGACGGCACCATCAGCCTCGGCGCGAAAGCCCTCGACAATGACCAGGTCGACGTCATCGGCGATCTTGGCGACGAGCTCTTCACGCGATAACTCGCCTTGGGGCGTGCTCACGAAGATGGCATATTGATCCGATGCGCTGAGAATGACCGGATTGGCACCTGCCTGCGAGTACTTCCAGGAATCCTTGCCCTCGACATCGACGCCACCGGTCTTATGCCCGTGATGCTTGATGACGCCAACGCGAATGCCCATGTTGGTGAGCAGCTCGACGACGCGCGTCGTGAACGTGGTCTTTCCGGAATTGGACCATCCGGTCATCGTGATGACAGGCACTTCGCTCATGAGGTCTCCTCGCATGACATTCGACAATCATTGTGCTGAGCAGAGTATAGCGCAGCCCCGTGGCATAGCGCGACGCCTGTGCACGTTGCGTTGCCAAGCAGGCACTTTCCGATATCACGCGGCATTTACTCCGAATCTAGTCCAAAAACGATCCGATATCGCACAGGTTCTCGGGGTGGTTCGCTCGGAGCACCCGCATCTAGCATGACGATTCCGAATGCAGGCCAGATTCTGCACGACTGGACGCAGAAGGTGAAGGAGCGAGGATGACAATCGATTACCGGAAGACAGAGACGACACATGCGATCAGCATAGTGCGAAAAGTACACACCATCGCATTGTGCCTGCTGCTTGCCTGCACGATGGCAATGCCCTGCATCGGCATCCCCATCACGCAGCAGGCGCTGGCCTCTGGCTCGGACGTCAGCTTATGGAAGGTCGGCAACATAGACTATTCCGACGGAGCGTGGAATGCGCACATCTTTCGCGTCGATGACGGCGAGGGGGAGGCCGTCGCATATTGCGTGGAGCCCGCAAAGAACTCTCCGAACGAAGGGTCATATGCGAAGAGCGAGATACGTTGCGTGAGCGGAAGGGACTCGGAGCTCAGGGCGGATCTCTGGTTTGCCTTCGGCGGGCCGGGCTTTGACACGAACATGTGGCCGGCAACGAACTGGAACGGCGGTCCCATGAGCAACGACGATTACTACCTCGCCTCTCACATACTCCTGTCCGATACCTATAGCTCGAGCGCCTACGAAGCGACATTCGGAGCTGGCGAGAATTTCCGAAACTGGATTGCGTACAACATCACGGGTTTTGACCTGAACAATGGAAACGTCATCAACCCCAAGGCCTTCGGTCGTCTTGCCATAGCACGGGCAGGCGAGGTTCCCCCTAATTTCGAAGCCTATCAAATCAACGGCGGCAACAGGCAGACCATCGCGGCAAGCTCCGCATATCACCCGTACGGCACCATCAAGATGAACAAGCGGTCCGCAAATCCCGATGTCACGAACGGCAATCCCAACTACAAGCTCAAGGGAATTTCCTACGGCATCTACACCCAACCGGACTGCAGCCCCGCTCACGACACGGGAAAGACGCTCGTGCTTGACGAGGGCGGTTACGGACAAGCCGACGAACTTCGCGAGGGAACGTACTACGTACGCGAAATCGCCACCTCTCTTGCCGGCACGGGCTACGCCCACGACCCGAATACCTATAGCTGCGGCGTCATCGGCGGGCAAGACACCTGGCTGCACGCCAACGCAAACTCCGCCGGAAACGCAGACCAAAACGACGTCGCCGACACGCCCGTGACCGCTGCCGATGGCATCGTCATCCAAAAGCACGACCTGCTCACGCATAGCCCCATCCCCTCGGGTGATGCCAATCTGGCCGGTGCCATCTTCGAGGTGAGGTACTTCGCGAATACGAGCGGGGCCACATCGGGCAGCGCGACGCGCACCTGGAAGTTCAAAACCGATGACACGGGCAAAATCGACCTGCGCTCGACCAACTCGAGCTTCGTTTCCGGAGATGCGTTGTACCGCAACCCTCACACGGGCGAGGCACTCTTTCCCATCGGAAGCTATGCGATTCGGGAGATAAGCGCCCCGGACTGTTACGAGACTCCCACCCAAAACGAATGGCGAACGTTCGTCATCACTGCAAACGGAACGGGCGAGCATGACGTTTCGTGCGGAGTGCTTGCCAGCGGAGGCATCGTCGTCGACGAGGCACCCATCCGTCACGACCTCTCGTTCATCAAGCGCGACACCGATACGCAGCGCCCCATGCGGGGAATTCCGTTCATGGTCTCGCGTGTCAGAGCAGATGGCGCCCTTATCGAGCGTCACGTCGTCATCACGGACGCAAACGGCAGATTCGATTCGAGCGCGACCCATGCACTTCACACGACACGTACCAACGCGAACGACGCGGCCGTGACCGAGCTCTCCAGCGGCAACTACGCCGTCGACGAAAGCCGCCTCGATAGCGACGCGGGGGTGTGGTTTGGCACGGCCCAGAACGGGAGCTGGATTGCACCCAACGACTCGTTCGGGGCATTCCCCGACAGCACGAGCCAACGATATGTATTCGAGGAGCTTCCCGTACAAGCCAACGAGGGCAAGGCGCTTGTGCGCTTCGAGGCCTATGCGCATGCCGCGCAATCCATGACAATTGACCTCGGCACTGTGGGCAATACGACTCCGACTTTGGCGACGACGGCGCGCGACGCCGCCGATGGCGACAAGCTCGTGAGTCGTGATACGAGCGCCGGGATTGTCGACTCAATCGCCTACAGCGGACTCGTGGCCGGACAGACCTACACACTCGAAGGCTACCTCGCCAATGCGGCAAACGGCGAGAAACTCTACGATGACGAAGGCGATGCCGTTTCCTCCTCGCTCACGTTCACCGCACCGGCCAGCTCCGGAAGCATCGAACTCGGCTTTGACTTCGATGCCACGCAACTGGATGACGGCGCGCATGTCGTCGTGTGCGAGCGTCTATTCGAGAAGGGGCGCCTGCTCGCGCAACACGAGGACCTAGACGACAGCTCCCAGACCGTCACGATCGTTCAGCCCGCAATCGCAACGAGCGCAATGGGCGAGCTCGCCGGCGATTCGCTGCTCATCGGGGATGTCGATGCGACCATCATCGACCGTGTCACGTATACGGGACTCACTCCCGGTGCAAGCTACGAGCTGACCGGCATCGTCATGGATCACAAGAGCGCCCAGCCCTTCCAAGATGCGAGTGGCGTGGTCACATCGACGATGTCGTTCGTTCCCGAGACATCCTCAGGTTCAATTGACATGAAGTTCACCTTCGATGCGTGCGAGCTCGAGGCAGGCACGAAGCTCGTGGTCTTCGAGCGCCTTGCACGCGATGGCACTCTCATCGCAAGCCACGAAGACCTCCATGATGCCGGACAGACCGTGAGCGTCTTTCCACCGGCGCTGCAGACGCACGCGGCCGATTCGCAAGATGGCGATTCGAACGTAGCCAGCGACTTGCACACGTGCATTGTCGATACGGTTTCGTACAAGGGCCTCAAGCCCGGAAGGGAGTACACGCTCGAGGCAAAGCTCGTGGACAAGAGGACGGGGCAACCCCTGCTCGATCCCTTTGACCGTCCTGTCACCGCAACGCACGCGTTCACGCCCATCGAGCAAGATGGAAGCACGGATGTAACCATCGACTTTGACGCATCGAACATCACGACATCGACAACAGCCGTCGTCTTCGAAGAGCTTTATCGCGATGGGCGCTACCTTGCGAGTCATATCGACCTGAACAGCGCCGAGCAGTCAATCATCATCGAGCCACCCGTCATCCAGACAGGGGCGAGCTCGGATGGCATCTCCAAGCAAGTCATGCGTGATAAGGATGTCACGATTATCGACGAGGTCTCGTACCGCAACCTCAAGGCGGGACAAAGCTACGAGCTTGCAGGCCGCGTCATGGACAAGACGACAGGCGAGCAACTGCTCGACGGCAATGGGTCGCCGATAGAGAGCAAGCTGGCGTTCACACCCGATACCAGCTCGGGACTCGTGGAGCTCTCCTTCACGCTTGACGCAACCGTCGTGAACGAGGGAAGCGAACTCGTCGTCTTCGAGAGGCTCTACCGCGATGGGGTCGAGATCGCCTCGCACGAAGACATCGAGAGCATGCAGCAGACAGTCACCGTTGCCAGCCCCTCCATTTCGACGATGGCGTCATCCGAAGATGGTGCCAAGGACATCGTGCGAGATGTGGACGCTACGATCATCGATACCGTGAGCTACGCAGGACTTGCACCCGGATGCACCTACACGATCGTTGGTCGCGTCATGGAAAAGGCAAGTGGGCAGGTCCTCATCGATGCAGGTGGACGGGAGGTCACCGCTCAGACGAGCTTCGTCGCAGAGCATGCAGATGGAGATGTGACTCTTTCGTTTACCCTTGACGCGAGTTTGCTCGAAGACGGACGCGAGCTCGTCGTCTTCGAGAGGCTCTATCGCGATGGCGAAGAGCTCGCCGTACATGAGGACATAGATGACGAAGGGCAGACGGTGGGCGTGGTGCCTCCCGCCATCGAAACGTTCGCGAGCGATTCGCTCGACGGCGACAAGGTCGTCGCGGCGCATGAGGAGACGCGGATTCTCGACGCGGTCTCGTACGGAGGCCTGCAACCTGGCATCACGTACGAATTCGTAGGTACGCTCATGGACAAGAAGGCAGAGGCGCCTCTGCTCACCGCGCAAGGACAACCGGCACGGGCAACGTGCAGCTTCGTTCCCGAACAGGCGAGCGGAACCGTTGACGTGGCCTTCTCCTTCGACGCATCGAACAGCTCCGAAGAGCGGGAGGCTGTCATCTTCGAGGAGCTCTACCGTGACGGAAAGCTCATCGCGACACATACCGATTACGAAAACGCGGCCCAGACGGTGAACCTTGCGCCGCCGCATATCGAGACTTCCGCATCAGATGCTGCCGATGGCGACAAGAACGTCGAAAACGACGGTCCTTCGACCATCGTCGACACGGTCTCGTTCACCGGCCTCATCGTTGGCGAGCGCTACGAGCTCGACGGGGCGCTCATGGTCGATGACGGAACGATTGGAGGGACACCCGCGCGTGATGCCTTCGGAAACCCCATCACCGCCCGCCTCGCTTTCACGCCCGATACCTCGCATGGAAGCATCGACGTCACCTTCGAAGTCGACACGACGCTTTTGAAAGAGGGCACCAGACTCGTCGCCTTCGAACGACTCTTCGCCGATGACACGCTCATGGCCGAGCATGCCGATATCCATGACGAGAACCAGACCGTGACCGTAAAGCCCACAGCACCCGTCACGCCATCGGACGAGCCGGAGCCCAGGCTATTCGGGTTCTTGCCGAAGACGGGTGACTCGGCCATGTGGATGCTTCTGGCTTGCGGTCTCATCGGGGGCACGGCGTTCGGGCTGCTTGCGTTCCTGCGCCGCAAGGCCTTCGGCTCGCCGCGTGACGAGAAGTAGATGATGCCCTACTTGCCGATGAGCTTGAGCAGATAGGGGATCTCGGTCTCGAAATCGACGCCGTACCAGTTGTGGTCGGGTTGGCTGATGGTCGCCTTGATGGCTGCGACCGTATAGTCGGCTGCCACGGCAAGTGCCTCGTCAAGCTCGAAGTTATTCATCAGCGCGCCGACTGCCGTCGAGGAAAACACATCGCCCGTGCCATGAAAACGTGCGTCGACGAGCTCGTTGAAGTAGGAGAAGTACTCACCGGTCTGGCCATCAAGTCCATAGACGCCACAGCTTCCCGGCTCGAGGCTCACGCCCGTGAGAACCGCCTTCTTGGGACCAAGCGCGACGAGGCCCTGGAGAAGCTCGCGCACGTAGTCCTCGTCGTAGAAGCCATCCTCCTTGTACTCGGCACCGAGCATGAAGGCGGCCTCGGTGATGTTGGGATCGATGATGTCGGCCTTGGAGCAGACGACCGTGCCCATCGCACGGGCAAACTCGGGGGTGAAGCCCTTGTAGAGCATGCCGTTATCAGCCATCGCCGGATCGACGAAGATGAGCGTGCCGTCATCCTTGTGCTCATCGAAGAAGCGGCTCACGAGCTCGAGCTGCTCAAAGGAGCCGAGGTAGCCCGTATAGATGGCATCGAAATCGATATCATTATCGATCCAGCTCTTGGAGATGGGGTCGATCTGATCAGTCAGGTCGTCGAAGGTGAAGCTCTTGAAGGCGGTATGCACCGAAAGCACGGCAGTCGGAAGGATGCCACATTCGACGCCCATGGCCGAGATGATGGGTAATGCGACGGTCAGGGAGCACTTCCCGACGCAGGAGATGTCTTGGATGCTTACGATGCGCTTCATGGTGGGCCTCTTTCCCAAATGACAACGGGCACCACACGGTGCCCGTTGGCAGGTGTCTGGAGCGGGCGATGGGAGTCGAACCCACCTCATGAGCTTGGAAGGCTCAGGTTCTACCGATGAACTACGCCCGCAATGGTGATGGATTATACCCCAATAGGTTCAGGCCGCAGGATAAAGCTCGGAAAAGTTTGCAGATACTTAACACCGCTCGCATCAAATATCTTCCGGAAGAAACTGAAACGAGCTTTATATCTGCACGAGCTGCCGCGCGATACGCTTAGGCCTTCGGAAATCTGCGCTCGCCGTAATACCCCGCATCGAACGCAGCGTCCTTCATGCCGCAGCCGCTCTGATAGCAAGTCGGCCTAAAGTCCAGGACCTTCGAATACAACTTGGGGTTCTTGCGCAGGTTGGCGAGCATGGCGTAGACGGCGGCGCCATCGATGGCGACGATGCGGTCATTATGGGAAATCATCGCCAGATACACATCGGCCGCCGTGTGTCCCTCCACGCTGATGGGGTCTTCCACCTTGTCGAAGAAGCGAGGCTCCTCCATGTCCACGTATCGGCAGAATTCGCGGTAGATGTCATCATTCTCCGGCGCGAGCAAGCTCCTGGAGTAGTCAGGCCTGTGCTTGAGATGTGACGTCTCGTCGGTAAGCTCTGCGTCGACTTCTTCGAAGTACATGCGCATCGTATGCCCGCGTGTGGCCGTTCCCGCCTCTACCATAGCGGCTTCGTTCTCGTAAGATCCCATGAGCACCTCCCATGACTCTTCCCTTTTTGCCATTATCGTCACGAGCAGGCGATCAGGCAAGCCTCCTCGCTTGCGCACTCACCTCGCAGCAGCGCGATCTCCTCCTTATAGGGCGGCAGCGTCTTCTTCGTCGAGCCCTCCTCGCAACGCCACGGCGTCTCGAGTATCTTCGGTACGTACGCAAAGCGCTCGTCGTGGACGATTCTGTGCAGGGTCTCTAGCCCGATGGTGCCCTCGCCAATGTTCGCATGACGATCTTTGTGAGAGCCACGCGGATTCAGGCTATCGTTCACGTGGATGACGGCTATCTGGTCGAGCCCAATCTTCCCGTCGAAATCCGAGAGCACGCCCTCGTAGTCCTCGACGAGGTCATAGCCCGCATCGTTGACATGACAGGTGTCGAAGCACACGCGCAAGCGCTCGGGTCTTTTCACGCGCTCGTAAATCGCGGCTATCTCCTCGAAGTCACGACCGACTTCGCCACCCTTGCCCGCCATCGTCTCGAGTGCGACGAACACGCCGCTCTCGTCCTGCTCCAAGACGTGGTCAAGTCCTTCGACTAGCTTGCCGATACCGGTTTCGGCACCTGCACCCACATGCGAGCCGGGATGCAGCACCAGTGACTTGGCACCAAGCGCGGCGGCACGCTGCAAGTCCATGGCAAGAAACTCCACGCCCAACTCGAAAATGTCGGCCTTCACCGAATTGGCGAGGTTAATGATGTAGGGGGCGTGGACGACGACCTCGCGTATCCCCGCCTGTTTCGCGTAATCCAAACCGGCGTCGATGTTGAGTTCGGAGAGGGGCTTGCGCCGCGTGTTCTGCGGAGCCCCGGTATAGACCATGAGGGCGTTGGCACCATAGCTCTCGGCTTCCTTCACGGAGCCGAGGAACATGTCCTTGCCCGACATTCCCACATGGGAACCGAGGAGTATCTCGTCCATGACCGCACCTCTATGATCTGGAAAGGTTGGTCGGGGAGACAGGATTCGAACCTGCGACATCCTGCTCCCAAAGCAGGCGCGCTACCAGGCTGCGCCACTCCCCGACGCGAGGATGAAGTATAGCACCCTATGCGAGCTTAGCCCACTTGCGCTTGCCGACTTGCAACGTGGCGCCGGCCAGCTCGGAAGCGGGCATATGGTACGCGCCCTTCTCGACGGCTTGACCGTTGATCTTCACGCCACCCTGGTCGATCATGCGGCGGCCCTCGCCACCCGAGGCGACGAGCTTGAGGTCGGCGAGCAGCTTGGGCAGATAGACGCCGCCCTTTTCGGGGTCTTCCTCGAGCTCGATATCGAAGACCTCGATATCATCGGGTGCGCCATGCGCCTTGAAGACGCGGTCGAACTGCTCTTCGGCATCAGCCGCAGCCTGCTCGCCGTGATAGATCTGGATAATCTCGCGCGCAAGACGACGCTTCGTCTTGTTGGGATCGAGCTCGCCTGTCGCAAGGGCAGCGTCAATCTCGTCTATCTCGGAAACGGGAAGCGCCGTTGCCAGACGATAGTACTTGGGCATGAGCTCGTCGGGGATGCTCATGATCTTGCCGAACATATCTGCCGGCTCGTCGGTGAGGCCGACGTAGTTGCCATAGGACTTCGACATCTTGCGCACGCCATCGAGACCCTCGAGCAGCGGCAGCGTCAGGCACACCTGAGGCTCCATGCCCTTCTTCTCCATGAGCTCGCGACCGGCAAGCAAATTGAAGAGCTGGTCATTGCCGCCAAGCTCGACATCGGCATTGATGACGACCGAATCGTACGCCTGCATGATGGGGTAGATGAACTCGTGCATGGCGATGGGCTGCTGGTTGTGATAGCGGTTCGAGAAATCGTCACGCTCGAGGATGCGCGCGACCGTGAAGTTGGAGAGCAACCCGAGCAGGCCGGCCAAGTCGAGGTCGAAGATCCAGTCGCGATTGTGCACGACCTTGGTCTTCTCGGGATCGAGTACCTTCATCGCCTGGTCCATGTAAGTACGGGCGTTCTCGTCAATCTGCTCGGCAGTGAGCTGCGGGCGCGTCGAGTTGCGACCCGACGGATCGCCAATCATCGCCGTGCCATCACCGATGATGAGCGTGACCTCGTGGCCAAGGTCCTGGAACTGACGCAGCTTGCGCAGGGGAACGGCATGACCGATGTGCAGGTCGGGGCTTGTAGGATCAACGCCGAGTTTGATGTTGAGCGGCGTGCCACGGTCGAGTTTCTTCTTCATGGCCTCGAGCGGCGTGATGCCCGAAACGCCCGACTGGATGATGTGGAGTTGTTCTTCGCTTGAGAGCACGGTCTTGCCTTTCACGAAACGTCTTTGCCGTTCAAGTCCGCTATCTTAGCAGATGGACCTTCAACAATCCCGGCACGTGGCCTATTCGACGGGGCGGAAGAGATGCCCGGTGGTCGTGTCGGGAGTCTTGGAGATCTTCGTGCCGTTGATGCCACTGCGCACGCGGTTGAGCGCAGCTTCCGCCTCGCCCTTGCTCATGAGCGTGGCATCGACGGCAAAGCCGCGTATGCCCGCACGGAGCATGTCGCCAATCGCATGGGCGACATCGAGCTGCACGGCGTTGTAGATGTGACCGCATCCATGCACATCCGTGGTCACCGGGAAGCGATACCCTTTTCGATCCTCCAGGAATCGCGACGCACTTCGACGCTTGCAGGTGCCGCAACGCTCATCGCAGGGGCCTTCTGCCATGAGGAAGCAGTGATCGCTCACCATGAGCTCCTGGCGCCCGATGGCGATCACTCCCAGGGGAAGCGGCGACTCGTCAGCGAGCAGCTTCATCTGATGCAGCGTGAGCTCGGGCGAAAGCCAGATAAAACTCGCGCCGAGTGCTGCCCAGGTGCGAATCGCCTCGATGTTGGTGGCGTACATGCGCGGCCCAATGGAACAGCCCGGCTCGAACTGCTCGAGCGTGCAGGCGATATCCGTGTCTTCGAAATCGATGACGGTCGCGAATGGCGCCATGTCGGATAGATCCGTCACACGGCTGATGTCAACGGCATCGTCTTGCGAGGATGCGTGCGCATGCGCCGCAAGCAGGACGTCCTCGAAGGCATCGAGTGCGGCGGAGCGCGTCTTGTGCAACGTCGAAAAGCCGATACCCACACCGTCATCGAGCTCGACAGTCCAGTCTTCGCACGTGAAAGGCGTTGCGCCAAGCCTCCCCACATGATCGATGACATCCTCGCGCGTGATGGCCTTGGTGCGAGCTTCCTCGATGATAGGGCCCATTGCGCGAGCCTCGTGACCAGCGCCGTCACGCACGGTGATTTCGAGGGGCTCTCCCCTCTTCATGTGCACGTCGATCGAAACCGGAATCTTCATCCCCGCCTCGGTACGCTCCTGCGCATCGGCGGCGAGCTGGGCCGAGCGCACGCGAAACACGCGGTCACCCACCGATACCGGCTCGCGCACGCCCATGTACTTCGTGGAGCCCTTGAGTGTATCGGATGCCTCGACGGTATAGGTAACGCGACCCTTCGAAGTCCAGAACTCCAGCAAGTCGCCCACGGCGATATCGGCGCTCGCGGAAAGCTTCACCTTGCCGGCGGAATATCCCGTGACGCGCCCGACGGCGACACCGCGGTTGTTGGGACGCTTGTAGCCCATCATGTCGTTTCCGCGCTCACCCGCCAGATAACCCTGGGTGAACCCGCGGTTGAACGCCTCGGCCAAAACGCCCTCGGCATCGGATGCGACCTCATAGGAGGCGACATCCTCCCACGCCCGGTCAATGGCCTCGCGGTATACGGACGTGACCGTCGAGACGTATTCGGGCGATTTCATGCGGCCCTCGATCTTGAGGGAGGCGACATCGGCCCCGATGAGCTGGTCGATCATCTCGATACCGCACAAATCGCGCGGACTCAGCAGGTATTGCCCCTCCTGCGCGAGCTTCTTGCCGTCTTCATCGACGAGCTTGTAAGGCAGGCGGCATGGCTGGGCGCACAAGCCTCGATTGGCGCTGCGTCCGCCGATGAGCGAGGAAAGCAGGCACTGCCCCGATTGGCAGATGCAAAGCGCGCCATGCACGAAGACTTCCAGATCGACACCGAACTGGGCGAGTTCGGCGATCTTCTCGATGGAAAGCTCGCGAGCGAGCGTGACGCGCGAGCAACCCAGGCGCGAGGCGAGTTCGATGCCACGTTTGCCGCGCACGTTGAGCTGGGTGGACGCATGCAGTTCGAGCTCGGGCAGCTCGCGACGCAACACGGACATGAGACCGACATCCTGCACGATGGCCGCATCGACACCCGCTTCGGCAGCGGAGGCGACCATCGCAAGCGCATCGTCCATCTCGCCGGGAAAGACGAGCGTGTTGGCCGTGAGATAGACGCGCGCATCGCGCAGATGCGCATCACGGCAAGCCGCGCGCACATCGTCGATGGCGAAGTTATCGGCATTGCGACGGGCGTTGAAGGAACCGGCGCCCAGATAGATGGCATCGGCACCGGCGGCGAGCGCCGCCTCGAACGCCTCGCGGTTGCCCGCAGGCGCGAGCAGTTCCGGCTTTCTCATCGCCTAGTCCGCCATCGCGCGCGTGTCGGCCGCAAGGCTCTCGCGCGCATGCTCGAGCTGGACCTTGACCGCCTCGTGTCCGGTCGCCCCATAGGTCGTGCGACGCTCGACGACCTTATCGATGTCGACTGCGTCGAGCGCATCGGTATCGAAGTGCTCGTCGACGCGCGCTAGCTCCTCGGCGCTCAGGTCCTGCAGCGTCTTTCCCTGCTTCTCGCATTCGAGCACGAGCTTGCCCACGATGGTATGCGCCTCGCGGAAGGGCACACCCGTCCCGACGAGGTAATCGGCAAGGTCGGTGGCGGCCATGAAGCCACCGAGCGCACCGGCACGCATGGCATCCTCGTTTATCTGCATGGTGCGAATCATGCCCGTCATCACGACAAGGGAATTGCCGAGCGTGTCGACTGCGTCGAAGACGCCCTCCTTGTCCTCCTGCATGTCCTTGTTGTAGGCGAGCGGCAGTCCCTTCATGGTCGTGAGCAATGCCATGAGGTCGCCGTACACACGGCCGGTCTTGCCGCGAATGAGCTCGGCGAAATCGGGGTTCTTCTTCTGGGGCATGATTGACGAGCCCGTGGAATACGCATCCGACAGGCGAATGAAGCCGAATTCGTTGCTCGACCAGTAGATGAGCTCCTCGCATAGGCGCGACAGGTGCATCATCGCGACCGCACACGCGTAGGAGAGGTCGAGGAGGAAATCACGGTCGCTCACCGCGTCCATGCTGTTCTCGGCGACGTTTGCGAAACCGAGCTCGTCGGCCACGAAATGGCGATCGAGCGGATACGTCGTGCCGGCAAGCGCGGCGCTACCCAAGGGCAACACGTCGGCAGCCGCATGGGCCGCACGCAGACGCTCGAAATCGCGCGTGAACATCCAGTAGTACGCGAGCATGTGATGCGAGAAGAGCACGGGCTGGGCCTTTTGCATATGCGTGTAGCCGGGCATGACGACGCCGAAGTGCTCCTGCGCCATGTCGAGCAGGGCACCGCGCAAATCGAGCATCTGGTGCGCGAGCCCATCGCTCAGCTTCTTGGCATGATGGCGCGCATCGGTCGCGACCTGGTCGTTGCGGCTGCGGCCTGTATGCAGGCGACCACCTGCCGCACCGATGGCCTCGGTCAGGTTGCGTTCGATGGACATGTGGATGTCCTCGTCATCGATGTCGAATTCGAAGTCGCCCTCCTCGATCTGGGTGGCGATGGCATCGAGGCCCGTGCGAATGGCCTCGGCGTCCTCGTTCGAAATCACGCCCTGACGGGCGAGCATCGCGGCATGCGCCTTCGAGCCCTCGATATCGGACTCCCACATGCGCTTGTCGACGGGCAGCGACGCGCCAAACGCCTGCGTGAACTCGGTGGGCGAATCCTCGAAGCGGCCTCCCCAGAGCGCCTCGCTCGCGTGCGTGCCCTCGTCTGTCGATGATGTCTCATGCATTGTGAACTCCATGCCGTCATTGTCGTGGTCGAACAGACAATATATCAAAAGATGCGCGGGTGACGGGCAACAGGCACAAACGTCCCGCCTAGCCGCTCCTCGCCGGAAAAAAGCTTTTACTTTACCGTACTAAAGTTATAATAGTGCGCCACTAGGCTCTATGAACGAGAGGTTTTCACGAAAATGGATTTGAACACGGGAGACTACGCAGTCATTATCGCCATCCTGATCTACTTCATGGTGGTGCTCATCATCGGTTTTTCGTACGCCAGACGCTCGAACAAGTCCTCCTCCGAGTACTTCCTCGGCGGACGCAAGGTCGGCCCCTGGTTCACGGCGCTCTCAGCCGAGGCATCCGATATGTCCGGCTACCTGCTCATGGGCCTGCCGGGTCTGGCCTACTTCACCGGCGCCGCCGATGCCGGCTGGACGTGCATCGGCCTGGCACTCGGCACCTACTTCAACTGGCTGCTCGTCGCCAAGCGCCTGCGCCGTTACTCCGAGAAGGCCGGCGACTCGATCACGCTACCCGGCTTCTACTCCAACCGCTTCCACGATGACAAGAACATCGTGAGCACCGTCGCCGCCGTCATCATCCTCATCTTCTTCTGCGTCTACACGGGCAGCTGCTTCGTCACCTGCGGCAAGCTCTTCAACACGCTGTTCGGCATGGACTACTCCCTCATGATGGTCTTCGGCGCCATCATCGTATTCCTGTACACGATGGTCGGCGGTTACCTCTCGGTCGTCGCGACCGACTTCG
>CABSKV010000019.1 GCA_902478425.1 uncultured Coriobacteriia bacterium | reverse complement strand
GCAATATATTGCTTGTTGTATTTATTCAAAAACGCAATGTATTACATATACTTTTTGAGCTAGTCTTTTTATCCAAATATGCAACGATTTGCGCTTGTGCTTCAACCACTCAGTTCGTTCGCTTGCACCTAGTCTCTCGTGAGCTTCCGGTACACCTGATGCGGTCTCGCGGCGACTTCGCCCAGACGCTCGACGCGATTCTTCTGGTACGAGTCGAAGTTACCCTCGAACCAATACCACGCACCCGGATTCTCGTCAGTTCCCTCCCAGGCAAGTATGTGGGTCGCGATTCTGTCGAGAAACCAGCGATCGTGGCTCGTGATGACCGCACAGCCCGAGAACGCGAGCAACGCCTCCTCGAGACTCGCGAGCGTCTCGGTATCCAAGTCGTTCGTCGGCTCGTCGAGCAGCAGGAGGTTGCCTCCCTGCTTGAGCGTAAGGGCGAGGTTGAGGCGATTGCGCTCGCCGCCCGAGAGCACGCCGGCGGGCTTGCTCTGGTCCTGGCCCTTGAAGCCGAAGCCGGCCACGTACGCGCGGCTCGGCACCTCGGTCTCGCCCACCTGAATGACGTCGAGCCCGTCCGAGACGACCTCCCACAGTGACTTGTCGGGGTCGATGCCCGCGCGATTCTGGTCGACGTAGGCGATCTTGACGGTCTCGCCGATGTCGAGCGTTCCCTCGCTCGGCTCCTCGAGGCCGACGATGCACTTGAAGAGCGTCGTCTTGCCCACGCCGTTGGGACCGATGATGCCCACGATGCCATTACGCGGCAGCTCGAAGGACAGGTCGTCGATGAGCACGCGGTCCCCGAACGACTTGCTCAGGTGATCGGCGATAAGCACCTTATTGCCCAATCGCGGGCCGGGCGGGATGTGGATGTCGGTGAAGTCCACCTTCTTCATGGAGCGCGCCTCGGCATCCATTTGCTCGTAGCGCTCCAGACGCGCCTTGCTCTTGGCCTGACGGGCCTTGGGGCTCGAGCGCACCCATTCGAGCTCGCGCTCGAGCTTCTTGGCGAGCTTGGCCTCCTGCTGCCCTTGCGCCTCGAGACGCGCGGCCTTCGTTTCCAGGTAGGTCGAGTAATTGCCCTTATACGGATACAGGTGTCCGCGATCCACTTCGCAGATCCACTCCGCGACGTTGTCGAGGAAGTAGCGATCGTGCGTCACGGCGAGCACGGCGCCCTCGTAGCGCTTCAGGAACTGCTCGAGCCACAGCACGGACTCTGCATCGAGATGGTTCGTCGGCTCATCAAGCAGCAACAAGTCCGGTGCCTCTAGCAGGAGCCTGCAAAGTGCGACGCGTCTTCGCTCGCCGCCCGACAAAACATTGACAGGTGCCTCTGGATCAGGCAGCTGCAACGCGTCCATCGCTTGCGTGAGTTGGCTGTCGAGGTCCCATCCATCACCTGCATCGATCTCGTCCTGGAGCTTGCCCATCTCTTCCATGAGGGCGTCGAAATCGGCATCTGGATCGGCCATCTCGGCGGAGACCTGGTTGAAGCGCTCGATCTTGGCGAGCATGTCGTCAAAGGCGAGCCGCACATTCTCGATAACGGTCTTGTCTTCCTCGAGTTGCGGCTCCTGCTGCAGAATGCCGACGGTGAAGCCGGGCGTGAGTCGGGCTTCGCCGTTGCTCACGTCTTCGAGGCCCGCCATGATCTTGAGGAGCGTTGACTTGCCCATGCCATTCGGCCCGACAACGCCTATCTTGGCCCCTGGGTAAAAGCTCAACGTCACTTCGTCCAGAATGACCTTGTTTCCATGCGCCTTGCGCGCGTCGTGCATCTGGTAGATGAACTCGGGCATAACCGCCCCCTTCTCATGCTGCCGGGTGAATAAGAAAAGTGTACGTCCATTGTCTCACAGCAAGGCCCCATTGACGTCGACCAGACGAAAGTCGCCGCAGGGCCGCAAGACAAGAGTCGCCGGGACCAGACAATCCCGCCCCGGCGACTCTTGTCTTGCCCCGGCGACTTTCGTCTTGCGGCGACGTCATCCGTCTCCCCCGTTTTGTTTCCCCGGTGTCATCGTCCATGTCACGCGCGTCTTCTATAATGTACGCCGTTGCCCTGCGCCCGCAGGCACCCGTCCGTCTCACTCGAAAGGCCGTCGTTGACGCAGCTCTCAGCTCATAGAATGCAGCATGCCGCTTTCCGGCATCGCCTTGCTGCGTCCGCGGCCCTCGTCATCGCGCTTCTCATCGCGCTTGCGGCCCTCGTCGGCTGCGGCGGCGGTGGCGGCTCCTCGCCCGTCGGCGGCGACGAGGTCGTCGAGGGCGCGCCCTTCACCGCGGCAGACTCCGTCCAAGACGTATCCTTCAACGCCTCGGCCGCCGTTCAGGGCCCCAACTGCGCCATCGATACCTCGTCGGCATCCCAGGGCTACGTGGCCGCGACCGGCACGAACAACGCGCGCCTCAAGCTCCAGGTCACGCGCGGCGAGCAGAGCTACAACTACGATATGCCCAATGACGGCTCCCCCGTCTTCGTGCCCATCAACATGGGCAATGGCACCTATACGGTGCGCGTCATGCAAAACACGAGCGGCAACAACTACGTCGAGATACTCTCCACGAGCGTCCCCGTCCACCTCGAGACCGGCTTCGAGCCCTTCCTGCACCCCAACCTCTACTGCGATTTCGACGAGTCAAGCGCCTCCACCCGCCGCGCCCGCGAGCTCGTGGCCGGCGCAGATAGCCAGGGCGCCGCCCTGCGCGCCATCTGCGATTTCATCGCCCGCAACATCAAGTACGACACCGCCAAGGCAGAGAAGCTCGCCAACGGCAGCGGCTACATCCCCAACCCCGACGCCACGCTTTCCGCAGGCTCGGGCATCTGCTTCGATTACGCCTCGCTCGGCGCGGCCATGCTGCGCAGCGTCGGCATCCCCGCGCAGATCATCACCGGCTACGTCTCGCCAGATGACTTCTACCACGCATGGATCATGGTCTACATCGACGGCACCTGGCACACCATCCAGATTTCCGTCGACCCCAACACATGGTCGCGCGTGGACTTGACCTTGGCCGCCACCGATGGCGGCAACGCCTACGTCGGCGACGGAATCAGTTACCAGGACCGCTATGTGTATTAGAATGCGAACGAGGAAATCACCGCTCGGCCGCCCCGCGAGGCAGCCAGGCGAACAGAACGAGAACGTGCGAACGAGCACCACGCGAAACGAGGGATGCGAGGAGAACCATGGCAGCTAAACTGCTCGATAGCGGCGCCCTATCCGCCCTGTGCGGAAGCGTCGCGACCATGCTCTCCGCGGGCTTGCAGGTCGATGAGGCCGTGCACCTGCTCGCGGAGAATCGCGAGGAATCGCGCTTCAAGAGCGTCTGCGTCGGCATGTACCGGGGCCTCATCGCAGGCGAGTCCCTGTCCGAGGCCATGTCCATGACCGCCGCCTTCCCCGCCCATGCCATCGACATGGTCCAGACGGGCGAGCGCTCGGGCCGCCTCGAGTCCGTCTTGCGCACCCTCGAGGTCTACTACGGCGAGGAGGAGCACACCTTCGCCAAGATCCGCAGCTCCGTGGCCTATCCGGCCGCGCTGCTCTGCATCATGGCCGTCATACTCGCGGTCACGGTCGCCGTCATCCTCCCCGTCTTCGCCACCGTCTACGAGTCCACGGCCGGCTCGCTCACCGCGGCCTCCTCCGGGCTCGCGCTCGCGTCCATCATCATCGGCTGGTTCGCGTTCATCATCACCGTGGCCTGCGCCGTCATCGCCATCTTCCTCTTCGTCGCGAGCCGCACCCAATCGGGTCGTGAACGCGTACTCGCGCTCTTCGAACACATCCCGGCCACGCGTAACGCCATGTACGAGCTCGCGCTCTCGCGCTTCTTCTCGGCGCTTGCCACCTACATCGCAGCCGGCATCGTCACAGAGACCGCCATGCGCAACGCGCTGGCCACCGTGCGCCACAGCAGGCTCAAGGGGCGCCTCGAGTATGCGCTTTCGGCGATGGAGGATCTCGAGGATCCGCGCAGCCTGCCCCAGGCCATCACGGAGGCCGGCATACTCGACCCGCTCTATGCGCACATGCTCACCGCAGGGGCGCACTCCGGCTCCATCGACGACGTGCTCGCGAGCCTGTCGGTCATGCTCTTCGACGACTCGACCGCGCAGCTCGACCGCGCGCTCGACCGCATCGAGCCCATGCTCGCCGCCTTGCTCACCGTTGCGGTCGGCGGCACGCTCATTTCGGTCATGCTCCCGCTCATCGGCATCATGGGATCGATTGGATAGACGCCAGCCATGTACAGCGAGCGCAGCACATACGAGATTCGCACCCAGCGCAAGCGGCGCATACTCACCGTGCTGTTCGTCGCGCTGCTCATAGCGCTCCTCGTCTGGGCCATCGGTGCGTTTCAGCATGCCTCCCGCGACCAGAGCGCCGCGTCCATTCGCTCCACCATCCTCACGACTGCCGCCCAGTGTTACGCCATCGAGGGCTCTTATCCCTCGTCGCTCGCGCATCTCGAAGACGTCTATGGCCTGTCGATCAATCGCAACGACTACACGGTCAACTACGAGTGGTTCGCCGATAACGTGCCCCCCACGGTAACGGTGGTGGCACGATGAGACAGACTAACATGGACATAGTCAACGCGATGGCTACCATACGCGACGATAAGTTCGGCAAAAGCCACAACAATCTCTTCGTCGGAATCCTTATGTTGGTCATACTGGCCATCCTGCTTATCGCGCTCGTCACAGGCGTCACCATCTACCAGCGCGTCGCTGGCATCCAGATGCAAACCAACCAGGACCGTCTCGGCGCGCAATTCCTCGCCAATAACGTTCGTTCCCTCGACGAGACGAACTCCGTATGGGTCGGTTCGGGCCCCGAAGGCAAGTCTCTTGTCCTCATGGAGTACTTGGACACAGGCAACTTCGAGACGAGGATATACCTCTACAAAGGCAATATCGTCGAGGAATATGCCGTTGCAGGCACGCCTTATGATCCTGGTAAGTCGGTCAAACTTTCTCGTTCGTCCAAGTTCGACCTTTCGTACAGGAACGGATTGCTCACCATCACCACCGAGCAAGGCTCGACCGACGTCGCCCTGCGCTATATGCAAGGGGGTGCCTGATGAGTTTTGCCAGCACACGGCAAGATGAGACACGCACGTCTCGTCGCGGCCGCCACGGCAACCGCGCCTTCATCGTCGAGACCCTCGTGCTCTTCGTCTTCCTCATCGTCTCGTTCACCGTCATCGTGCAACTCTACGTGGCCTCGGCCAGCCTGGCGCAGCAAAGTCTCGAGCTCGAGCGCGCCGCAACCGCCGCCGCCAACGTCGCCGAGCGCTTCTCGGCAGACCCGACGAGCACCAACCTCGACGTGTCCGAGGAAAAGCTCACCGTAACCTGCGAGGTCACGCCGCAGCCCAACGCCACCGGCACGCTCTACCGCGCCCACATCACGGCCACCGCCAGCGGCAGCGAGGTCTACGTCCTCGACACCGCGCGATACGTGAGCGGGGTGAGCCGATGAACCACCCCACGCCTTCCGTGCGCATCGGCCCCATCTCGCTGTTCGCCCTCATCGCGGTGATCTGCCTGGCGACGCTCGCCGTCCTCTCGATCAACACCGCGCGCGCGTCACTCAGCCTCGCGCAGATGCAGGCCGAGTCAACCACCCAGCAATATGCGGCAGAATCCGCGGCCCAGGAGCTTGTCGCGCAGGTATGCGCCACCGGCTCGACACCATCAGCGGCCTCGCTGGCCGCCATGACGTCGCAGGTCCAGGCCAACAACGCCGGTGTCACCATCAGCTCAGCCCTCGCAGGCTCCGCCGTCACCGCCCAGTTCGAGTGCCCATCGGGGCGCGTCCTCGACATTGCGGTCGAGGTGGGCGCGGGCGGCAGCTATCGCATAACGAAGTGGAACATGACGGCCATGGTCAACGAGGCCGAGGGCGATACCCTATGGTCAGGTATGTAGAGACGCGAAAACGAAGAAGGCAGCGCCGTGACCGGCATCGATGAAGTCGGCACGTTGGTGAGAAAGGATGAGATGATGTTACTTTCGGATCTTTTGAAGCAGATGATCGACCTCAAGGCGTCGGACATCTTCGTGGTGGCGGGCCTTCCGCTCACCTACAAGGTCAGCGGCCGACAGGTGCGCATGAACGGCGAGCCGCTCACGCCCGCGAGCACGCGCACGGTCGTCGAGGCAATCTACGAGATTGCCGGTCGTGACTTCAACAACTTCGACAACAACGATAACCTTGACGAAGACTTCTCGTTCGCGCTCCCTGGCATCGGCCGCTTCCGCGCCAACGTCTTCCGCCAGCGTGGTTCCGTCTCTGCGGTCATCCGCGTCATCCCCTTCGGTCTACCAGATCCCGAAGAGCTGCACATCCCGCAAAGCGTCCTCGACCTGGCCGATCTCACCAAGGGCCTCGTCCTCGTCACCGGTCCGGCCGGCTCCGGCAAGTCCACGACGCTCGCCTGCATCATCGACCGCATCAACCGCGAGCGCAATCGTCACATCATCACCCTCGAGGACCCCATCGAGTACGTGCACCGTCACGAGAAGTGCATCGTGACGCAGCGCGAGGTCCCCACCGACATCGCCACCTACGCCGAGGGCCTGCGCTCGGCCATGCGCGAGTCTCCGGACATCATCCTGCTCGGCGAGATGCGTGACGCCGAGACCATCGGCATCGCGATTACGGCCGCCGAGATGGCGCAGCTCATCTTCTCGACGTTGCACACCAACAGCGCCGCCGGCACCATCGACCGCATCATCGACGCCTTCCCCGCCGAGCAACGTCACATGATCCGCATGCAGCTCTCGCTCGTGCTCCAGGCCGTCGTGAGCCAGCAGCTCGTGCCCGCAATCGACGGCACGGTACTGCCCGTCTTCGAGATTATGGTCGCCAACCCGGCTATCCGCAACCTCATCCGCGAGGAGAAGACCTACCAGATTGACTCGGTCATCGCCGCCGGTAGCCGCCAGGGCATGCGCACGATGGACCAAAGCCTCTTCGAGCTCGTGAAGGACGGCAAGATCACGATCGAGACCGCGCTCAGCCATGCGATCCACCCCTCCGCCCTCGACCATCGCCTCGAAGCCGAGAAGCTCAAGTAGTAGGACGAACATGCGAAACGGGGCAGAAGGCGCTTTGCGCCTTCTGCCCCGTTTCGCATGTTCGCGTACCAAGGGGCCTAGACCACTTGGTACGCAATGTTTTGCATCACCTCATATCTCTACTTCGGCCCATCGTTCGACCGAGAGGCCGGGCACGTGCCCCACTTAGAGGGAACGTTTGATTGTCTTTCATGGGCATATTGGACAGAAACCAAGATATGCCGGGAATAATCATCCGTTTTTGCAAAAGCCGCCCGTCTTCGTGGCTTCTGGTCCATCATTTCGCCATGGCGTCCATATAATCTGACGCCAAGGGGCTCACTCCGCCTACGGATGTTTCCTCAATCCGGGACTTCGACGGCGCGAAAGGTTCTCGTCCACGCTTTTTGAAAATTCGATCATGATTGAGGTATTTACGACATCTCTAGCAAAAACGAGCAACTTACGTGATTTGACGAGCATATTTTCCAGATTTAAATCATCCATAGTCGTGAATAATGGCATTTTGCAAACATGCATTATGAGAATCAATATGGTCTTTTGTACCGTCGTTTGCATCATCCCCATGCCCCGAAAACGGCTAACTTGCTCAAAGGTCGGAAGATATGGGGTTGTTCCATGGGGAGGAAACAGACACATGCGAGAGCAGAATCCCATTCGCTCGACTCTGTCACCTGGACCAAACCGACTCTTCAGGCGCCAAGACCTCGAACTGGCTTCAGGGCAACGAGAATCGTCTCTAAGGCGTTTTCATTACTTTTAAGCCCTAGGGCCCTATCGGCAGGCCCAATAAGCCCTCAGAAGGGCCTAATTTTAATGAGCAGTTCGTCCGGTTACATGCACGGGCAAATCTTTCGCGTACTGCAATGGAAAACTTCCGCAGATTCCTGCAGATTATCGTCCGGGTATCCAGACTGGGCTTGCTGTCCGGTTTTCTCTGATTAGCCCTTTATTCTAATACCTGCAAAATCGGCCAGTCATTTTAACGGCATCTTCTAATGGCACCTATAAAAACGCTCACTCTATCGCGTCATGATCTACACCGCGAGCCGGTGCGCCTCGCGCAACGAGAGCACATGTCCATGGCGCGTCTCGAGAACCTCACTGCCGCCGTAGATAACGTACCGCGAATCTTCGGGCACCTCCAGGAGCGGGCCAATCTTCTGCAGGCTATCACACGAGACCCTCAGGGCGAATCTGAGCCCTTTTGCACGCCATATCGAGTAACGGGACCAAATCGCCACGCAAAGGGCCTCAAATCGCCTCTATTTCGCTCCACATAGTCATCGGGGAATCGTCACTCACGCCGATTCCACCAAGCTGACTCCCCTGGACTTATTTTCGAATCGGCCCCGACAAACGTCACCTTCCCCTATGCCGTCAAGGTGGCGACAGGAATGACGTAGACACCGTCTTTTCTTTGGTATGCGGTATCTCCAACTCCCACGATGACAGCCAGGAAAGCGGGCTCCCCAACGCGCGCCATGGGGTTTTCCAGCGCCTTTGCCCTCAGGCGTAGCAGGGAATCGGCCGCAGCATCCGCCTTCGCCTCGGAGAGCTTTATCTCGATGCCGGCCCATTCCCCGTCTCTTTCGACGATCGCGTCAACCTCCAGGCCGAACTGGTCGCGATAATAGCGAACCTCATTACCTATGCCCGGGTACGTGGATATAAACGCGCACAAGTCTCGTATTACCAGCGTTTCGAATAGATTGCCCAGCGTTTGCATGTCGTCCATGAGACGAGGGGGCGTCGCATGCAATGCGGCGGCAGCAATGGAGGGGTCTACGAAGTAGCGCTTCGGCTTGACTCGTCCACGCGCCTTCGAACGCAGTGGCGCATTCCATCCGTGTACGTTATGTATGATGAAGAGGCGACGGAGCACGTCAAGGTACCGTTCTATAGTTGACCTCGCAACAGAGTTGCCTGTATCGCCGCACCCCATGTCTTTGGCCAGGGTCGGGAGAGTGGCGGGCTGGGCAAGGTTGAGGGCCAGCGCGGTCACGAGTTTGGATGCAGTTGAAGGGTTGAGTTTCATGCGCGGAATGCTTACGTCATAAAGGCTCTCCAGGTGTGAGGCAGCGGTCTCCGCAGCCGCTTCATAGGGCTTTCCGACGTTTGCGGGCCATCCTCCCCTGCAGCACCATTCGGCCACATCGTCCAAACGGGTGTTGCATTCGGCGTTGCCGAAAGTTCCCGAAAACAGGTCGCCCAAGCTTACGGTGCCGTTGGACAACCCCTCTTCTGCCAATGTCATCGGCCACATGCTCAAGCGTTTTATGCGTCCGGCACCGCTGTGGTGAACTTCCCTACGCGGGTTGCTCTTGTCGTTTTCGATTTTCAATCTCGTGGAGCCGGTGAGGATGAATTGACCAGGGATGTTCGCTCTCTCATCTATCATGCGGCGAACCTCGTCCCATATCGAGGGTAGTTCTTGCCATTCGTCAATCAGATGAGGCGCCTGCCCCGCAAGTGCGGTTTCGGGAGCTTCCACCGCGCGCGCGAGAACGAGGCTGTCGTCAAGACGCGTGACGCTGCGCGCATGCGCAAGGGATGTCCATGTCTTTCCGCACCACTTTGACCCGGTAATTTCAACTGCGCCAAAGGCGTCTAGCAAGAAATCCAACCGGGTATCGACAAGCCGGGGGAGATATCCATCTGGTTTCAACGTTTTGGCAGTTTCCATAGTCACTCGAATCCGTTTTATATGTGTCGTTCTACCGGGACTTTCTAAATACTCGCTACATTTTACACCATATCAGCGCTACAAAATACACCCATCCCGCGCTACAAAATGCACATCAGCTCCCGTAATGCTTTCGGATTTGACGATGTGCTCGATAGAGGGACACCCCCCCCCTAACAACAAAAAGGCGCCCGTATCAAGCGGGCGCCTTCGTTGCGTCTATCGGTCGCGCGAACCTCGGCACGCTCGTCACTCGAGCATGCTACCTGCTACGACGCTTCCTCAGCACGTACGCAATCACCAGGCCGTCGACGAGTACGAACGCCCCGACCGCAATTCCAACGACCATCCAGTCGATGCCGCCCTCCTGCGCGCGCACGGTGCCTGCAGCAAGCGGGTTTGCGTCGTCGGCGATCGTGGTCTCGCCAGGTGTCGTAAGCGGCGTCTCGTCGCCCTCGATGACCTCGCCAGCGCCCTGCGCACCTGCGGCGGTACCGGCACCGCCAGTCACTGCGGACTCCACGCCACCAGCGGCTGCGTTGCCACCCATGACACCTGTCGCGGCATTGCCGCCCGTGGTGCCGCCGGCATTCGCTCCGCCCTGCGTCGTGGCCTCCAGAGCGGCGATCGCGCGCGTCTCGACGTGCGTGCCGTCATGCGCGCAGACGCGCTGCTCGCTGCCCTCGACGCCGACGGCGGCGTTCCTGACGACGGTCCACGCGCCCCAGCTGTGGGCATCGGGATCGATGGCGATCTCCTGCTCGCCCGCCACGTTGCAGCGCGTGCAGTGGTGCGTGCGCACGCCCGTGGCCGAGCACGTGGCGGTCTTGGTGACCTCGCCCTCGTCCCAGTCATGGCCGAGCGCGGGGATGGTCTGCTGCGCCGTCAGCACCTCGTTGCAGGCCGTGCAGTGCGAGCCTTCGGTCAGGCCCGTGGCCGTGCAGGTCGCGGCCACAGCCGGGTCGATTGCCACGGCATGACCCAGCGCGGGGATGGTCTCGGTGCTCACCTGGACGCCACAGTCCTGGCAGCTGAAGGTCATGAGACCCTCGGTGGTGCAGGTGGCGGCGCGGATAACGGCACCCGCGCCCACGCGATGCTCGAGCATCGGCAGCACGGTGCCCTCGTTCACGACCTGGTTGCACACGCTGCACACCGTGCGACCGGAAAGGCCGGTCTCGGTGCAGGTGGCGGGTTTGTCACCCGCGGCCACCTCATGGTGACCGGTCGCGGGAATGGTTTCCGTCTCGACCTTGCCGCAAGTGGCGCACACGTGGCTCTGCTCGCCATCCTCGGTGCAGGTGGCGGCCTTGGTCACCGTCCACGCGCCATACTGGTGACCGAGTGCAGGGACCTCGCGCTCCTCGTAGCCATGGCCCATACCGTACTCGTCTTCTTCCTCGGTGAGCTGGCAACCGGGACGTGCGCATTCCCTGTACTCGATGCCCTCGTCCTCACAGGTGGGCTCGAATCCTTCCCAAACCTTCCAATCAGTCCACTCATGCCCCAGCGCGGGGGTCGTGTCCTCGAATTCCCAGCCCTCGCCGTCGCAGTTCTCGCGCTGGCAGAAATGCTCGCGGAAACCAGCGGACGTGCACGTGGCATCGTAATATTCCCACTCGTCCCAGTCGCAGCCGAGCGCGGGGATCTCCTCGGTCCTCGTCTCGCCACCGACAGCGCAGGTGTAAACGATCACGCCCGGATTTGCGCAGGTCGGCTCGACCGTGACGACGCCCTCGTCCCATACGTGATCGGCATGATCCGCGTACGTCACGGTGTCCTTCACGACGACGGTGACGTACTGGTCGTTCACGCCGTCGCCATCCCAGTCAAAGCCGTAGCGGTACATGAGCTGGTTGTCGCCGCCTTTGTACTGCTCCATCATGGACTGCGAGGACGAGACCCAGTAGATGCCGTCCTCGGCCACGGAGCCGACGTTCGCCCACGAGGAGCTGCTGCCGTCGTCATTCCACCACTCGGAAATCTGCGAATAGCTGGGATCATGCGCGCCCTCGGGCACGCTGACCTTGAAGCCGACGCGCCACTCCCAGCTTTTGTCGCCGAAGTTGGGATCGGTGACCTCAATCATGTCGAGCGTGGTCTCGTCGGCGAAGACGATCGTATTGCCCTCGACGGGCGTGCCGTCGAGCAGGGTGATGTTGCCGGAGTAATTCCTCGTGACGTCGAACTTGCCCGCTCCGTCGCTAATGACCTTGCAGCCGGAGGCGAGCTGGCTTTCGCCGGGCTCAGCGTTGAGGAAGGTGCCGCCGTAGATCTTGAAGCTGGCCGCGTCGCCGGCGAGTACGTTCCACGAGCCCGAACCCTCGGCGTACTCGCAGCCGAAGCTGCCGCCGTACACGGTAATGGCACCCTGTTGCGCATTTATGCAACCGGCTGCGCTTCCGCGATAGCTGCCGCCGTTGACGACGAGGCTGCCGCCCGTCGTGGCAAGTGCGGGGCTATCGGATCCGATAATCTTGCCGCCGTTGCCCAGCACGGTCACGGTCGAGCCGCCTGCCGCGCTCATCACAGCCGCCCCGGTGATCCCGGAGCCGGTGATGGTCTTGCCGTTGAGGTCGAGCGCGATGGCCTTGCCGCTCACCACGATGCCCTCCCCGTCGACGCTAACGCTGCGCAGCAGGACGATGGTATTGCCGTCCTTGGCGGCCGCGATGGCCTCGGCAAGCGTCTTGTAGGTGGTCTCGCCGACCTGCGCCTCGACGATGCTGTCGGCGCGCACGATGCTGAAGCTTCCATCCTCACCGTCACATATGAAACCAGTTGCGCAATACTCCGCGGGCACCTCGTGGCTGAACGAACCGCCCGAGACGCTCGCGTTCGCGCCCGGAGCGAGTCTGATCGAACCCAGGGCCGTGTTGAAGGTTCCACCGGTCACGGACAGCGAGCTGATCTGGCTGCTACCGCCGCCCGAGACCTCGTCGATGGCATAGCCGTTGTTGCTGCTGAGCGTGCCACCGGAGATGCTGATGTTCATGCCGCCTGCGTACCCGGCACGCGAGTCCACGTGGATGGCGCTGCCGGACACGCTGATGCCGTTGCCGTTGGATTCGCCGTCGACGTAGGCGCTGCCGCTCGTGCCGGCAATGGTGCCGCCGGTCACGGTGAGCGTGCCGGATTTGATGCCGATGCCGCCGTAGGTGCCGCTCAGGCTGCCGCCGGATACGGTGAGCGTGCCAGCCTGCGGATGGTAGACGGCGATGGAATCCGTCGAGCTCACGGAGCCGCCGGAGATGTTGATGGTGGTGCCACCGTTTGCGGCCAGGCCGTTACCGGCGATGCCGAAACCGGCAGCACTGATGTCGCCGCCGTTCATGTTGAGCGTGGAGCCGCTACCGGCGACGAAGACGCCGTAGTTGGCCACGACCGAGCCACCCTCGTGAGTGGCCGATCCGCCGCTCACGACGCGGATGCCGAAGCCGTCTGTGGCCTGGATGTTGGTCGTGCGCTTGACGTAGCTGCCGCCGTTGACCATGACGCCCGAGGCGCCGCGTCCGATGACGGTAAGGGATTCGGTGGAAAGCGCGCCACTGGCGCCCACGGTCACGGCGTAGATGTCGTTGCCGCCGGAAACCTCGATGGTGCCACCCGTGACGGTCGCGGAAGCGCCGGTCACGGTAACCGCCGAGCATCCGGAGGCGGTGAGCTTCTTGCCGCCCAGGTCGAGCGTGATGGCCTTGGCAACGGTGACACCCTCGGTCAGGGCCAGATCCTTGATGACGGTGACGGTATCGCCCGCGTTGGCGGCGCTAATGGCCTCCTGAAGCGTCTCGTAACCGGTGCCATTGACGGTGGCTGCCGGGTCGGTGACCTCGGCGGCCAGCTCCGAGAGCGTCACGCGCAGACCCTCGATCTCGGTCCACATCTTGGTAACCTCGGGCTGCTTGAGCTCATCGGCGCTGAGCATGGCATGAAGGCTGGTAGCGGTCTCGAGGGCCTTGGCCAGGGCGTCCTTGTCCTTGGCCGCTGCAGCCTCAACCGCCTCCTCGTAGGTGGTGGTAAAGGCCTTAAGCTCCGTGGAAGGAGTCGCCTCCTGCTTCTCGTCGCCCGTAGCCGCGCCCTCGCCGTCCTTGGCATCGCCTGTGGCGTCTTCGGCGGGTTTCTCGACATCGGTGCCGGTGTCAGCGTCGACCGCCTCATCGGTGGATACGACGTCCTCACCCTCGCCATCGACGTCACTGGTGGGAGCCTCCTCGGCAAGCACCGCCTCTGGCTCCCCGGCCAGGTCGAGCGCCTGCAAGATCGCCTCTCCCTCGCCAAATGCCGTGAGCACACCCACGGGCAAGAGCGAGAGGGCTAGGGCGAAGGCGGCTACGAAGCCAATGAGCCTGCGCGGAAGCCGCGTCTTCCTATTTTGGATTTTCATGCAGTCGCATCCTTTCGTTCCTCGGCACGGTGAACGGAAAACGATGGTGTTTGGAGCACGTTGTAAGGGAGAATCTCGCGTGTACGCGTATCTAGATGATATAAAAATCGCCAGATTGCAGCGTATATAGAACATGAACTGGCATGGTAATGCCATGCAAAGTACAGGCAAACGCCGCTTACGGTCAAAAATCAAAGGTCAACGACATGTTAGGACCCCGATTTAGAGCAAAAACAGTGGAGGACATGTCTTGCCAATGCGCCAAGGCATCGCTGAGTGATCTGATGCCCTGACATATCCGTCGAAAGACTTGTCTAGTTCAACTTACATTAAGCTTCCGGTACCTGCCATTAATATGCCGAGTTGGTCAGACTAAATCGTTTCATTTTTAACAGGTATCAGTAATATATGAGACAGATTGGTCTGACTAACTTGTCTCATTTTCTTCTGGCACCGTCTAATATTTCGGAGCAATTGACTCTTTGATACATGATCTGACTCACTCTTATTTCTTCTGGCCCCGTTAGATAATCGACTACTCCCCTATCCAATCCCTCTCCCATTGAATATCGACATTGTCTGCCTGGTGCCTACTGAGACAGAGGGCGAAGTCAGTTGTTCCATCTCGCTTCTGGAGCTGATGACGCGACGAAGCATCCCGGGCACCTTTTGTCACCTCTCCCCCAGCCACAAAAAAAGGTGCCCCCGTTACCGAGGGCACCCATGACTCACAAACTGTGCGATTGCGTTTACTTCATGACGCGGATGCGACGGCTACGGCTCGCAGCAAGACCCATGAGGGCCAGGAGCATAACGAGCGCCAGAGACGCCGTCTGAGCGCCGTCGGAGGTGTCCGACGGCCCAGAACCCGTCCCGGAAGCATTCGCGCTTCCTGAGCCGTTTCCGTTGCTCTCAGAGCCATTGTCCCCGGTCGAATCGCTCACCTGCGAGGTGGGGCGGTTCGTGTTGCCGTCGTTGTTGCTGTTACCGCTGTTATCGTTGTTGTTGCCGCTGTTGTTATTGCCGCTATTGTCGTTGCCGTCATTCTTGTCGCCGTTATCGGAGGCCTTGGTCACGGTGAAGTCCGCGGACGCCTGGCCATCGTTGTAGCGGAAGGTGACGCTGTGCTTGCCGGCGGCAAGCGTGCTGAGGTAGGCGTTCTTTATGGTGGCGATCACGGAGCCGGAGGTCACGGTGTAGTCCGTGTCGCGCTTGAGCTCCTTGCCGTCCACCAGCAGCGCCTGGAACTTGGCCAGGTCGCCGTCCGCGCGCATCACGATGGTGCCGTTGCCGCCCGCGGTGAAGGTGCTGTTGGCGCCCGAGACGACCTTGTACGTCGGCGTGTCGGGATTGTCCGGGTTATCCGGCTTGTCCGGATTATCCGGGTTATCCGGATCGACGGGCTTGGCCTCCCAGTGCGCGTACAGCGTCGTGTCCCGGGTGAAGACGGTCACCTTGGCGATGACCTGGTTACCGCCCGTAGCGGCCGTGAACCAACCCAGGAACTTATAGCCCTCACGCGCGGGATCGCCGGCGAGCTGGACGAGCGTGTCACCCTCGCCAGTCGTCATCTGCGGGGCGTCCGTGAGCACGCCGCCGTTGGCGTCATAGGTGATGACCCAGTTTCCGGAAGCCTCGAGCTTCTGCCAGCGGGCGTAGAAGCTGGTGGCCTTGTCGAAGGGCGTCGAGCTGAGATTCTCCTTGTCGATCTCGTAGCCCTCGCTACCGGAAGCGGTGCTCCACCAGCCCGTAAACTTGTAGCCGGCTCGCGTGGGATCGGGCGGAAGCTCCGTCAGATAACCCTCCGTCGTGGTCTTGACGACCTGCATCTGGCTGCCGTTGATCATGGCACCCTGACCGTTGGGATAGAAGGTGATCTCGTACTTGTCCTCGCCGACGTACCACTGGGCGTACACGTCCGTGTCCGTCTTGAACGTATAGGCCGTGGTAATCCTGACACCGCCCGACGTCTCCGTGAACCATCCCCTGAAGGTGTGGTCCGGCCAGAAGGGATTGCTCTCCGGAAGCGCGGTGAGCCTGCCGTTCGTGCCTGTCGTCAGGGTCGCGAAGGGCGTGGGGTGACTGGTGCCGTCATTGTAGTGGAAGGTGACGGTGAAGACGTCCTTGGCCTGCAGGCCCTCATCGAGGATGTCGTTGCCGCTTCCCATCTGGATGGAGTTCCACTGGGCCGTGGTGCCCGCGTAGTTGACGCTACCTGCCTTGCTCAAGGACGGGCAATCGGCAAAGGCATTACTGCCGATGGACGTGAGGCTGGCAGGCAGGCCGATGGAGGCAAGCCCCGTGCAGCCCTTGAAGGCGTCAGCACCGATGGCCTGAAGCTTTCCCGGAAGGGTGATGTTGACAAGGCTGGTGCAGCCTGCAAACGCGCCGTTGCCAATGCTGGTCAGAGTGGTGCCCGTGGTCGGCGAACCAAAGATGACGGACTTCAGGTTGATGAAGCCCTGAAACGCGTTTGCCCCGATGCTGGAGACAAACTGGCTAATGGTGATGCTCGTGACGGAGGCAGGGCTGACACCCTTGTCAGCCAGAATGTTCGAATAAGTCGTGCCGTAGTCATCATGGGGATAGTCCCACATGGGCTGGGCGCTGGTGAGACCTGCGCCAATGACGAGCTCGCCCGTGTCCTTCAGCTCCCAGGTGCACTGGTTGCTCGTGCCCCAGAAACCCGTGGTCGACTGGGTCGTGATGTCCTCGGCCGACGTGACCGTGGTGGCATCGTCTGCAGGCTTCACCGTGTCCGCAGGCGTCTCGGTCGTGGGCTCGTCGCCCGGCTCCACGTCGTCAAGGGTGAAGACGACGGGGGGCTCCAATTCTATAAAAGTGCCCTCGGAGGGCTCATCGATGTCCGTCGGACTCGCGAATGCGGTTGCCGTTCCCAGCATCGCCGCGATAAACGCGATCACGAACACGGACACGATTCTTGCTTTCCACTTTGTCATTGTGCCCGTCCTTTCTTACATGACGCGCATTCATGCAAATAAAATGCACAAAGCACCAAACCCTTTGCTTTCTTACAAGGGCCAGGCGCGAGAACAGACAAAAACGCAAGGTAAACAGTCTGATTAGTAGATTGTCAATCTGTACCTCATTTGCCGGTGAGCTACAGAGAAAGAATCCTACCTCTCCAAAACGAATCCTTCATTACCTGGCGAAACGCGCGATTGGGGTAACGCCCGTTTCGTCGACACTAATACTACGTTGGTTCGGGTTCGTATTCATCTTATGCTCGGCGAATGGTCTATTTGCACTGGTCAAGGGCAATAAGACAAAACTCGCCGGGACGCTTTTGTCTGGTTTTATGCCAGGGGGCTGGCCCCTCGCCAGACAAGACAAAACTCACCGGGGCGCTTTTGTCTGGTTATAAGACACCTGTCACGAAACCAGACAAAAGCGCCCCGGCGACAATTGTCTGGTCACGAGGTCTGACCCCCTGGCGCTTTGAACGAAAAACGAGAAAACGATTCACGCGACGCAAATTTTTTCTACGCCTCTCATAGCAACCATGAAGCAAATCGCCAAGATTTGCTATTATCTTGAATTTAGATAGCTATCATTTGTATTGCATGGTGCTAGTAGACGTAAAGCAAGATGTCATTTGATGCTTAGCACCCGGTCAGCGATGTACCATACTCGGCAAACCCAGCCAATGCGCAGGGAACGCCCATCACGTCTGGCATTTCCCGCGGTCCTGGCAGCCCGGTATCTCGACACTGGCTGCGCTTCCCTTTCGCCACCAGCGATTCGACGGCGATTTGCGCGACCCCTGCCAAATGACCGAAGTTACAGCCCGAACTCCTCAAAGAGGGTCTGACGATATGAGGCGTCGTTACATTGGCGTTTGAGATCATCGAAGCGTCCGGCATCGAGCAGCGCATCGACAAGATGCCCCGAGCGTTCCTCGCCCTGCTCTATGCCCTGTTGCTTTGCCTCGCTGGCAATTCGCTTCCAGTGGTTGAGCTCCATCTTGTGCTCATTTTGCAACGTGGTCACGGACCAGATGTTATCGAGCCAGACGTCGTCCTTATTGACCATAGCGACCTCCGTATCGATTGCCTTGACCAGGGAATCGTCGTTCACCTTTCCATTACACACATATCTTAGCAGGTGAGTAAACGTCTCTAGGCAACTTCCCCTCACTCCACTACCCGCGGGGTTTGTACTGGGCTGCGTTTTCGGGAAGAAGCGGCTTCGAGAAGTAGTAGCCCTGCACAACGTCGCAGTTGAGCTCGCGGCACATGTCGATCTGCCACTTCTTGTCCACGCCCACCACGACGACCTTGCGCCCCAGGCCATGCGCGAGGCGCACGAGCTGCTCGAAGTTCTCGGCGTTGCCATCGACGAGGAACGTGTCCACGAACTCCCGGTCGATCTTGATGATCGACGCGGGAATGGCCATGATGTCGGTAAACGACGTATAGCCCATGCCAAAGTTGTCGAGCGCGATCGAGATGCCGGCATCGAACAGACGCTTGATGAGGTCCTCGGCCTTCTGTTGGTTGCTCCCGCTGAACAGCGTCTCGGTGACCTCGATCTTGATGTACTCGCTCGAAACGTCATAGGTCTTGAGCAAGCTCAGCAGGTAGGTCACGTAATCGTCGTCGCGGGTGAGGTGGACGGGCGAGAAGTTGATGGATATGGGACGCATGCGCTTGTTGCGGCGCTTCCAGATGGCGAGCTGCTCCACGGACCGCTTAGTCACGATGCGGTCGATTTCGACGATGAGGCCCGTGATCTCGGCCACGGGAATGAACTGCGAGGGCGGATAGGCCTTGTTGCGCAGGCGCACCAGAGCCTCGTAACCCACGACCTCGTTGGCATGCAAGCCAATCTGCGGCTGATAGAAGACGAGGAAGTCCTCCTGCTCGATGGCGGTCTGGAGCAGGGCCGTTATCTTCTCGCGGTCGTGGATGGCGCGGCGCATGTTATTGTCATAGAAGACGACGACATTGCGTTGCCCGAGGTCAGCAGCTTGGTTGATGGCGAAGTCGACGCTCGACTTCATCTCGTCGAAGTCCATGGACTTCTGCCGGTTCACGGCGCCGATACACGAGTTGAGCGTGATGGTGTTGTCCTCCACGGTGATGGGCTGGCGCAGCAGGAACTCGATGAGCTCGAGCTCCTTGGAGGCACGATCGATATCGGTATCGAATCCCAGGAGGATGCGATTGCCCTCGACCTCGAGCACGCAGGAGTTCTCGACGCCCTCGAGGCGTTTGCGCACGATGCGCAGCGATTCCTCTTCGGCCTGCACGCCGTTGGCATCGGCAATTTCGTCCAGGTCACAGACCTCGATACCGACCAAGGCGCGGATGTCCGGCTCGGCGATAGCGGGCTCGGCCGCATCTTCGGCTTCGGGGTCGGTTGCGTCCTCGGGGTCGGCTTCGGCTTCGAGCTCATCCTCGGCCGTATCCTCGACTTCGAGCTCATCCTCGGGTTCCGGCTCCGCTTCCACCTCGGGCTCCGGCTCGGGCTCGGGTTCGGGTTCGGGCTCCGGCTCGGCCACGTCCTCAGCTGCCTCGGCGTCCTCGATGACCACCTCGTCGCCCTCGGCCAACGCCGTGACCTCGGCCTCGACGACGGCCTCTTGCTCTTCGACGGACGCATCCGCGCGAACCTCCGCGATCACCTCGACCTCGTCGCCCTCGGCCAACGCCGTGACCTTGACCTCGTCTTCGACTTGCGGCTCGTCCGTCTCCTTCTCGACCGCATGCGTCTTACGCAGCGAGCGCTGGTAGCCGCGTGCGCTTCCCTGGCGTTTGTGGTTCTTGGGAAGCTGCCTCGGCTTGGTGCGCCGGGCCGCGGGCTCGATGATTCGGGCCGGCACCTCGACGGCGCTCGCCTCGACGATATCCGTCTCGCCTGTCTCGTCAACGCCGTCATCGAAGTCCTCGACCGCGAGCGCCACCTCGTCCTGGCCTGCGGCAACCGCCGCAAGCTGCTGGCGGGCCAGATTACGCGCCTTCATGAAGAAGACGAGCGCGAGAACGAGCAGGGCGAGCGGGAGCACGACGACCCGCAGCGTGTCGAAGGAGAAGAGCTGGCGATTCACCATGGTGCTGCCAATTGGCACGTTGAGCGTCGACACGCCATGGTCGCTCAGCACCTGGCCGTCGAAGACGTAGCCCAAGGTCCCGTCCACGACCAGCGGAATCGACGAGGGACTCGTGCCGTTGAGCACGTCGATGGTCATCTCGGCCGCCTTGCGTCCGTCCTGCTCGGGATCAAGGTAGGTGGACCCGGCGATGCCGCTGCCCACGCCACCAGGGGAGCCGCGGTACACGGGCACGGAACTGGCGCTCGTCACCCAGGCGATGGAATCGTCCAGCGCGTAGACGTTGCCGTTGCGGTCGGTGTTGGCATCGAGCAGGAAGAGGATGGTGTCGCTGCCGGTCGAGGCAACCGACGACGCGAGCTCGTTGCGGCTCAGGCGCGAAGCGTTCACATAGCGCACTCCCATGTCGGTGAAGTCCTGGGCGGCAGCCGCAAACTGCGCCTGGTCGCCGACGCCCGCCGGGGTCTGGTCGACGATGGCGGTGAAGCTCGTGGCGTCCGGGTGCATGTAGTACGTGACCTTCAGCATGGAGCACAGGTAGCTCTGCTCGAGCATGCCCGTGGCGTATCCGCTGTTGGCGGCGCTCATCGCATGGGAATAGTCGTTGATGCCGAAGAACACCACCGGAGTCGAGCCAAAGAGCTCGCCATGATTGCTCTCCATGAAGGTGAGGGCCTCGTCATCGCAGCAGATCACGGCGTCATAGCTGCCGTGCGAGGCGAGCTTCTGGCGCAGCTGGCCCGTCCACGTATAGTAGGCCGAGCTGTTGATGGGCGCGTTGTAGGCGTTCATGTACACGACGTCGACGTTCACGGCGGAGCGGCTCATGACGTCGAGCACGCCGTCGCGGGCAAGCGGAGTGTTGGGGTCGGATTCGTCGTAGGACATTATGAGCAGCACGTCGGCGGCGTAATCGCTCTGGGCATACTGGCCGGCCAGTTCCTGGGTGCGCGACAGAAAGCCCAGGTTGAAGGCGAGCAGGAAGATGGCGAGCACGGCACAGACGGCGGACAGCGACAGCAGTCCGAGCCGCTTGGCCCGGTAGCGCTTGGCATCGGCCTCATCGTATGTGCTTTCCTGCTCCATCTTCCCTCCTTCCCGGATCTTCCGGTTTTGTGTCACGGGGTCCGGCCCCGTGACACGTTGACGACAAGGGGACGGTCCTGGTGTTGCGCTTAAAGCGCAACACCAGGACCGTCCCCTTGTCTCGGTTGCGCAAAACCTCTATCTACTGACGAACGCGACGCGCAACCCCCATGGCAAGGAGTCCGGCAATCGCTGCGATCATCATGCACGCATACAGGAT
>CABSKV010000018.1 GCA_902478425.1 uncultured Coriobacteriia bacterium | reverse complement strand
AGATACGCTTTCGCGAGATCGCGGGCGATGAAGTTGACCTTGCGGAGCTCGCGCTTGACGAGGTCGCCTACGAGACATCGAATACGAGCGAACGCTTCTTGCAATGGGTGACACCGCGGGGAAAGATCGCCGGCTTCCTGCGTCTGTCGTTGCCGCATGATGACTACGTGCATGCGCATGCAGGCGAGCTTCCCGATGAGCTCGGGTGCGCCATGATTCGCGAGGTACACGTGTACGGGCAGGTCGCGAACCTGCACCGCAGCGATGGGAGCGCGCAGCATCTCGGACTCGGGCGGCAGCTCGTCGAGCGCGCCTGCGCAATCGCGCGCGAAGCGGGTTTTGGGCACGTCAACGTCATCAGTTCCGTCGGGACGCGCGATTACTACCGCAAGCTCGGCTTCGCTGATGGCGAGTTGTACCAGACGCGGGAGCTCTAGTCGTCAAAGCCCCACATGCGGACCTCGGGCTCGAGCATGACACCCGAGTCGGCGAAGACGGCATTCTGCACGTCCTCGATGACCTGGCGCACGTCGCTGGCGCGTGCCGTGCCCATGTTGACGACGAATCCGCAGTGCTTGGTGGATACCTGTGCGCCGCCGCAGGTGTGGCCCCGCATGCCCGCATCGTCGATGAGCTTGCCAGCGTAGTGACCGAGCGGGCGCTTGAAGGTGGAGCCGGCACTGCCCAGCTCGAGGGGCTGCTTGGCAGCCCGTTGCTCGGCAAGGTCATCCATGCGCGCGCGGATCTGCCCTGCATCCCACGGCACGAGCTGGAGCGTTGCCTCGAGGATGATGTAGCCCTCATCCGACATCATGGAATGGCGGTAGCGCCAATCGGCCTGGCTTGCGGGAACGGTGACGATGTCGCCATCCGGGGTCAGGCAGCTCACCTCGACGCAGACGTGCGCGAACTCGCCATCGTAGGCACCAGCGTTCATGATGGCCGCGCCGCCAATGGTGCCGGGAATGCCGCTGGCGAATTCGTAGCCCGAAAGGCCGGCTACGCAGGCCGCCTCGGCGACCTGCTCGTTGGTCGCACCCGCCTTGGCGATGAGGCGGGTGTCCTCGATGCGAATGTCTGCGAAGTGCTCGCCCAGGCATATGCACACGCCATCCAGGCCCTTGTCGGCGATGAGCAGGTCGCTGCCGCAGCCGATGACGTACCAGGGAGCGTTGGCCTCACGGCACGCCTCGAGCACGGCGGTGAGCTCGTCGACGGATGCCACGGACACGAAGAAGTCGACCGGTCCGCCCACCTTGAAGGTCGTGTGGGCGCTCATGGGCTCGTTTGCGTGCAGACGCTCCTCGTCGATCGCGTCGCTGAGGCGCTGGGCCAATGCATCTGTGTTCATGGAATGTTCCTCGTCATACTCGAATTGCCTGTAGGCATGATACCCGACAATGTCTCACGCATGAGCTACAATACCCGCCCACGACGACAATTGAGGCGAAGGGGTTTTCGATGATCGCAGAGTACAAGAACGACAAGGTCGCGCTGCTGAGCGCGCTCGAGCAAGCCGATGCGAACCTGCATGCCAACGTCGCCACCTATGCCCTTGTCGAGACCGAGGACCCTGCCGCGCCCTTCGAGATCTGCCTCGTGCACGAGTGTGGGGAGGAAAGCGATTCGGCGCGTCTGCTCAACGAGCGACTCTTCGATCACGCCTTCCTCGACTTCGGTTACAAGGAAGTGCGCAGCGAGGACAACCTCGAAGGCGTCGTCTACGCTCCGGTCGAGGAGCTCTTCGGCGACAAGAACTGCATCGGCGTGGCCCCGCGCACGATGTTCGATGACGACCTATCACGCGTGCGCATGGCGCATGGTGCCGATGAGGACGAGGTCGAGGAGACCGACGACGCGATGCGCTTCCTCCACTTCCTCAGGGCCGTCGACGGTCGCGTGATTGCCGGCGCACCTGCCCGTGCGCTCGCGGCCGAGGATGTCTCTCGGGTATGCGGCCTTCTCTTCAAGTACGTGACTGGCGCGGGCGATGCGCAATGCGTCGTCGCCTTCCAGCGCACGCAGCGCATGTGGATCCAGCAGAAGTCGAGCTACCTACTCTTCGATGGCGTGCAGGCCAAGCCGGAAGCCTTCTCGAGCCGCTCCATCCGCGTGGGCACGACCTTCGATTTCGTGCTCTTCGGCGACAACGTGTTCTTCCGCAACCTTCGCGCGCTCGAGATACTGTTCAAGTTCAACCGCCTCGTGAGCCAGCGCGCCAAGGACTACGCCGACACGCTCGATCCCATCGTGGCAGATTTCGAGAAGCTCGACGAGCGCATCGAGGCGAGCAGGGGAGTCGCCAACAAGCTGCTCAAGATGCAGCGCGAGGGCTCGCCCGTGGCCGAGCTCTCACCCGACGAGCTCGAGATGCGCGCCAATCGCATTGCGTACTACAGCCGCAAGCTCAAGTTCAACGAGGATGGCAAGATCATGCTCACCACTAACCGCGAGGTGAACGACTTTTTGCGCATGCTCAACGACGATTTCCTCGTCTCGCCACTCACGCAAGCCGAGTACGAGGCGCGCTCCAAGAAGCCCCTCAGACACGACGACGAATAAAAAATGAGACAGTCGCTCAGAGCAACTGTCTCATTTCGCAGGTAGGCGAGTTGGCTGACTAGTCGATTTCGACGACCCAACCCTCGGGGCCCTCGATCTGCCCGTCCTGGATGCCGGTGAGCGTCTCGCGCAGCTTGGTCATGACGGGACCGGGCTTCTCCATTCCGCTGATCTCGATGACCTCGTCGTTGTAGGTGATCTTGCCGACGGGGCTGATCACGGCTGCCGTGCCGCACAGGCCGGCCTCGACGAAGTCACCAGCTTCGACCTCGCTCATCTTGACGGGGCGCTCGTCGACCTTCATGCCGAGCATGTCGCGTGCGACGACCACGAGCGAACGACGCGTGATGGAGGGGAGGATGGAGTCGGTGTGGCTCTGCGGGACGACGAGCGTGCCCTCCTTGTTCACGAAGATGATGTTGGCGCCACCGGCTTCCTCGACGTAGGTGCGGCTCTGCGAATCGAGGTAGAGGTTCTCGGCAAATCCGTTGGCGTGGGCCTCGACATTGGCCTGCAGGCTCATCGCGTAGTTGAGACCGGCCTTGATGTTGCCGGTGCCACGTGGTGCCGCGCGGTCATAGGCGCTCACGCAGATGTGGATGGGAACGGCGCCACCCTTGTAGTACGGGCCGACGGGCGTGACGAGGATGCGGAACTGGTATTCGTCTGCCGGCTTGACGCCGATGACCTTGCCCGATGCGAACATGAACGGACGGATGTAGAGCGTGGCGCCACTGCCGAAGGGCGGAACCCATGCTTCGTTGGCCTTGACGACGTCCTTGACGGCCTCGATGAAGCGCTCCTTGGGGAAGGGCGGCATGCAGAGGCGCTCCGCGGTCTCGTACATGCGATCGGCGTTGAGGTCGGGACGGAAGCAGACGATGCGGCCGTCCTCGGTGGTGTAGGCCTTGAGGCCCTCGAAGCATTCCTGGCAGTAGTGCAGGATGCCGGCGCACTCGCTTATGGTGATGTTGTGGTCGGGCGTAAGCTCGCCGGCGCCCCAGGCGCCGTCCTTGTACTCGCACACGTAGCTGAAGTCAGTCTCCATGTAGCTGAAGCTCAGCTCGCCCCAATCCAGGTCCTTCTTCTCCGTCACGGCAATCATCTCCATCCATCGGCCGTGTGTTCACGTAGCCATTGATTCTATAGCAAATGTCCTCGTGTGCGCCCTTCTTTTGGCGCATGAAACGAGGGTTTAACCTTTACTTCTCGCGGTTGTAGTTGATGAGGCAGCCCGCCTTGACGATGGCGCGCTCCTCGCTCGTCATGTCCGCGATCGAAAGCTCGATCTCGCGTGCGCCCGCGTCGCCGATGACGAAGGCGCGGATGTGGGCGAGGTCACCGTCGAGCGCGTCGCGGATGCCCGGCACGAAGACCCAATCGCCCACGTCGAGATGTGCGACATCGCCCGCATACTGGAAGGGGAGCATGCCCCAGTTCATGCAGTTGCTGCGATAGCGCTTGGTGGCGTACTCCTCGACGATGTTGGCCAGTGCCCCGAGCACGCGCTGGCAGCTCGCCGCCTGCTCGCGTGCCGAGCCGTCGCCCGGCTTGCGTGCGTAGATGGTCGAGCCGATCTCGATGCTGCCCGCGTCGACGCTCTCGAAGCCGGCGATGCCGTGGATGGCCTCGTAGACCGCGGCAAGCTCGTCGGGTAGCTCGCCGGCCAGGCGCGCCTGCTCGAAATCACGAACCTGCTTGGCGCGACGCACGTAATCGGGGTCGCGGCGCGAGAGCGTGAACTCGGCAAGCCCCAGGGGGTTGGAGCGATACGAGGAGGTCTCGCCGCTCGGGATGAGCTCATCGGTCGTCGTGACCTCGTCCTCGATCTTGGAGGCGATGCGCACGAGGATGTTGTCGGCCAGTGGCTCGAGCTCGGGCCAGTCCTTGATGTTGGGACCGTAGCGCAGCTCCTGCTCGTCGTTTGCCTTGCCGAATCCCCAGTACACGCGGGACTGGTAGGCGCGGTCGTCGTAGTTGTACGCGGGGATGTCGCCCCAGCAGTCGAGCTCGGTCGCGCTCGTGAGCTTGCCGGCGTTTGCGGCCGTCGCCGCAATCGAGCGCGCATCTATGAGCGCGACAGCTGCCATCTGGCCGTTTTGCGGCTTGGAGCCCTCGCGGTTGGGGAAGTTGCGCGTCGCATTGCGTATGGACAGGGCGTTGTGCGCCGGGGTGTCGCCCGCGCCGAAGCACGGCCCGCAAAACGCCGTGCGCACGATCGCGCCGGCATCCATGAGGTCGGCGAGCAGGCCCTTGCGGTCGAGGTCGACGAACACAGGCTGCGACGAGGGATAGACCGAGAGGTAGAACTCATCATAGCCGGTCGAGGCGCCTTTGAGTGCATGGGCGGCTTCGACGATGTTGGAGTAGGTGCCACCGGCACATCCGGCGATGACGCCCTGCTGGCAGGCGAGCTTGCCGTCGCTCGTCACCTTGTCAAGCAAGCTGAAGTGCGCGCGTCCCTCGGCGACCCTCTCGGCTGCGAGCTCGGTCTCGCGCAGGATGTCTTCGAGGTTCTCGTAGAGCGCGTCGATCGTGTAGGCGTTTGAGGGGTGGAAGGGCAGCGCGATCATCGGCTTGATTGCCGAGAGGTCGACTTCGACGAGCGCATCGTAGTAGGCGACATGCGCGGGCTTGAGCTCGCGGTAATCGTCGCCGCGCTTGTGCAGGGCCAGCCAGTCCCTCGTGTCGGCGTCGGTCTGCCAGACGCTGGAGAGGCAGGTCGTCTCGGTTGTCATGACGTCGATGCCGTTGCGGTAATCGGTGGGAAGCGAGGCGATGCCGGGGCCGACGAACTCCATGACCTTGTTCTTCACGAAGCCAGACTTGTAGACGGCGCTCACGATGGCAAGCGCCACGTCCATGGGGCCGACGCCGGGCTGTGGTGCCCCCGTGAGGTAGATTGCCACGACATCCGGATAGGCGATGTCATAGGTGTCGCCGAGCAGCTGCTTGTCGAGCTCGCCGCCGCCCTCGCCGATGGCCATCGTGCCGAGCGCGCCATAGCGCGTGTGCGAATCGCTGCCGAGGATCATCTTGCCGCAACCGGCGAAGTTCTCGCGCATGAACTGGTGGATGACGGCGATGTGGGGCGGCACGTAGATGCCGCCGTACTTCTTGGCCGCGGACAGGCCGAAGAAGTGGTCGTCGTCGTTGATCGTGCCGCCGACGGCGCACAGCGAATTATGGCAGCAGGTGAGCACGTAGGGCAGGGGGAAGCGCTCCATGCCGGATGCACGGGCGGTCTGGATGATGCCGACGTAGGTGATGTCGTGGCTTGCCATCGCGTCGAACTTGATTTTCAGGTGCTCGAGGTCGTCCGTGATGGTGTGCGCGGCGAGTATGCGATGGGCAATCGTGCCCTCGCGCGCCTTGTCACGTTCGGCAGAGGTGATGCCCAGCTGGTCGAGACGCCCTGGCTCATCCTCCAAGACGAGCTGCGTGCCATCGACAAGGTAGACGCCTTTGTCAGTGAGCTTAACCATTGATAATCCTTCCGCTTCGATGCCGCCACCTGTTTTGACGTGCGTTTTTTGACCCAATCCCATACGTGTAATGGTATAGTTAGCACTCGATTGTACTAAAGCGCTCGGGATTATCCTATGGAACTTGGCCAAACACTTCCCATATGGAGCATCATTCCCTTTGTGGGCATGTTGCTGTCCATTGCCATCTTCCCGCTCGTGAAGGCGGAGTGGTGGGAGAAACACCAGCTGCTCGTCGCGCTGGCGTGGGCGCTCATCTTCCTCGTGCCGTTCTTGTTCGCCTATGGGGCCGAGGTCACGGCAGAACAACTTGCCGAGGTCATCATCGGCGATTACATCCCCTTCATCGTCTTGCTCATGGGCCTCTACGTCGTGGCGGGCGGCATACACATAGGCGGCACCATCGCCGGCACGACGAGAAACAACGTCATCATCCTGCTCATCGGCAGCTTCCTTGCGAGCTGGGTGGGCACGACGGGCGCGGCCATGCTGCTCATCCGCCCGCTTCTGCGCGCGAACCTCTGGCGCAGGCACCGCGCCCACGTCGTCGTGTTCTTCATCTTCCTCGTCGCCAACGCCGGCGGCTGCCTCACACCCCTGGGCGACCCGCCGCTATTCCTCGGCTACCTGCGCGGCGTGCCGTTCTTCTGGACGCTCGAGCACATCTGGCCGGTGCTGCTCGTCAACGTCGCCCTGCTCATCGGGCTGTTCATCGCCGTAGACCGTCACTTCATGCGCAAGGAGGGTCGCGAGAACTACCGCCAGCTCGAATTGCTCACCCGCGCCGACGACCGCGTGCCCATCCACCTGCAGGGCTGGCACAACCTCTTCTTCCTGCTCATCATCATCGTCGGCGTCATCCTCAACGGGCTCATCCCGCAGCTCGAGGCGTTCGTCGACGCCGGGACGGGAAGGACCTTCGGCATCGACGTCTTCGGCGCGCACATAGGCCTCGAGTACGTCGCCCAGATCTCGCTCATCTGCCTGGCGATGATTCTGTCATGGCTCACGACCTCGACGGACGACCGCTCGCGCAACAACTTCGAGTGGGCGCCCATCGCCGAGGTCGCAAGGCTGTTCATCGGCATCTTCGTCACGATGATCCCGGCGCTGGCCATCTTGCGCGCCTACGGCGGATCGCTCGGGCTCGACTCGCCGCTCGGCTTCTTCTGGGCCACCGGCGCGCTCTCCTCGTTCCTCGACAACTCTCCGACCTACGTCGTGTTCCTCACGACGGCCGGCGCACTCGGCACCGACGCGGCCGGCGCGGTGGCCACCGTCGCGGGCGCCGTGGACCCGACCATCCTGCTGGCCATCTCGGCCGGCGCGGTGTTCATGGGCGCGGTCACCTACATTGGCAACGCCCCCAACTTCATGGTCAAGAGCATCGCCGAGGGCGCAGGCGTCAAGATGCCGAGCTTCTTCGGCTACATCGGCTGGGCGCTCGTCTTCCTCATACCGGTGTTCATCATCGACAGCCTCGTCTTCTTCCTGTGACCTGCGAAACGAGGCATCTTTCGTCTCATTTTGCTATCGTCATGGAGTATAATGACACCAAGGTCACACCATGAATGGGAGGTCACCATGTACCGAAACATCCTTGTTCCCTTCGACGGTTCCGAGCCCTCGCAGCGCGCACTCAAGGCCGCCATCGAGATGTCGAGTTCGAACGTGCCCGTCGTGATCACGGTACTCAAGGTGGCGGCTCCCATGAACTTCGACGACTCCACCTTCGAGGTCGCCGCCCGCATGGCCGGCGTCCCCAAGATCGACGCCGAGGTGCTCAGCGCCACGCGCGACAACTACAACAACGAGCACCGCAAGGGCGTGCAAACGCAGATCCAGGGCTTTTTCGCGAGCGTGCCCGACAACATCGACATCCAGATCGTCATCGAGAACGGCCGTCCGCAGGAGGTCATCTGCGATTACGCTCGCGAGCATGACATCGATTGCATCGTCATGGGCAGGCGCGGCCTGAGCGTCATCCGTGCGGCGCTCGGTTCCGTGAGCTCGGCCGTGCTGCGTGGCGTGGATTTGCCGGTTCTCGTCGTCAAGTAGGCCGCACCCTCGCACATTCATGCCACCGGCTCGTGCTACTATCGTACTCGCATGATGACCGCGAAGTACCGTAGAGGAGCCGGCGATGGCATTTGTCGAGTTCAGGGACGTACGAAAGGTTTACCAGATGGGCGAGACGCAGGTGTGCGCCGCCGATGGCCTGAACTTCGACATCGAGGAGGGCGAGCTTGCCTGCATCGTCGGGCCTTCGGGCTCGGGCAAGACGACGCTGCTCAACATGCTCGGCGGCATGGACACGTGCACGTCGGGCACGATCATGCTCGCGGGGCGCGAGGTAAGCGCGTTTAGCGAGAAGGAGCTCGTCCAGTACCGACGCCATGAGATCGGCTTCGTCTTCCAGTTCTACAACCTCGTCCAGAACCTCACCGCGCTCGAGAACGTCGAGCTTGCGGCGCAGATTTGCGACGATCCGCTGCCGGCAGACGAGGCTCTCGCGATGGTCGGGCTGCAGAATCGCATGGACAACTTCCCGGCGCAGCTTTCCGGCGGCGAGCAGCAGCGCGTCGCCATCGCGCGTGCGCTTGCGAAGAATCCCAAGCTCCTGCTCTGCGACGAGCCGACCGGCGCGCTCGACTACAAGACCGGCAAGGCAATCTTGCATCTGCTGCAGGAGGCCTCGACCGTGCACGGTCGCACGGTCGTTCTCATCACGCACAACACCGCCTTCAAGCCCATCGCGCATCGCGTCATCCACATCCACGAGGGCAAGGTCGCATCCGTCGAGCTTTCCGATAATCCGAGCTCGGCCGATTCGATCGAGTGGTAGGGAAGCGGGCGTAGGCTCATATGGCAAGCGCATTCAACAAGGAGGTACGCCGGTCCATCACGCATTCCGTGGGGCGCTTCCTGGCGATTGCCATCATCTCGGCGCTTGGCTGCGGCTTTTTCGCCGGTCTGCTCATGACCTCGATCGACATGAACATCTCGGCCGACGAGTTCTACGACGAGACGAACATGAGCGACCTGTACGTGACCGGCACGCTCGGTCTAGACGACGCCGATATCGAGGCCATCAAGCAGGTCGAGGGCGTCGAGAGCGTCGCGCCGGTGCGCATGGCCGACGCCTATGCGACGCATGGTGACGAGAAGTACGTCATGCGCTTCGAGAGCCTCGACCTCGATGCGGCACGGGCATCGGACACATCGGATGGCATGCACGCATACAGCGATGATGCCGCCTACATCAATCGGCCCATACTCGTCGAGGGTGACTGGCCCGCGAACTATGGCGAATGCGTCGTCGCAGCCGATGCCGTACTCGACGAGCCCATGCAGGTTGGCGATGTCATCGAGATCATCGACAGCTCGGCCGATGTCGAAGACACCTTCGCATGCACGCGCTACGTGGTCACGGGTCTCGTGCGCTCGCCGTACTACCTCATGACCTCGAATTTCGGCTCCTCCGATTTGGGTGCGGGCGACATCGACACCTATGTCTTCGTCGCGGCAGATGACTTCTCCGGGGACTATCCCTATACCGGCGCCTTCGTCACGGCCACCGGTGCGGTAGACGAGCTCTATCCGAGCGATGGATACGACAACATCGTCGATGCGCTCATCGCACGTCTCGAGAACATGAGCATGGACTTTCGCGTATCGCGCCTGACGGCGGTGCAGGCCAAGGCCCAGGAAGAGCTCGACGACGCGCGTGCCGAGTACGAGAGCGAGCGCGCCTCGGCCATGGCACAGCTCGACGATGCTGCAGCAGAACTCGACGATGCCCAGGCGCAGCTCGACGATGCCGCCGCGCAGCTCGCGAGCAGCCGCACCGAGCTCGACGATGCCAAGCGCGAGCTTGCCGATGGCGCGGTGCAGCTCGAGGAGAGCAAGAAGCTGCTCGAGGACAAGCAGGCCGAGCTCGATGCCGGCATGAAAGAATACGAGGCCGGCGTGCAACAACTCGCGACGGCAAAGGCCGAGGCAGAGGCGTGCTTCGCCGCCGCGCAGGCGCAGATCGACCTCATTCCCGACCCGACGCAGCGCGCGTATGCGCAGGCAAGGCTTGACGAAGAGCGAGCGCAAGCCCAGGAGCGGTTCGCCCGGGAACAAGGCAAGCTCGATGCCACTAAAGTCCAGCTCGATGCGGGCGCAACGCAACTCGCGGCTGGCAAGGCCGCCTACGAGGAGGGTGTGCGCAAGGCGCGCGAGGGCCAGGCTGCATACGACGAGGGCGAGGCCCAGTACGCGGCCGGTCAGGCTGAGTACGAAAACGGACGTGCTGAGTACGAGAGCGGCCGGGCGGAGTACCTAAACGAGCGTGAGCGCGCTCTGCGCGAGCTCGACGATGCCAAGACCAAGATCGACGAGGCGCAGGCCGATATCGACGCGATCGAGCTGCCCGACTTCTACGTGCTCGACCGCGGCAAGAACGTGGGCGCGGCCGGTCACGAGGCCGATGCGAGCCGCATCGACCAGATCGCGCGCGTCTTCCCGCTCATCTTCTTCCTCGTGGCCGCGCTCGTCTCGCTCACCACGATGACGCGCATGGTCGAGGAAGAGCGCATGCTCATCGGCACCTACAAGGCGCTTGGCTATGGCAACGCGCGCATCTGCTCCAAGTACCTCATCTACGCGCTGCTCGCCAGTGGTGTGGGAAGCATCATCGGCATACTCGCACTTTCGCAGGCATTGCCGCAGATCATCATGCAGTCCTACGCTATCATTTACGCGCTGCCCGTGAACTCGTCGCCCATCGACATCCCCATCGCGCTTTTCGCCTTTGGCCTGAGCGTGGGCATCACCCTGCTCGCCACGTTGCTCGCCGTGCTTTCCTCGCTGCGCGAGCGCCCCGCCTTGCTCATGCTGCCGCGTGCGCCCAAACCCGGCAAGCGCATCCTGCTCGAGCGTATCGGGCCTGTCTGGCGTCACCTGTCGTTCTCGAACAAGGTCACGGCACGCAACCTCTTCCGCTACAAGCGCCGCTTCTTCATGGCCATCATCGGCATCGCCGGCTGCACGGCGCTTCTGCTCACGGGCCTTGGCCTGCGTGATGGCATCAATGACATCATCGAGAAGCAGTTTGGCCAGATACAGCACTTCAACCTCGAGGTACAGGCAAGTGACGGGCAGAGCCCCGGCAACGCGCGCGAGGTCGAGGAGATATTGGCAAGCTCGGACATCGTGACCGAGACGACGCATGTGGGCGGCGAGAACGCCATCGTCTCGCGTCAGGGCACGGACAAGGACATTCGCGCCACGCTCATCGTGCCGCAAGACCTCGATTCCTTCGGCGATTTCTACACCTTGCGCGAGCGCATCGGGCATGCGCCGCTTGCCTTGGGCGAGACGGGTGCCGTCATCACCGAGAAACTCGCTGACGAGCTCGGCGTGCGCGTGGGGGATGTCATCGAGATATACGACCAGAGCATGGTCGGGGAGCGTGATGGCACGGCGCATGAGGTGACGATGTCTGGTATCGCCGAATACTACACCGGCCAGGGCGTGTTCATGTCTCCTTCCGCCTACGAGGCCGCGATGGGCGAGCCTCCCGTCTTCACGAAGGTCATCTGCAAGGCGTCAGCTCCGCTCGACCAGCGCACGGTGCTCGGAAACGAGCTGCTCGACGTGGCAGGTGTCGAGGTCGTGAGCTTCTATGACGAGATCATCGAGACCTATCGCACGATGCTCAAGACCGTCAACGCGGTCGTGTGGGTGCTCATCATCGCAGCGGCACTGCTTGCCTTCGTGGTGCTTTACAACCTCACGAACATCAACATCACGGAGCGTACGCGCGAGATCGCGACGCTCAAGGTGCTCGGCTTCACGCCGCGTGAGACCAACGGCTACATATTCCGTGAGACGATATTGCTCACCATCATCGGTGCACTCGTGGGCTGCGTGCTCGGTATTGGGATGGAGAGCTTCGTCGTGGTGACGGCCGAGGTCGACGAGATGATGTTCGGGCGTGACATTCACCTGCTGAGCTTCGCGATCGCCTTCGTGCTCACGATCGCGTTCTCGTTCATCGTATCGCTCGCTATGCGCCCGAAAATCAAGGCCATCAACATGGTCGAGAGCCTCAAGTCAGTCGATTAGACGTTTGCGCATATATGCGGATTACATCGGGATCTGGCGCACGACGCGCTGGTAGCGCGTGGCGCGTGCGGCGCCGACCTTCTCGATGGAATGCTCCTTTTGCATCTTCTGCAGGATACGCTCGAGCGTCTTCTGGCTCATCATGGGGTTGGCCTCGAGAATCTCGATCTTGCTCACCGGCTCCTCGATGGACTGGAAGTACTGCCTGATCGTCTTCTCGTTGCTGCCGCGCACGCTCAGAGCCGAAGTGCGGTCGGTGAGCTCGTCGTAGCATTTGAGGATGACGCCGAGCATGTACTCGACGAAGGGAGCGTAGTCATTGTCGCCCGTCTCCCAGCCCTCGGCGCTTGCCTTCATGGTGCCGAAGTACTCGTCTTGCGTCGCCTCGAGCTCGGAATCGATGGAGACGTAACGGCCGACGGTGAAGTCGATCTTGTCGAACATGAGCGAGGCAAGCAGGCGCGACATGCGACCCGTGCCCTCGTCAAAGGGATAGATGCAGACGAAGTCGAGCAGGAAGATGATGCTCGCGAGAAGCGGGCTGTAGGTCTTGTCGCGCAGCGCGTTGTTGTAGGCGTTGCACAGCTCGCGCATCATGGCCGGCACATCGGGTGCGCTCACGAGGTCGGTGCGGATGCCGTGATACTTGATGGGACCATCAGAGGGCATGAAGCTCGTCTGGCCGTACGATGCCGCGCGGGCACGGTCGCCACCGCGCCACTTGCCAACGCTCTTCACGTCGTCGGCAAAGCGGAAGAGGTCGCTATGGAGCTGCAGGATGATGGCAGGCGAGATGCGCAGCGTGGAGTAGCTGTTGTCGATGGTCTCGAGCACGGCGCGATAGCCGAGCACGGCCCTATCGGCATCGGTGCTGGCCTTCTCCTTGCCATCGAGCAGCTCACGCAGATGCTTCTCGGTCACCTTGATGCCCTCGAGACGGCATGAAGCGCCCGCATCACGCGTCTTGGCGATTTCGTTGAGCTTCTCGAGCGTGTCTTGTCCCGTCACGCTTGCGATAGGCAGAATGCCCTTGCCCTCGTGGATTTGCGTCAGCGTCGCGACGATGCCGGGGGTGAAGAGCTTTTGCAAGGTGGAGTCATAATCTAAATCGCGCATGTCATCAGGCCGTTTCTGTTAAATGACGGACAAATACATAAAACTGACCAGATTATATAGCGAGTGAACCATTTGGACAATCGACTTTTACCAAAAGGGGGATGGTTCGCTCGTCTCGTCCGAGTACAATGGTCAGCACATTATTCGGAAGTCTTCGCAAGGGAGAGACTTTGGAATCGACAACAACGCGCGACACACGCCGCGATGATCCTGAGTTCGTCGAAGCACAGGTCATCGACGATGCGTCCGCGCAAGATATGAGCGATAAGGACTTCTTCGATGCCGAGGAATACCTCGAGAGCTTTTCCGCGCTCGGCACGAGCATAGCCCAGGGGCGTGACCTCAAGAAGAAGCGCAAGGCGCTCGAGGAGTACCGCAAGACGCTCAACACGCTCAAGCAGGCACATGATGACCGCGTGAAGATCGCGCGCAACTACGACGCCATGATCACCGATCAAGAGCACATCATCGCCGCGACCAATACCGATATCCAACGTGCCACCGAAGCGCGCGAGGACATCGAGCGCAAGATTGCCGATGCCAACGACGAGCTCGCCGAGCTCAAGCGCAGACAGGCCAAGGAGCGCAAGCCGCTCGAGGAGGAGCTCGACCTGCGCAACGCCGAGCTCGCTTCCGTCAAAGACGAGCTCAAGCAGGTCAAGGCCCAGCGTGACTCGCTCGATCTGTTCGATGGCAGTTCGGCTGCCGCCCCGCAGACGGAAGCTGCGCACGATGCAGTCGTCGACAAGGTCAACGACAAGCTCGAAGCTGCCAAGGCCGCGCAGCGTAGCGCGCAAAAGGCGCTCGATGCCCGTGAGAAGGAGGAGCGGTCCAAGCAGAAGCGTGCGCTTGACGGCATCAAGCACCTCAACGGCGAGAAGGACAAGGCGAGCAAGCGCATCGATGACCTCGAGAAGCGTCTGGCAGCCGCACGTGAGCGCGTCGCGTTTTGCGAGCACGTCATCGAGCATCCCGAAGAGACGCAGGCTATGGCCGCGCGCATCGCCGAAAACGAGCAGACGGCTGCGGCGATGGCAGCCCAGGTGAACAGCCTCGAGTCCAAACATGCCATTAGCAAGGCTGCCTCGGGCAAGGCACGCGCCGTCGTCATCGTCGCAGCCATCATCTTCATTGCCTTCGTCATCTTCCTCTTCGTCATCTCAAACCGTTAGGAGCACCTCCATGGCCTACCTTCCCGTCGCGCAGGAAACCCCCTGGCAGCAATCCGATAGCATCGACCTTTCCAAGACCGCGGTGCTCGTCGTCGACGTGCTCGGCGGCTCGAATCCCGTCCTGCCCGTCCTCGAGGAGATGGTGGCCAACAGCGCCGCCATCGCGAAGGCCGCCCGTGCGGCGGGTGTGCCGGTCATCTTCTCCGACGATGCCCACATCCCGGGCCTGGACCGCGAGCTCGAGCTTTGGGGCGATCACGGCATCGCCGGTACCGAGGACGCCCAGCCCGCAGCCGTCCTCGGTGCATGCGAGGGCGACTACATCATTCCCAAGCGACGCTACGACGGCTTCTTCCAGACCGATCTGGATTTGACCTTGCGCGAGCTCGGCGTCGACACGCTCGTCGTCGTGGGCGCCGATACCAACATCTGCGTGCTGCAGACGCTGGCCGGCGCATACTTCCGTGGGTATAAGACGGTTGTCGTGGCAGATGCGACGGCGACCTTCCTCATCGGCACGCAGGAGCAGGGCCTTGAGTACTTCACGCGTTGCTACGATTCGCGCGTGGTCGATACCGCCCGCGTGCTCGGATATCTCGCCGCGTAGATGGATACGCTGGCAAACCAGGAGCGCGGAACGCTCCCCATCATCGGCATCGTGCCCACGCAAATGCCGGAAGACCACATCTTCCGCGTGAACGACCACTACATCAATTCGATCGTGCTCTCGGGTGGCGTGCCGCTCATCTTCCCGCTCTCGCACGACCGGCGCGTCTACGAGCGCCTGCTGCCCATCGTCGACGGCTTCGTGCTCACGGGCGGCCAGGACGTCGACCCGGAGCGCTACGGTATTTCGCCCGATACCGACGAGTACGAGAAGCTCGGCGAGATTACCCCGCTGCGTGATGCGGTCGAGAGCCTCATCCTCGACTTCGCGCATCGCTTCGACGTGCCCACGCTTGGCATATGCCGTGGCATGCAGACGATGAACGTGCACTATGGTGGCACGTTATACGTGGATCTGCCCGCGCAATACGATGGTGTTGACAGCCTCACGCAGCGCGCTATCCTGCATTGGCAGACCGAGGAGCCGACCGAGGCGGCGCATTACATCGACGTGAAGCGCGGCTCGCGTCTGCACGGCATCCTGGGGGCCGATTCGTCGGCGGCCAACTCGTTTCACCACCAGGGCGTGCGTGTCGTCGCCGATGGCTTCGTGCCCGTGGCGTATGCGGCCGATGGGCTCATCGAGGCGATCGAGGCTGTCGACAAGACATTCATGCTCGGCGTGCAGTGGCACCCCGAGTTCTTCCTCGGCGAAAAGCACATGGGCAACCTCTTCAACGCACTCGTGGAGGAGGCTTCGAGCGCGCGCATGAGCGGGCGTCTCGATGCGAGCGCCGAGCAGGATTTCTTCGCCTAGAGGCTACGCCGCGAGGCTTGTGACCGGGGCTAGATTTCTTCCTTTTCGTACGCGATGATCGCGTCGACAACCTCTGGCCTCAAGTGCCAGATGTAATCGCCCATGTGTCTGTCATCCGCGTTGGCGTTGCGGCCGACGAACATGATGGGCCACCAGGAACCCTTGAAATTGCCGCGTCCCATCCTGCGCGCGACGTTGCGGGCATAGGTGCGCAGCAAGCTGCTGTAGTACTCGCGGTCGTGCAGGAAGTGATCGGCAAGCTCGTCGGGGGTGCCCTCGTCGCCGTTTTCGTGGATGTACTTGAGCGCCTTGAGTATCTCGGGCGTGGTCAGCTCCTCGTCCTGGAGTATGGTGACCCACTGGTGAATGCTCATGTCCGGATCGTAATCGTTGGGATAGGGCCACCAGACCGAGTCATCCGCCGCCTTGTAGGCGCGCGCGGCGATCTCGTAGAAGGGCTCGTCGCAGACGGCGTTTACTTCCTTGAGCAGGCGCAGGTAGCGGGCACCGCGCATCATGATGGGCGTGTTGATGCCGGCTTGTGCATGGAGGTACTCGCGGCTCTTCTCGCCGAAGGGGAGAAACGCGTTGGGGCGCATCCAGTACAGGGTGCGCGTCAGGCGCGCCTTGGTGATGCCGTCTTGCTTGTGCACCGTGTCGAAGAGCTCGCAGAAGCGCTCGTGCGTCTCCTCGACGCGCTCGGGCTCGTCGGCGAGCTTGAGTGCCGTCTCGAAGAGCCCCCAGCAATCGTCGACGCCCTGGTCGGAGTCGTCGAAGTATTGCCAGTCCTCCTGGTTGGAGCAGGGGATACCCACGAAATCCCTGGGTAGGGGAGCGTCGATGTTAAAGCGCTGCATGATGGTCTCGATGGCGCTCTTGCGGTCAACCTCGATCATGGAGCGGTTGAAGGCGGTGAAGAAGGTGAACGGATCGATGTTCGTACGCTCGTCATCGCCCGTGATCTCCTCGAAGACGCTCAGGACCTCGCCTCGGTTGTACTTGCGCGCGAGCAGCGCGTCTGCAATCGCCTCGTAGGCGGGAATCCAGGTGAAAAGTTCTTGTGACACGGTTCACGTCCTTTGCAACGCCATGCGATGGTAAAATCTAAACATAAATTTTATCGCGAACCCTCGTATGGGCATAGGAGCAATTACCTGGCTGGTATGAAGTAACAGCCTCGACGAACAAATGGCTTCACGACGATGAATACGGAGGAAGATCATGGATATGTCGACTCTCAAGACCATGCAGGAGGCCGCAGCCGCCATCGGCTCGGCTACCAAGTATATCGGCGCGGCCAATCTCGAACTTGGAAAGGTCGCGCTTCCCGCCGTGAGGTCTGCGGTGGGCAACGTTCCCAAGGCAGTTGAGAAGACCTTTGACCAGGCGCGTCATGGGCAGAGCGCCGACGAGCGCAAGCATGCTGCCGCCGTGCTCGGCATCGGCGTCATCGCCGTGGTGGGTCTCACCGTCGCGACCGTCGCGCACTTCTCGCACAAGATTCACAAGTCGCGCATGGCGCGCGCCCAGAAGCGCCAGGTAGCCGCCGCGCTCGCCCGCGAGAAGCAAATCGACGAGACGATTGCCTCGGCCGTCGCCCTGCGCCCGGCCGCTGCGCTCGAGAAGGATACGGCGGGAGACGACCTCGCCTTCGCGAAAGAGCCCGGTTGCTTCGCCATCCTCACCTACGAGTCCGATGTCGCCACAAGCGATCCGTCTGCCTATCGCGACGTCTACGTCGGTGCCGCATCCTCCATGCTCGAGGGCGTGCGAAAGCAGCTCGACGGCGAGGGTAACCTCTACGTGCATGCGGACATGAGCTACAAGCGTCCCGTCTACGTCGCCTTCTTCCCCTGCGACGAAGCCAAGCTGCTCGACGAACGCGCGCGTCTCGTCAAGGCGCTCGGCGCGGACGATTCGTACAACATGGTCGCCTCGGCAACCGAGCTCGACTAGGAGGCACGCGGCATGACACGAACCTCCCGCGAGGCCGGAGATCTCACGCTGCTCGGCAGCAAGCAGACCGAGTACGCACGCGATTACGATCCATCCGTGCTCGAGACCTTCGAGAACAAGCACCCAGATCGCGACTACATGGTCACGTTTCGCTGCCCCGAGTTCACGACGCTATGTCCCATCACGGGTCAGCCCGATTTTGCGACGCTCTACATCAACTACGTGCCCGATAAGCGCATGGTCGAGAGCAAGAGCCTCAAGCTCTACCTGTTCTCATTCCGCAACCATGGTGACTTCCACGAGGACGTGGTAAACGTCATTCTTAGCGACCTCGTGTCGCTCATGGATCCGAAGTACATCGAGGTGCGCGGCATGTTCTATCCGCGTGGCGGTATCTCCATCTACCCGTACGCCAACTGGGCGCGCCCTGGCTCGGTCTACGAGCAGGTCGCCGCCGAGCGCATGTTCTCGCAGCTCTCGGACCTCGATTCGGGTGACGGCGCGCGTTAAAGCGCATCGCGTCCGTCGCTGTGCTATCATGGCCGCCGTATTGCAAATCCGCCGCGCAAGCGACGGGGGGCTGTTCGCAACATCCAGCCATAAAAAACTAAGGAATCATGATGCAAAAGACCGATAGAAACCTCATGCTCTGCGGCATGGTCTTCGCCATTGCGCTCGTCGTCTCGAACATGGTGGCGGCAAAGACGATCATGACGGGACTCACGCTCTTCGGCACGGCGGTCGTCGTCCCAAGCGCGGTCATCTGCTACTTCCTCACCTTTCTCATGACCGACGTAGTCGGCGAGATATGGGGACGCGAGGAAGCCCAGCTCATCGTCAAATGGGGTTTCGTCTGCCAGGTGCTCGCCTGCGTCCTCATCGCCGTCGCGCAGATGCTGCCGGCCGCGAGTCCCGAGATGCAGGGTGCCTACGAGATGCTGCTTGGCCAGAACGTCGTCTTCGTCATCGCCTCGCTGCTCGCATATCTCACGAGCCAGAGCTGGGATGTCTTCGTGTTCCACAAGATTCGCGACTCTTTTCTCGCCCGCGGCAAGAGCACGGCATGGCGCTGGGTGTGGAACAACGCCTCGACCATGAGCTCGCAGGCGATCGATACCGTCATCTACATCACGGTTGCCTTCGGCATCGGCATGGGCTGGGCATTCGACGCGGCCATGCTCCCGACGCTTTTTGCGATGATGGTGGGGCAGTACGTCTGCAAGTTCATCCTTGCGGCACTCGACACCCCCGTCTTCTACCTGCTCACCCGCAAGAGCGGTGCACGCGAGCTCGTTGCTGCCGAAAACGTGTAAAAGGGCCTGACCCTTTTACACGCCTATTCTCTTCTTTCTCGCATATAATATGGAGGAAAGATAGATAGACCCCGGCAAATTGCTGCCGCTAAGAGGGGAGAGAATCATGAGTTTCTTCAAGGAGTTCAGGGAGTTCATCAACCAGGGCGATGTCATGGACATGGCCGTCGGCATCATCATCGGCGGCGCGTTGACCGCAATCGTCACGGCGCTCACCTCGGATATCATCCAGCCGCTCATCAACTTCGTCACGGGTGGCAACGGCGAGGTCGGTGGTCTGGTCATCCCGGGTACGGGTATCGACTTCGGGTCCTTCATCAGCGCGTGCATCAACTTCCTCATCATCGCATTTGTCGTGTTCTGCCTGGTCAAGGGCGTGAACAAGATGAGGGAGCGTGGCAAGAAGGGCGAGGCCGAGCCGGATGCGCCGTGCTGCCCGTTCTGCCTCGAGGAGGTCAAGGTCGGCTCGACGCGCTGCCCGCACTGCGCTGCGGCCTTCGATGCACCCGCGACTCCCGCAACGACTGAGTAACCGAATGCACGTGGGATGTACCATGTCCCAGTCGCATGCTAAGCTCGGTAGGTCGTCGCGGAAAGGATCATCGTGAAGATCAGGATGAACGAGGATCGCGAGCACGTCGAGAAGATACGTGCGGGCATCCTCAAGCGAGAGGGCTATTGCCCCTGCAAAGTACATACGATCGAGGAAAACTACTGCATGTGCGAGGAGTTTCGCGAGCAGATCGCGGACCCCGAGTACGAGGGCTACTGCCACTGCATGCTCTACTACAAGGAGCTCTAGCTCTTGAAGCTCCTGCATATCGCAGACCTGCACATCGGCAAGCGCGTCAACGGCCTGTCGATGATCGAGGAGCAGGTTCACGTCATCGAGCAGCTCGTCACGATTGCCCGTGAGGAGGAGGTCACCGGCATCCTCATCGCCGGTGATGTCTTCGATCGCCCCATTCCGTCGCGCGAGGCGCTCGAGACGTGCGAGAGGCTCTTCTCGGCCTTTTGCGAAGCCGGCGTCGAGGTGTTTGCCATACCCGGCAACCACGATGCACCCCAGCAGCTCTCGTTTTGCTCGGCGCTGCTTGCCTCGTCGGGCCTGCACATCGCCAAGGCCTTCGATGGGCATATCGACCGTTTCGTGCTCGAGTGTGACGGCGAGCGCGCCTGCATCCACCTACTGCCCTTCGTGCGTCCGACCGACGTGCGCATGGCGCTGCCGGATGCGGCCGACTCCATCAGCTCGCATGACGATGCGGTGCGCGCCGCGCTTTCCTGCGACGAGCTCGCCGAGGACGCCGTAAACGTGCTCGTCGCGCACCAGTTCGTGACGGCATCGGGCAGTACGCCAGAGACCTGCGATTCCGAGGTCGTGAACGTCGGGGGTACGGATAACGTGGATGCCTCGGCCTTCGATGCGTACGATTACGTGGCGCTTGGCCACCTGCATGGCGCCCAGAGCGTGGGGCGTCCGCAGATTCGCTATAGCGGAAGCCCGCTCAAGTACTCGTTTTCCGAGGTGAACCACGAGAAAAGCGCGACCATCATCCGTATCGAGGACGGGCAGATCGAGATCGGCACGCGCCTGCTCGAGCCGCTGCATGACATGCGCGAGATACGCGCGTCGTACGAGGAGCTGCTTTCGGGCATCGACGAGGGAAACCCGCTCGACTACATGCGCGTCACCCTCACCGACAAGGGCCTGCCGGATGCCATGTCGAAGCTTCGCGCGCTGTATCCCAACATCCTGCGCCTCGACTGGGAGCAACTCACCGTCCCGCAATCGCGGGCGCGCGAGCGCATCGCTGGCACGAAGAAGGCAAGCCCGCTCGAGCTCTTCTCCATGTTCTACGAGCAGCAAGCGGGCACGGAGCTCACAGATGACGAGCGTGCCGTCGTCGTCGCGTGTATCGAGGAGACGCGCTTATGAAGCCCCTCATGCTCACGATGCAGGCCTTTGGGCCTTATGCCGAGCGCGAGACGGTGGACTTCGCGGCCATCGACCACGGCCTGTTCCTCATCTGTGGGCCGACCGGCTCGGGCAAGACGACCATCTTCGACGCCATCAAGTTCGCCCTGTACGGCGAGACGAGCGGCGAGGTGCGCGAGGCTCGCGAGATGCGCTCAGACCATGCCGCCCCCGATGTGCTCACGTCCGTCGAGCTCGTCTTCGAGCATGCGGGACACGAGTACCGGGTGTATCGTGCCCCGGCGCAAATGCGCCCCAAGAAGCGCGGGGAGGGCACGACGGAGATCAAACCCGAGGCGTTTCTCGAAGACATAACCGATGGCGTCTCGCTTGCCTCGCGCAGCGATGACGTGACGGCGCGCGTCATCGAGCTTCTCGGCATCGATGCCAGGCAGTTCAGCCGTATCGTCATGATCGCGCAAAACGACTTCGCGGCCGTGCTCAACGCCAAGACGAAGGAGCGCGAGGCGCTGTTTCGGGAGATATTCGGCACGCAGCTATACGCGCGCATCCAAGACCTGCTCGACGAGCGAAGGCGCGTGCTCGAGGACGACATGACAAGCACCCGTGCCGGTGTCGAGGCCGAGATCGCGCGTGTCGCACGCC
>CABSKV010000017.1 GCA_902478425.1 uncultured Coriobacteriia bacterium | reverse complement strand
TCACCAACCGCCAGATCGAGGCCGCTCGTATCGCCATGACCCGCTACATGAAGCGTGGCGGTCGCGTGTGGATCACGATCTTCCCGGACAAGCCCATCACCAAGAAGCCGGCAGAGACCCGCATGGGTTCCGGCAAGGGCAATCCCGAGGAGTGGGTGGCCGTCGTCAAGCCCGGCCGCATCATGTTCGAGATCGATGGCGTTCAGCCCGACGATGCCCGCGAGGCCATGCGCCTTGCCATCAACAAGCTGCCCATCAAGTGCAAGATGGTGATTCGCGAGGATGCCGCCGAGCGTGCTGCGGAGTACGCCAAGGCCCATGCCAAGGATTCCGCTCGTGGCCGCTCCAAGGCTGCCAAGGAGAGCACCGCTGCAGCTGCCCCCGCTGCCGCCACCACTGAGGAAGAAGGAGGCGACGAGTAAATGAAGCCTGCAGAGATCCGCGAGCTCACTACCGACGACCTCAACGACAAGCTGACCGAGGCGCGCACCGAGCTCTTTAACCTGCGCTTCCAGATGGCCACCAGCCAGCTGGACAACACCGCGCGTGTGAAGGTCGTCAAGAAGGACATTGCCCGTATTTGCACCGAGCTGCGTGCCCGTGAGATTCGCGCTGCAGCCGAAGCGACCGCTTAAGGAAAGGAGCGAAGCTTAAATGAACGAAGAGCGTAATCGTCGTAAGGTTCGCCAGGGCGTCGTCGTCTCGGCTACAAACGACAAGACCATCGTCGTGCAGATCGAGGAGCGCAAGCCGCACCGCGTCTACGGCAAGATGATCACCACCACCAAGAAGTTCCACGCGCATGACGAGGGCAACGAGGCCGGTGTGGGCGATACCGTCCGCATCATGGAGACTCGTCCCCTCTCCAAGCAGAAGCGCTGGCGCCTGCTCGACATCGTCGAGAAGGCCAAGTAGTCAGCTAACGTAGCAGGAAGGTATTCTCATGATTCAGATGCAATCAATGCTGACTGTTGCTGACAACAGCGGTGCACAGAAGGTTCAGTGCATCAAGGTCCTCGGCGGCTCCAAGCGCCGCTACGCCGGCCTGGGCGACATCATCGTCTGCAGCGTCAAGGAGGCAGCTCCCAACAGTCAGGTCAAGAAGGGCGACGTCGTGCGTTGCGTCATCGTCCGTCTCAAGAAGGAGGTCCGTCGCAAGGACGGCTCCTACATCAAGTTCGACGAGAACGCCGCCGTCGTGGTCGACGACTCCGGCGCTCCCCGTGGCACGCGCGTTTTCGGGCCCGTCGCCCGCGAGCTGCGTGACCGCAAGTTCATGAAGATCGTCTCCCTCGCACCCGAGACGCTTTAGGGGAAGGTGAGAAGAAGATGACGAAGATGAACATCAAGACAGGCGATACCGTCAAGGTCATCGCCGGCAAGGACAAAGGCGCACAGGGCGAGGTCCTCTTTGCCTTTCCCGAGAAGGGCCGCGTGACCGTCCAGGGCGTCAACCTGGTACATAAGGCGCTTCGCCCGACCCAGGCCAACCCCAACGGCGGCATCGATACCCGCGAGGCAGCCATCGACGTCTCCAACGTCATGCTGGTCTGCCCATCGTGCGGCCTGCCGACTCGCATCGGCTTCAAGGTCGACGAGGACGGAAAGCAACGCGTCTGCAAGAAATGCGGAAAGGCTATCGACTAACGCAACGCACCGTCTTGGCGTTCACTGAGGAGCTCACGTGCCGCATGCACGCTTCGCTCCTCAGTTCTCGCCAATCCAGCACGCTGCGTTAGCCGCTAGCGACAACGGATTTAGTGCGAGGTTTCCGCCTCTGCACCAGACTCGTTGAAATTCATGCTAGATCACAGGTTAAACAGGCCCTTCATCTGAAGGGGGCGAGGTCGGAAACCCCGCCTTAAATCTCGAAGGAGTTAGAAACATGGCACCACGTCTCAAAGAGAAGTACTACAACGAGCTTGCAGCCAAGCTCAAGGACGAGCTCGGCATCGCCAACGTCAACGACGTCCCCAAGCTCGAGAAGATCGTCGTCAACATGGGTGTCGGCGACGCCGCTACCGACAGCAAGCTCATGGATGCCGCTGTCGAGGACCTGCGCGTCATCACTGGCCAGCAGCCGATGATCTGCCGTGCCAAGAAGTCCATCGCAACGTTCAAGCTGCGTGCCGGCATGCCAATCGGCGCCAAGGTCACGCTGCGCGGCGACCGCATGTACGAGTTCTTCGATCGCCTCATCGCCGCTGCGATTCCCCGCATCCGCGACTTCCGTGGTCTGTCGCCGAAGAGCTTCGATGGTCACGGCAACTACTCGATGGGCGTCACCGAGCAGATCATCTTCCCGGAGATTGACTATGACAAGGTCGATCGCACCCGCGGCATGGACATCACGTTCGTGACGACCGCCAAGACCGACGACGAGGGTAGGGCGCTTCTCAACGCATTCGGATTCCCGTTTGCGGCTTAGTAGGAGAGTAAGGTAGAATATTCGATTGCTGCGCGTTTTTTCGTGCAGCAATCGGAGTTTAGTAGGAGGCATGTGCTTTCTGCGAACAGGAAAGGATGAGCATTGGCAAAGAAATCGATGATCGCCAAGGCAAAGCGTGAGCCGAAGTTCAGCACGCGCGCGTATACGCGTTGCAACCGCTGCGGCAGGCCGCATTCGGTCTATCGCAAGTTCGGTCTGTGCCGAATCTGCTTGCGTGAACTTGCCCTTAAAGGCGAACTCCCCGGTGTCCGCAAGGCTAGCTGGTAATCAGCCCGAGTAGACGCTGGGCTGCCTTGAGATAGGCGCGGCCATCACGGGTGGACGCGAACCGCTTGAGAGCAGTCATCAACGAACCATAGGAGGAATCAATGAGCACGACCGATTCGATCGCAGATATGCTCACGCGTATTCGAAACGCGAACACTGCGAACAAGGAGACGGTTTCCATGCCGTCTTCGCGAAAGCTCGTCGAGATAGCTCGCATCATGAAGGAAGAGGGCTATATCGCGGAGTACGAGATCATCTCGAAGGCCCCGCAAGACGAGCTGTTCATCACGCTGAAGTACGGGGATAAGAAGGAGAAGGTCATTCGTGGCCTGCGCCGCATTTCCAAGCCCGGTCTTCGCATCTACGCTGGCAAGAACGAGCTGCCCCGCGTTCTGGGCGGCCTCGGCACTGCCATCATTTCCACGTCCAAAGGTGTCATGACCGATCGCGATGCCCGCATTGCCGGCGTCGGCGGCGAGGTCCTGGCATACGTCTGGTAAGAGCCGAGAAAGGAGCAAAACATGTCGCGTATTGGCAAGTTGCCCGTTCCGGTTCCTGCCGGAGTCGAGGTAAAGATCGACGGCAACACCGTTACCGTCAAGGGTCCCAAGGGTGAGCTCACCCAGACCTTCAACGAGAATATGGCCATCAGCTTGGGCGAGGACGGCTCCATCGTCGTCGAGCGTCCCAACGATGCGCGCGAGAATCGCGCGATGCATGGCCTGACCCGTTCTCTCATCAACAACATGGTTATCGGCGTGAGCGAGGGCTATTCCAAGACTCTCGAGCTCGTCGGCGTTGGCTATCGTGCCGCACTCAAGGGCGGCAAGCTCGAGATGACGCTCGGCTTCTCGCATCCCGTCATCGTCGATGCCATCGACGGCATCACGTTCGAGTGCCCTGAGCCCACGATCATCAACATCAGCGGCATCAACAAGCAGCTGGTCGGTCAGGTCGCCGCGGACATCCGCGCCTACCGCAAGCCCGAGCCGTACAAGGGCAAGGGTATCCGCTACCAGGGCGAGCACATCCGCCGCAAAGAGGGCAAGGCAGCCAAGTAGTAAACATGCGCCGGTCGTTATACCGGTTGATTTCAAGGAGAACGGTAAAGTATGGATAAGCTCAAGGCAAAGAAGGCGAAACTGCAGCGCCGCCAGCGCCGTGTGCGTGGCAAGGTTGCAGGTACGCCCGAGCGTCCGCGTCTGCGCGTGACGCGTTCAAATTCCAACATCTATGCTCAGGTCATCGACGATGTCGCTGCCGTCACGCTGGCAAGCGCATCTTCGCTCGACCCGAAGATCAAGGCCGCTGGCAAGAGCGGCGGCAATATCGAAGGTGCTACCGAGGTGGGCAAGCTCATCGCCCAGCGCGCGCTCAATGCGGGTATTGGCGAGGTCGTGTTCGACCGCGGTGGCAATCTCTACCATGGCCGTGTGAAGGCGCTCGCCGAGGGCGCCCGCGAAGCCGGCCTGAAATTCTAGGGGGAGGGAAACATGGCACAGAGGCCTAACAACAGGAAGTCCAACAGGCAGGCTGCACAGCAGGCTCCCGAACTCGAAGAGCGCGTCGTCTACATCAATCGCGTTTCCAAGGTCGTCAAGGGTGGCCGTCGCTTCGGCCTGACCGCACTCGTGGTCGTCGGCGATCGCAACGGCAACGTCGGCGTTGGCATGGGCAAGTCCGCTGAGGTGCCCATCGCCATCAGCAAGGGCGTCGAGGACGCCAAGAAGAACATGTTCAAGATTCCGCTGACCGAGGAAGGCACGATTCCGCATGAGGTCATCGGCGAGTTTTCCGCTGGCCGTGTTCTGCTCAAGCCGGCTACGCCCGGTACCGGCGTTATCGCCGGCGGTCCGGTTCGCGCCCTGCTCGAGCTCGCTGGCGTCAAGGACGTGCTGTCCAAGTCGCTCGGCACCGACAACGCGATGAACATCGTCAAGGCAGCGGCCGAGGGTCTCAAGGAGCTCCAGAGCCCCCAGCAGGTTGCGGCTCGTCGCGATATGTCCGTTGCTGCAATCTACGGAAAGAAGGTTCAGTAATGGCTGAGGCAAAGAAGACCCTGCGCCTGACGCAGGTGAAGAGCTCGATCGGCTACAAGAAGGACCAGGGCGCAACGCTCAAGGCCCTAGGTCTGGGCAAGATCGGCTCCACGGTCGACCAGGTCGACAACGACGCCATCAGGGGCATGATCTTCAAGGTCAAGCACCTGATCGAGGTCGAGAACATCTAGTAAGCACGTGATGGGCCGCATCTTTTGAGGTGCGGCTCACGACGAGGAAGTCCGCCGGCGGCGAGCAGCCGGCTTCACTCATACGGGTGGATGCGAAAAGGAGACATCATGGATCTTTCTGAACTCAAGCCGGCCGAGGGGTCGACGAAGAAGCGCAAGCGCGTTGGTCGCGGTCATGGTTCGGGCCACGGCGGTACGTCCGGTCGCGGCATGAATGGCCAGGCGTCGCGTGCCGGCGGCACCAAGGGCCCCGGTTTCGAAGGTGGTCAGATGCCGCTCGCGATGCGCCTTCCCAAGCTCCCCGGCTTCCGCAATATCAACCGCAAGGAGTATGTGCCGGTCAACGTCAGCCGTCTTGACGAGAAGTACGCTGCTGGCGAGGTCGTCAACGGCGATACGCTCGTCGAGAAGGGCATCATCAAGCATGCCGATGCTCTCGTTAAGGTGCTCGGCGACGGCGAGATCACCAAGGCTCTCACCGTCCAGGTCGACAAGGTTTCCGCTTCTGCAAAGGCCAAGATTGAAGCGGCCGGAGGAAAGGTCGAGTAGCCGTGCTCAACGCACTCATTAACGCAATGAAGGTGAAGGAGCTCCGTCACAAGATCTTCTTCACCCTTGGAATCATAGCGCTGTACCGTGTTGGCTCGTTTATCCCCGTTCCTGGCATTCCGTTTGCCGACCTCGTGTCGAACTTCCGTGACACGAGCACGAACGCCGGCCTGCTCATGCTCAACCTGTTCTCAGGTGGCGCACTCGAGTACTTCTCGGTGTTCTCGCTCGGCATCATGCCCTACATCACCGCATCCATCATCATGCAGCTCATGCAGGGCATCATTCCCGCCTTGCAGCGTTGGCAGAAGGAAGGCGAGACGGGCCAGCGCAAGGTCACGCGCATCACGCGTTACCTCACGCTCGTGCTCGGCCTGATCAACGCCATCGGCTATCTGGTCTTGTTCCAGAACGCCTTCGGTGTCGATTTCTCCACGACGGGCATGCCCACGTGGCTGATCAGCGCGGTCATCATCATCACGCTCGTGGCGGGCACCGCCCTCATCATGTGGATGGGCGAGCTCATCACGCAGCGTGGCATCGGCAACGGCATGTCGCTCATCATCTTCGCGAACATCATCGCGCGCCTCCCGAGCGCACTGCTTGATTCCATCACGAACGCAACCGATCAGATGCAGGGCATTCTCATGACGGTGCTCATCGTCGCCGTGATCCTCATCACGATTCCGGGCATCGTCTTCATCGAGCGTGGCCAGCGTCGTATCCCGGTGCAGTATTCCAAGCGCGTCGTGGGTCGCAAGGTCATGGGTGGCCAGTCCACGTACCTGCCGTTCAAGGTCAACGGCTCGGGCGTCATCCCCATCATCTTCGCTTCCGCGCTGCTCTACCTGCCCGCCCAGATCGCCGCGTTCTTCAGCGATGCGGGTTGGCTGCAGGCTGTCGCCAACTTCTGCTCGGCCGGCTGGGGCAACTGGATCCTCACCTTCGGCCTGATCGTCTTCTTCGCGTACTTCTACACGTCGATGATCTATCACCCGCAGGAGACAGCCGACAACCTGAAGAACAACGGCGGCTTCATCCCGGGCGTTCGTCCGGGCGGTGCGACCGTGCAGTACATCAAGAACGTGATCAACCGCATCACGCTTCCGGGCGCGATGTTCCTCGCGGCCATCGCGATCATCCCGTCCATCCTGTACTCGTTCACGGGTAACACCCTCATCCAGCTGTTCGGCGGCACGTCCGTCCTCATCATGGTCGGCGTTGCGCTCGACACGATGACCAAGCTGGAGAGCCAGTTGAAGATGCACAACTACGACGGCTTCTTCAAATAGACTGAGGAGACTTCAATGAATATCGTACTCCTGGGCGCCCCCGGCGCCGGCAAGGGAACCCAGTCCGCGCGTCTTGTCGACGAGTTCGGCTTCACGCATCTCTCCACGGGCGACCTGCTTCGCGCAGCCGTCAAGGAGGGCACCGAGCTTGGCCTCAAGGCAAAGTCCTACATGGACGCCGGCGAGCTCGTGCCTGACGAGGTCGTCATCGGCCTGGTCGAGGAGAAGCTCAAGGCCGACCCGGATGCCTCGTTCCTGCTCGACGGCTTCCCGCGCACCCCGGCCCAGGCTGTCGCCCTCGACGGCGTGCTTTCCAACCTGGGTACCAAGCTCGACTACGCCATCGCCCTCGAGGTCGATCCCGAGGCGCTCGTGGCCCGCATGTCGCAGCGTCGCGTCTGCCGCGAGTGCGGCTACCCCGGCACGGTCGAGACGGGCCCGGTCTGCCCCAAGTGCGGCGGCGAGATGTACCAGCGTGCCGATGACAACGAGGAGACGGTGCGCAACCGCCTTGCCGTCTACGAGAAGTCGACGAGCCCGCTCATCGACTACTACCGCGGCAACGGCATTCTCATCGAGCTCGATGGCGGCCAGTCCCCCGACGAGGTATTCGCCGAGCTGAGGAAGGCCATCGGCAAGTAAACGCATGAGGTTCTTTCGCTTGGATGGCGTCAAGATCAAGTCGCCAGCAAAGATCGAAGCGATGAAGCAAGCCGGCCACTTGAGCGCAGCAGCGCTCGAGGCGGTCGGCTTGCTTGTTGCCCCGGGTATCTCGACTGCCGAGCTCGATGCTTGCGCCGAGCGCATTATCGTCGAAGGCGGCGGGCGTCCCGCGTTCAAGGGCTATGGCGGCTTTCCCGCGACTATCTGCGCATCGGTCAACGACATGGTCGTGCACGGCATTCCCTCACGCAGCGTCATCTTGCGCGAGGGCGACATCATCTCGATCGATACCGGCGCCATCGTCGATGGTTGGGTCGGGGATAACGCGGCGACCTTTGCCGTGGGTAGCATCGACTCGCAGACGCGCGCGTTGCTCGAGGCGTGCGAGAGCGCGCTGGAGGCGGGTATCGCCCAGGCCGTTCCCGGCAACCACATGGGCGACATCGGGCATGCCATCCAGCAGGTCGCCGAGCAACATGGCTTCGGCATCGTGCGCAACTACACGGGGCACGGCATCGGACGCAACATGCACGAGCCACCGATCGTCCCCAACTATGGGCAAGCTCACACGGGTATGCTACTCGAGAGGGGCATGGTCATCGCGATCGAGCCCATGCTCACGGCCGGCACTTATCAGGTGCGCACACTCGATGACGGCTGGGGCGTCGTGACCTGCGACGGCAGGCCCGCAGCGCATTTCGAGCGCACCATCGCCATCACCGATGAGGGACCGCTCGTCTTGACGCCGTGGAATCTCATAAAAAATTCACTAGAATCCGAAGACCTGTTGCAGTAGTATGTTTGATTACGTTTGTGAAGATTCAAAATGGGAGAGATACGCTCGTGAGCAAAGAGGATGCTATTGAGCTGGAGGGAAAGGTCATCGAACCGCTTCCCAACGCCATGTTCAAGGTCGAGCTCGAGAACGGCCATCAGGTTCTGGCCCATATCTCGGGCAAGATGCGTATGCATTACATCAAGATTCTTCCCGGCGGCAAGGTGACGGTGGAGCTTTCGCCGTACGACCTCGACTGCGGCAGGATCACCTACCGCTATAAGTAAGTACTGCGGCATACCGCAATTGACGGGATACCGTGGCATTCCTGTCGTTTGAGCAAGAAAATTACCGCCTGCGGCTGGGCGTGACGATAAAACGAAGTGTCAACACTTTCGGAAAGGTAAGGACATTATGAAGGTGCGTCCTTCGGTAAAAAAGATGTGCGATAAGTGCAAGATCATCAGGCGTCATGGCAAGGTGTTCGTCATTTGCGAGAACCCGCGCCACAAGCAGCGCCAAGGCTAAGAAGGGGAGCGACATTGGCTCGTATACTCGGTGTCGACCTTCCGCGCGACAAGCGCGTGGAGATTGGTCTGACTTACATCTACGGTATCGGTCTGACCCGCGCAAAGAAGATTTGCGAGGAGACCGGCGTTAATCCTGACACGCGCGTGCGCGACCTCACCGAGGAAGAGGTCGTCAAGCTGCGCGACAACATCGATGCAAACTACACGGTCGAGGGTGACCTGCGTCGCGAGACTTCGCAGAACATCAAGCGCCTGATGGAGATCGGCTGCTATCGTGGCCTGCGCCATCGTCGTGGCCTGCCTGTTCGCGGTCAGCGCACTCACACCAACGCTCGCACCCGCAAGGGTCCGCGTCGCCAGATCGGCGCCAAGAAGAGGGGTTAGGTGAGAGGACAGCATGGCTAAGAAGCAGCAAACCACGACCCGCGTCCGTCGCGCAGACCGCAAGAACATCACGGTGGGTCAGGCTCACATCAAGAGCACGTTCAACAACACGATCGTTTCCATCACCGATACCCGCGGCAACGTCATCTCCTGGCAGTCCGCTGGTACGGTTGGATTCAAGGGTTCCCGCAAGTCCACGCCGTTCGCGGCGCAGATGGCTGCCGAGAAGGCCGCCAAGATGGCCATGGAGCACGGCCTCAAGAAGGTCTCCGTGTTCGTGAAGGGTCCCGGCTCCGGCCGCGAGACCGCCATCCGCTCGCTCCAGGCCGCCGGCCTCGAGGTCGCGAGCATCCAGGACTGCACGCCCATTCCGCACAACGGTTGCCGTCAGGTCAAGCGTCGTCGCGTCTAGCTTAGAAAGGTAATAAGTCATGGCAATTAACAGGACCCCGGTTCTGAAGCGCTGCCGCCAGCTTGGCATCGACCCCATCGTGCTGGGTTACACCAAAGAGTCCAAGAAGCAGCCCAAGCAGCGCCGTCGCCAGGAGAGCGAGTACGGTCGTCAGCTTCGCGAGAAGCAGAAGGCCAAGTTCATCTATGGCGTTCTCGAAAAGCAATTCCGCGGCTACTTCCATAAGGCACGCCGCATGCAGGGCGTCACGGGCGAGAACCTCATGAGGATTCTCGAGTCCCGTCTCGACAACGTCGTGTTCCGCCTGGGCTTTGCGCGCACGCGCAAGGAGGCCCGTCAGACGGTCACGCACGGCCACATCACCGTCAACGGCAAGCGCGTCGACATCCCGTCGTATCGCGTGAGCGCCGGCGACCTCGTGGCAATCGCCCCCGCAGCCAAGGAGCTCCTCGTGATCAAGAGCGCCCTCATCTCCAACGAGCGCGTCCAGGTTCCCGCCTGGCTCGAGGTTGACATCGAGAAGCTGCAGGGCAACGTCATTTCGCTGCCGACGCGAGATCAAATCGATCTGGATATCCAGGAGCAGCTCATCGTCGAGCTTTATTCGAAGTAATTTTCACCCTGTCCTATCCGGTTCGAGTCTCGAGGAGGCTACTTAATGACTGAGTTCATGAAGCCCAACATTACCGTCGAGCAAGTCGGCGAGAATATCGCGCGATTCGTCATGGAACCGCTCGAGCGTGGCTACGGCCAGACGCTCGGTAACGGCATGCGCCGCGTCCTGCTGTCCTCCCTGGACGGCGCTGCGGCCACCGCCATCAAGATCGAGGGCGTGCAGCACGAGTTCACGTCCGCCCCTGGCGTCGTCGAAGATGTCACCGACATTGTTCTGAATATCAAAGGCCTGGTCTTCGCTCCCTTTGCTGGTGGCGAGGAGGCTACCGCCACGCTTTCCGCGCAGGGCCCCTGCGTGGTCACCGGTGCCGATCTGGAAGTCCCCACGGAGTTCCAGCTCATCAACCCCGATCATGTCATCGCGACGCTCTCCGAGGGCGCGCAGCTCGAGATGTCGGTTCGCATCGGCGTTGGCCGTGGCTATGTGCCCGCAGAGCGCAACAAGCGCCCGGAGGACCCCATCGGCATCATCCACGTCGATTCGCTGTTCTCGCCGATCCGCCGTTGCACCATGGACGTCACGGACACGCGCGTTGCTCAGCGCACCGACTACGACAAGCTCATTCTCGAGGTCGAGACCAATGGCGCGATCAGCCCGGTCGAGGCTGTGTGCCAGTCCGCTAACATCATCAACCAGCACATGATGGCCTTCCTGTCGCTCGACGAGAGCGGCGAGGAGGTCGAGGTGACGAGCATCTTCGCCCCCGAGGGTCCGAGCAAGAACACCGAGCTCGAGAAGCAGATCGAGGACCTCGACCTGTCGGTTCGCTCGTACAACTGCCTGAAGCGCGCCGGCATCCACTCGGTGCGTCAGCTGGTCGAGTATTCCGAGAACGACCTGCTCAACATTCGCAACTTCGGCGCCAAGTCCATCGAGGAAGTCAAGGACAAGCTTCAGTCGATGGACCTCAGCTTGAAGCTTTAGTACGTAGGAGATTCAATGAGGCATTACAAGAAGGGCCGCAAGCTGGGCACCGACGCCAGCCACACCAAGGCCATGAAAAAGAACCTTGCGGTCGCGCTGTTCACCAACGACCGCATCAAGACCACGGTCACGCGTGCCAAGGAAGTCCGCGGCACCGTTGAGCGCATCATCACCTGGGCCAAGAAGGGCGACCTGCACTCCCGCCGCCTGGCCATCGCCGCCCTGGGCGACAAGGAGCTCGTCCGCGAGGTCTTCGAGAAGGTCGAGCAGGGCATGTGGGCCGACCGCAACGGTGGCTACACCCGCATCCTCAAGCTTGGTCCGCGCAAGGGCGACAATGCCCCCATGGCGATTCTCGAGCTCGTCGAGGAGGCCGTGACCCCCAAGGCCAAGGCCGACGAGAAGCCCGCCAAGGGCAAGAAGTCCGCTGCCAAGAAGGCCACGAAGTCCGAGGACAAGGCCGCCGATGAGGTCGAGGACCTGATCGAGGAAGGCACCGAGGACAAGAACGACAACGACAAGGACGACATCGAGGAGTTCGCCGAGGGCGAGGCAGATCGCATCGACGCCGACGCCGAGACCGACGTGCGCGAGGACGCTGTCGAGGCCGAGAAGGCCGAGGACGAGGAGTCCGTCGAGGACGCCGTTCTCGAGGCCAAGGAGGCAGAGGTGGCCAAGACCGAGGCAGAGAACATCGAGAAGATCAAGGAAGAGATCGCCGAGGAGGAGCGCGAGCTCATCGACGATGTCAACCCCATGTCCAAGGAAGAGCATGCCATCGAGGATGCTGACGAGAAGGCCGAGAAGCACGAGGATGACGAGTAGGAACCTCGTTTCTCACCGGGAGCACAGATGACGCAGGCACTTGCCTTTGGCACCTACATTCCCGGCACAAGCCCTATCCACGCTTTGAATGCGCAGGTCAAGATTATCTTGGCCTGCGTTTTCTCTATCGCCGTCTTCTTCGTTGAGAGCTGGGCGGGGCTGCTCATCGTCACGGCATTCGTGGCGATGCTCTACGTGATGGCACGCGTGCCCGTGACCAGGGCAGCGCGCGGCCTCATCCCCATCATCTTCATCCTCGCGTTCACCATCATCGTGCATACCTTCAGCATTAGCTTGGGCTCGGCGGCGGCACCGGGGCTTTCCACGGCGGGCTCGCTCGGGCTCACGCAGGAGTGGGTGCTCTTCGGGAGCTTCGGCATCACGCTCGATGGCTTGATGAGGGGCCTCTTCTTCGCCCTGCGCATCGTGCTGCTCGTGCTCATCTGTTCGCTGCTGACCTTCACGTCTTCGATGATGGAGCTGACCGATGCGATGCTGCGCATGTTCGGCCCGCTGCGACGCTTCGGCGTACCCGTCGATGACATCGCGATGATGATCTCGATCGCTCTGCGTTTCATCCCCACGACGGCGCGCGAGGCGCAGATGATCCAGCTTACCCAGAAGGCGCGCTGCGCCAACTTCGATGACGGCAACGTGTTCGTGCGGCTCAAGTCATGGGTGCCCGTGTTCATCCCGCTCTTCGTGCGCCTGTTCAGGCGCGCCGATGACCTTGCGGACGCCATGGACGCGCGCTGCTATGCAGGCGGCAGGCGCACGCGCATGAGCGTGCGGGCCATGAACGCGGACGATATCACGACGCTCGTCATCGGCATCGTGGCGATCATCGCGCTCTGCGTGTTCTTGTAGGGGGACGATCCGATGGAACAGCGCTCACTCGTTCTCACCATTGCCTATAACGGCGCGGCATACGCTGGCTTTGCCAGGCAGAAGGAACCGCGCCTTTGCACCATCCAAGGTGAGCTCGAGCGTGCTCTCGCAACCTACTTTCGTCGTCCCGTCGAGACCGTGTGTGCGGGACGCACCGATGCGGGCGTGCATGCGCTCGGGCAGGTCGTGTCGTGCGTGCTCGATGAGGCCGAGCTCGATGGCATCACGCCCGGACGCCTCATCATCTCGCTCAACGCGCTCACGCCCGACGACATCGTGATCAAGGCAGTGGACTTTGCGGGCCCCGAGTTTTCCGCCCGCTTCGATGCGACGGCTCGCGAGTATCGCTATCGCATCGTCGCCGGTCCCGTCCCGCCGCTGTTTCTGGCGGACTTTGCCTGGTGGAGAAGGGGCGAGCTGGACGTCGAGGCCATGCGTCAGGGCGCGGCCCATCTCATCGGCGAGCACGACTTCAAGTCGTTTTGCAAGGCGGCAAGCGCCGAGGGCAAGACGACGATGCGTCGCGTGGACGAGATCTCCATCACGCGCGAGGAGCAGATGGGGGAGAGCTGCCTTGTGGTCAAGGTCGTCGGCAACGCCTTTCTGCACTCGATGGTGCGCACCATCGTCGGCACGCTCGTGCAGGTAGGTGCCGGGCATCGCGAACCTGGCTGGGTCGCCGAGGTGCTGGCGGCATGCGATCGCAACGCCGCAGGCGAGACGGCCCCGGCCCACGGCCTCACCTTCTGGCACGTAAGCTACGTGTAAAAGGGTCAGGCCCTTTTACACATTCTGCCCCGTTGCCTGCCGTGCGTCATTTCGCTATATTTCCCCATGACGAAAGGAGCACCATGGCTACCATTGACACCATTAGGCAGATTCTCGAAGACAACCTCTCCATCGAGCCAGAGCAGATCGAGGAAGACACCACGCTGGATTCCATCGACATCGATTCGCTCGACCTCGTCGAGCTCATCTGCGACATCGAGGATGCGGAGGGCATCGACTTCGGCGAGCCCGAGGGCCTCGAGACTATCGGAGACATCGTCGAGCACATCGATTCGCTCAAGTAGTTCATGAACAGAATCAGCGCATGGCTCTATAACTTCATGCAGGGCCGATACGGCTTCGATCAACTTGGTCAGGCCCTGAGCGTTGGCGTCGTCGTGATGTGGATCCTCTCGATCCTCTGCGGCGTGCTCGCCAACATGCTGCGCATGCTATGGATCGCATGGGCATCGACCATCCTCAACTGGATTGGCCTCATCCTGCTCGTGCTCATAATCTTTCGCGTGCTGTCGCGCAACAAGGATGCGCGGCGTGCCGAGAACGAGGCTTTCCTGCGTCGCCGCAGGCGTCGTGCCGAGCGCAAGAACGCCTCGGCCAAGGACATCTCGTCGAAGGGCAGGGACAAGGCCAAGGGCGAGGCTGGCTACAAGTACCTGAGCTGTTCGTTTTGCGGCCAGCAGATGCGCGTGCCGGCCGGCAAGGGCAAGATTGCCGTGAAGTGCCCCTCGTGTGGCGAGAAGACCATCGTGCAAAGTTAGGCAAGACGCATGGAGAATTACAACGACTATAGGGAAACCCCACGCACGGGCAGGACGCCGGGCTATTCGGATCACGAGCATGATCCGCATCCCGTCGACCCGTCGGTGCTCACCGACGACCGCGACAATCCCGACCTGCTCACCTTCGAGAAGACCTGGGGTCATCGCGTGCTCGCGGGCTTGGGTGTCGCGATGCTCGTCATCGCGCTCATTCTCATCGCGTTTTGCATCGTGCAGCTCATCCGCGTCGCCGATGTCGCCGCGCTCATGCCCGACATCGGAGTGCTGGGCATGTATCTCTACGGTACGGCGCTGGCATGCGGTATCGCGCTCATCCCGCCGGCTATCGTCGCGATCTACGTCGCCAAGCATCCGAGCAAGGTCATGGTTGCCATCGTCATGGCGATCATCGCGCTCGTGCTCGTGGTCGCGTTCTTGGGATATGCCCTGGCGGTGACGCCACAGTACGTGGTCACGGCGCTGCTCTATGCGCTAGCGCTCGCCATCCTGCCCGTCGTCTACCTTATCGCCGCGCTCAAGATCAAGCGCTCGCTCTAGGCGCGCGACCGGCAGGCCAACCACGTTATCGTAATCGCCTTCGATGTGGTCGACGAACGCGCCGGCTGCTCCCTGTATGCCGTAGGCACCGGCCTTGTCGAGCGGTTCGCCCGTGGCGATATAGACATCGATTTCGCTTGCGGAAAGATCCCTGAAGCATATGTTGGTTGTCTCGGCGAAGGTTTCGCATTGCCCGCCGTGCACGAGGCACACGCCGGTGATGACCTGATGCGTCCTGCCCGCGAGCTCCCTCAGCATGCGCCGGGCGTCTTCCTCGTCACTTGGCTTGCCGAAGATGCGCCCGTCGAGCACGACGATGGTGTCGGCACCGATGACAGTGGCGCTATCAGGTACATTGGCGGCAACGGCCAGCGCCTTCACGCGGGCGTTTTGCATGGCGACGCTGGCGGGCTCCATGTCCGCGGCGGCAATCTCGTCAGCAGCGCTCACGATCACGCGAAACGAGCGGCCCGTCCGTGCGAGCAGTTCCTTGCGACGAGGCGAGCCCGAGGCCAATATCAGTTCAGCTTCTTCGTTCATACGGGCAGTGTAACGTGATTCGTGGGCGCTGCGCCGTGCATGCCAGAAAATATGTCACAGCCCTGCGGTAGAATCTTTGGGCAGATGAGAAAGGATGCACTGTGGACACAATACTTTTCGATATGGACGGCACCCTGCTCGACACGCTCGATGATCTGCACGCGAGCGTCAACTATGCGCTCGAGCAATCGAGCCTTCCGCTTGTTACGCTCGACGAGACGCGCGAAGCCGCTGGTTATGGCTCTATCGTGCTCATAGAGATGCTCACGAAGCACACCTTCGTGACGGGCTCGCCAGAGTTCCAGCGTGTCTTCGATGACTTCAACGCGCACTACAAGGCGCACTGCAACGACGCCACGCGCCCGTATCCGGGCATCATGGACATGCTTGCCGGGCTCAAGGAGCGCGGTCTCAAGATGGCGATCGTGAGCAACAAGGTCCAGCCCGAGACAGAGGCCCTGCGCGAGCTGTGGTTCGCGGACTTCATTCCCGTGGCCGTGGGCCGTGTCGAGGGCATCGCGCCCAAGCCAGATCCGGCCATGGCATTCAAGGCGCTCGAGCTTCTCGATTCGCGCCCCAAAGACGCGTGGTTCGTGGGCGATTCCCAGCCAGACGTGCGCACGGGCAAGAACGCCGGCTGCACGAGCGTGGGCTGCACCTGGGGCTTCAGGGATTTCGCCACGCTCGAGGAGGAGTACCCGGACTTCATCATCGATAGTCCGCTCGAGCTTCTCGACATCGTCGACGCGAGTCATTAGAAGGTCTGTACGATGGGCATGACGACGGTCAACACGCTTGAGGCGCTGCTCGAGGCGAGCAACAAGGCCTTGCTGTGCGCGCAGGATGCAGGTGCTCCTGCCGTCCTCATCGTGCCTTCGCACACATGGGGCCAGCAGCGCAAGTTGCAGCTTCGTCATCTTGTCCCCACCGGTGTCGATGTCATGACCCAGCGGCAATTCGTGGCCCAGCTCTGGGATGTGCACGGCGACGGCTCCACCATCGTGACGCCAGCCGAGCGCAAGGTCCTGCTTCGTCCGCTCGTCACGCAAGTCGGGCTCTTCGACGCCTCGCCCTCTCCTGGCTTCGTCACGCAGCTTGGCGCGTTTGCCGAGGAGGCTATCTCTCCCGGTTTGCGTCCGAATGTTCCGCTCACCGCCTCGGAGTCAAAGCTCATGGAGCTCGTGTCACTCTACGAGGCAAAGCTCGAGCACGAGGGGCTTGTCGAGCTTGCCCAAGCAGAGCACATGCTCGCGCAAGACGGCGCCTGCCGGGGCATGCACCTGGTTTTCGAAGCTCCCGATTTGCATAGCGCGCATACGCGCCGTTTTATCGCCACGCTCGAGGCGAGTGCGGTTGTCTCCGTCATACAGCAGCACTTGGCGATCGATCCCAACGCACCAGTCAGCCAAGACGAGCTCGTCATGCTCAGGCAGCGTCTCTTCACGGGCGTTGGTGGCATGCAGGCACAGGGTCACGTGCGCGTGGGCGAGGCACGCGGTGCACATGTCGCAGCCGATGTAACCACCGGCCTCGTGCGCAGCATGCACGAGCAAGATGGCATCGCACACGCGGACATGCTCGTCTGTTGCGCGAATGCCGCCGATGCATATCCGCGCCTGCATGATGCGCTCGCGCGTGCGGGCGTCCCCTTTGCCACGCAGTTTGCCGTGCCTTGTGCGCGTACGGGCCTGGGTGCTGCGTTCTCTGCACTCGAGGCAGTCGTGCAGGCGGGTGACGATGCGCCCTTCGAGCCGTTCGTCGACGTGCTTTGCAGCCCCTATGCGGGCGTTCCCGCCCAAGATGCACGCGCCTTGCAAATGCGCTGGCGCGAGCAAGCCGGCTCGGTTGCATACAAGAGGATGCGCGACGTGCGCGAGGGCTTCGCGCAGGGCAACGCGAGCGCTGCCATCACGCGCGAGCGCCTCGAGCCGCTCGTGCAACTTCTCGATGCCTCGCGCTCCGATCGTGTCAGATTGCTCTTCGAGTACGCGCGCTCGGCGCAGCTCGAAGCCGATACGCTCATCGACGATTGCGCCGCGGCCGAGGCATTGCTCGACTATCTCGAACTTTGCGAGCGCTTCATCTGCGAGCCCGATGCTGACGAGATGGCCAACCTCCCCGTCACGCTCAATCGTTCGTATGGCAATCAGGGCGAGGCACTGCGCATTGTCGAGCCATGCGCGCTCGGGCCCACGCGCGCGCGTTCCATCATCCTGTGCGATTTGGACGCGGCTCATTACCCGATGGCATCGCAGGGCGCCCCGTTCGATGCGCTCATGCACAAGCTCGGCATCGAGCGTGCAGATACGCTTGCCCGCGACCAGCGCATCATGCTGCTCAACACCATCGGGTCATGCGAGAGCTGCTTTGGCTTCACGCGCACGACGCACGATGCGAATGGCGACGAGAGCTGCCCGAGCGCGTTGTTCGAAGAGCTTGTCGCTGCATATCGCAGCGCTGAAGAGGACGAGGCAGGGCTTTCCGTCCAGGCCGTTCCGCAATCCCTCAGGCCGTGGCTGCTTTCGATGAACGAGGCCGATGTCTTTTTTGCGGACGAGGGCCACTGCGGCGACCTTTCCGTCACGCGCGGCTCGATTGCAGCCAGTGCGCGCGAAGACCTCACGCACGACCTCAAGGGCAAGGCGCTCGCGTTTTCGCCCACGGCTCTCGAGGACTACTATCGCTGCCCGTACCGTTGGTTTGCCTGCAGGCGCGTGGGCTATAACGGCATGGATGTCGCGTTCGACGCGGCTGCCCAGGGCAATCTCGTCCATGCGGTCATGGAGCGCTTCTACCGCAGTCTCAAGCAGGCCGGGCATGATCGCGTGACAGAGCAGAACGTCGACGAGGCACTCGCAATTGCCAACAAGGCCTTCGATCAGCAGGTCGAAGATGACCAGTCGCGCGAGCGTCGGGGCCTCTACCTGCGCACCAAATACGACGCGTGCGCATGCGAGGAGTTGCGCCAGCAGGTCTTCGACCTCGTGCGCCGTGATGCCACGTTCCTGCCGGGGTTTGTCCCCCGCTACTTCGAGCTCGAGCTCGGCCGCTCGGCAGACCAGATGCTCGAGTATGCGGGCGTGCCCGTGCGCGGCAAGGTCGATCGCATCGATGTCAACGAGGAGGGCAACGCCGTCATCATCGATTACAAGCTCAGTGGGCTTTCGGCTGGATACGGCTTTGCCGCCGATGACGAGTTGCCGCAGCGTATCCAGACCGACATATACGCCACGCTCGTCGAGCGTCATTTCGCGGCGCTCGGCACGCCGCTTCGCGTTATCGGCTCCGTCTATCGCTCGTATGCCAAGAACGCGTTGCGTGGTGTCTATGCGCACGGCATACCGTGGGGTGGCACCGAGTACATGCGCGAGGATCTCGACGCGCTGCCTCGCGCTGGCAGTGACGAGGAGTACGGCGCATACCTGACGCGTGTCGAGGATGTGATCGCAGCGTGCGTCGAGCGCCTGCGTGCGGGCGACATTACGCCGGCTCCGCTTTCGAGTGACGTGTGCGAGTACTGCAAGGCTGCGTCGTTTTGCCCGAAGGGAGGTGCCTGATGCCCCTTACTCCGAGCCAGCAAGCCGCGGTCAAAAGTGCCCACGAGCCCCTGTTCATCCAGGCTGGCGCCGGTACGGGCAAGACGTTCACGCTCACCAAGCGCATTGCGTACGGCCTCTCGCAAGGGTCGGGTCCGCTCATCGGCGATGTCGACCGGCTGCTCACCATCACGTTCACCAACAAGGCGGCGGGCGAGCTCATCGGGCGCGTACGCGCTGAGCTGCGCGCACAGGGGCTTGACGAGGAATCCCTCAAGATTGACGCAGCCTGGATATCGACCATCCACTCGATGTGCCGGCGCATGTTGCTCTCGCACGCCTTCGACGTTGGCATCGATCCAGGCGCGAACCTGCTCACGGAGGACGAGACCCAGGCGCTTTCCGCTCTCGCGCTTGATGCGTTGCTGCAAGACAATGCGAATGACGTACGCCTCACCATGCTCTTCGACGAGCTTGGCGTCGAGAGCGCGACGAATCTCATCAGCAAATTATCCGAGTTGCTCATGCTTGCGCCGGGCGGCAGGGACGACTTCGATTTGGGGCCGTCCCCCGCATCGGCTCACGTCATCGCCAGCCGGGTGCAAGGGCTTCTCGCCACGTATCAGGGGGCTCTTGCCGAGCTCGACGGCCTAGGGCTTCCCGAGGGTAAGGTAACGTATGCCCAGAACCGCGACAAGATTGCCGCAATAGCGGCAGCTCTCGAGGCATTGTCCGCTAACCAAAAGGGCTCCCCCTCCTGGGGCGCGGTCGTCAATGCCATCAAGGAGTGCAAGCCGCCAAGCGGGGGCAATCTATCCGAGCCTTATAAGGGCATCTTCGGCGAATGCAAGGAAGCGCTGCTCGAGGTCATGGTCGAGGCCCAGTCTGCGAGCGCATACGAGGTCTTGCGAGCGGCACTCGACCTTGCGGCAGAACATCTCGAGCGTCATCGCACGCTCAAGCGGGCAAAAGGAGCGCTCGACACAAACGACCTGCTCATCGCCGCGTACAAGCTGCTCGACGAAGACGAGGCCTTGGCGCAAATGTATCGCGATAGCTTTGACTCGGTCATGGTCGACGAGTTCCAGGACACGGATAACCTGCAGGTTGGCATCGTGAGCAAGCTCTGCGACGAGGGGCTTACGACGCTTGCCACGGTGGGCGATGCGCAGCAGTCAATTTACCGCTTTCGCGGTGCCGATCTCGAGGTATACCAACGTACGCGCGCCATGATGCGCGAGCATGGCTCCAACGAGGTCGAGCTCACCGTCAACTATCGTTCGCAGCCCGACATACTGCGCTTCGTCGAGGAAATCTTCTCCAAGCCGGAGTTCTTCGGTGGGGAGTTTCTCAAGGTCAGTTCCGGCCGCAAGGAAGACCCCGATCCTTCACGGCCTGACTCAGACGAGCCGCGCGTGAAGGTACTGCTCTCGGCTGGCCATAAGACCGAGAAGGGGCGGGGGAGGACTTCCGTCGATGCGTTGCGCCAGGCCGATGCCGCGGCGCTTGCTGATGAGTTCGAGCACTTGCACGAGCAGGGCATCTCGTATGGCGACATGGCGATTTTGCTGCAGTCGACGAAGGGCACCAAGGCGGGCTGCTATCTACGCGAGCTACGCAGACGCAACATCCCGGTTATCGTCTCGGGCGGTTCCGACTTCTTCTTGCAACCCGAGGTTTCGACCATCGTCATGCTCCTGCGCGTTCTAGCAGATCGCGACGATGACGAGGCCCTCTTCGACTTGCTCGGGTCGGATTTCTTCAACGCAAGCGATGACGCGCTGCTTGCCTTGTCGGTCATCAACCGCCAACGTCTCAAGCTCCTGCCCGGCGAGTCACGCGCCAAGCCCTCGCTCTATGACGCGCTATGCCTATACGTCGAGGAGGCAGGAGGCGGTGCTGACGAGACGCTTGGCCGTGCTTTCGCGACAATCGACCATGCCCTTGCCGCCTCGTCGGGCATGCCGCTTGCGCAAGTCGTGCGCGAGGCAGTCGCGCTTTCCGGCTGGCAAGCCACGCTGGCCGCGCGTGGCATCGAAGGCGGTGCGGTTTTCGCGAACATCGAACGCATGTGTGACCTCATCGACGATTACGAGGCTCTCAACGGCCACGCGCCTTTCGCGACGAGCACGTACTTTCGCAGCCTCGTCGATATGGCGCATGAAGGCGCAGACGTGCGCGCCAAGCTCGGGACGCTCGTGAGTTCGGGCCGCGATGCGGTGCAGATCATGACCATTCACAGCTCCAAGGGCCTGGAGTTCCCCGTCGTCGCCGTCGCCGAGTTCGAGAAGGGCACGCGCAATACCGGCGTGCAGCTCATCTCGCTTTCCGAGGAAGGCAAGCGCTATCTCGCGCTCGGCGCCATGGGCTCAGATGCCGCAGCGGGCTACCTTGCCGACGAGGCCCAGGACCCCGGCTCCTTCACCCTTGCCAGCGAAGTTGCCGAGCATCGGGCCCATGCCATTCAGCTCGAGAAGCTGCGCGATGCGCAAGAGCAGCAGCGCCTGCTCTACGTCGCGCTCACGCGCGCACGCGACAAGCTCATCCTCGTAGCGCACGACAGCACCTTCGCATCCAAGGGCGACCTGTCCGCAGGTTTGACGAGCGATTGCCTGCACGCGGTCTTTGGCGAGAAGATTCCCACGCAGTATGCGAAGATCACGACGGGTACGGGGGCACTCGTCGAGCTTGACATCACCGAGGTTCCCTATGGCGCACAAGAGGAGCAGGCAGATGAAGAGGAAAACTCGCTCGTCGTCATGCACCGTTACCCGGCCTTCGAGTTACCTGTGCGCATCTCGGCGCAACCGTTTGACCGCGAGCAAATCTATTCGTACTCCTCGATCGCGCATCGTGATGCAAAGCGCTCCGTGCTCGTGGCTCCTGCGGTCAACTTGCGCGACCGCTCGCAAGATGTCGAGACAGTGAGCCCCATTGGCTCGGCATTCCACCTCGTGGCGCAATGGCTCGCGTCGACCCTGCGCTTCGACGAGCGCAGCATCGAGCGCCGCATGCTCGCTGCTTCGCGGCGCTACGCCTTGACCGAGGACGAGCGTGCGCGGCTCGCCAGTGCGGTCGCGGCCTGGGTATCATCCGCGTGCTATGCCAAGGTGCAGGAATACGCGCGACGTTATGCCGAGTATGCGTTTTGCGTCGATGTCGAGGGCGTTGCGCTCGAGGGCTATATCGACCTCGCGTGCTTCGACGACGCGGGCAATGCCTTTGTCATCGACTACAAGACGGGCACGAGCGGCCAGGACGAGGACTTGCATGAGCGCTATGCCCTGCAGGCTCAATGCTATGCCTACGCGCTCTTGTCTTCGGGCGCCTGCGAGCATGTCGACATGGCGTTCGTGCGCCCCGAGGCAGGCATGCAAGAGGTTACGTTCAGTTTCGATGCGAGCGATGTGCCCACGCTGGCGCAGCGCATCTTGGGAGTCTGATCACAGCTCGCCGTCGTTCATGCCGCGCGTGCCGGTGTCCTTCGCCTTGAGCTTGAGCTCGCGCCCGAACCTGAGCGCGCCGTCCCCAAACTTGTCGCGCACCTTGTCTGCCGCGGCGATGACCTCGGTGTTGCCCACTTCCGGCTCGGCGTTCGCAAAGAGGTCGAGCTGCTCGTCTTGGGTATCGAATCCCGAGATGCCCACGCCGACGAGTCGCACGGCATCGTCTTGTTGCC
>CABSKV010000016.1 GCA_902478425.1 uncultured Coriobacteriia bacterium | reverse complement strand
AAATCGGCACCACAGTCGGTGATGCCGCCGCGCGTCTTGACGGTGCCGCAAGCGTGGCTCACGCGCGTGGTGGGGCGCACGATGACGGGCGTGTGATGTCTCTCGGAAAGCTCGAAGGCGTCCTGGATCATGCCGTATGCCTCGCCGGGACTTGCCGGGTCAAGCAGCGGAACCTTCGCGAACTGCGCGAAGTTGCGCGTGTCCTGCTCGGTCTGGCTCGAGATGGGACCGGGGTCATCGGCCACGACGATGACGAGCCCTCCCTCGACGCCGATGTACGAAAGCGTCATGAGCGGATCGCTCGCGACGTTGAGGCCGACCTGCTTCATCGTGACGAGCGCGCGGGCGCCTGCATAGGCCGCGCCTGCCGCCGCCTCGAGTGCCGACTTCTCGTTCGTGGACCATTCGACGTGGATGGATCCGTTGTTGTGTCTGGCAACGGTTTCGAGCACCTCGGTCGAGGGCGTGCCGGGGTATCCGCTCACGAAGTTGACGCCTGCGTGGATGGCGCCAAGCCCCAGCGCCTCGTTTCCCATGAGCAGTTTGACTGGCATGCTGATCCCCTCGTTCTTGCCTATGCGACAGGCCTCTCGTTAGCGCATGTGCACCAAGTTCATCGCTCGGCACAATGCGATACATGGTACCATCTATCGCACGTTCACCTCACCTTGGAGTTTCGTATGGAAATCCGCTATATCGACACGCGTGGCAACACGCATGAGCCCCTGACCTTCAGCGAGGCTCTTCTCAAGGGAATGGCGTCTGGCGGCGGCCTGTTCGTTCCCGAGCAGCTGCCCTCGATGACGCTCGACGAGATAATCGCGCTTGCCGATATGCCCTATGCCGAGCGCGCGACGTTCGTATACGGGCGCTTCGGCGTCGACTTCGACGACGCGAAGGTCGACGAGCTCATGCAGCGTGCATATAACGATAACTTCGACACGCCCGATATCTGTCCGGTCGTCACGGTGGCCGACGACATGCACGTGCTCGAGCTGTGGCATGGCCCCACCTGCGCGTTCAAGGACATGGCGCTGCAATGCCTGCCGGTCTTCTTCTCGGCATGCGTCGACAAGCATCGTGCGGCGGGCGGCGCCGACAACGACTACCTCATCGCCGTTGCCACGAGTGGTGACACGGGCAAGGCCGCCTTGCAGGGCTTTGCCGATCGCGATCACATCTCCATCGTCGTCTTCTATCCCGATGGTGGCGTGAGTGACATCCAGTTCAAGCAGATGGCCACTCAGGATGGCGATAACGTTTGCGTGTATGGCGTGCGTGGCAACTTCGACGATTGCCAGACGAGCGTCAAGCGCATGTTCGATGACGCCAGCTTCAATGAGGAGCTGCTCGCCGAGCACAACATCGCGCTTTCCTCGGCCAACTCGATTAACTGGGGCAGGCTGCTGCCGCAGGTCGTGTACTACATCAGTGCGTATGCCACCATGGTCAAGGGCGGCATCGTGGCCGCGGGCGACCCCATCGACGTGACGGTGCCCACGGGCAACTTTGGCAACATCCTCGCATGCTGGTATGCCAAGCAGATTGGCGTACCCATCGATCGCATCGTGTGCGCGAGCAACACCAACCGCGTGCTCACCGACTTCATCGAGACGGGCGTCTACGACATCAGCGATCGCCCCTTCGTGCTCACGCCGTCGCCCTCGATGGACATCCTCGTCTCGAGCAACCTCGAGCGTCAACTCTTCGAACTGACGGGTCGCGATGCCGCCTCCATCCGCGCCTGGATGGATGATTTGCGCGAGAAGCGCCGCTTCGAGCTCGATGCCGAGACCTTCGCTGCGCTCAAGCAGAATTACCGTGCCGGCTCGATTGACAGCGCGACTTGCCTGCAGACCATCCGCGATGTCTTCGAACAGCACGACTACCTGCTCGACCCGCATACGGCCGTTGCCTGGAAGGTTGCCGAGCAGCACAAGGGTGGCAATCCCATGCTCGTTGCCTCGACGGCCAACTGGGCCAAGTTCGGCAGCAACGTGTATCGCGGCCTCACGGGCCTCGCGCCGGACGAGTCGCTTCCCGCCGACGTGCAGAAGCTCACCGACGTTGAGCTCAACCGCAAGGTCTACGAGATGACGCGGGTATGCCCCGTTCCGCCGCAGCTCGACGAGCTCGACGAGAAGCCCATTCGCTTCACCACAGTGATTGACGGCGATACGGCGGCAATCGAAAAGGCAGTTACCGACTTCATAGGATGAACACGAGCGCGTGGCGGGCTACCGTTCGCCACTGCAAATAGCCTTTTCTCAGCTTAATCTTGCTATCCGATAAAAATCTTGTTATCCATGTAGATAGCGTTAAAGGTGTTTATCGGGCAACTCAATAGAACGAATCTACAGGACAATTTACCGAGAGGATTCATCATGGCCGATAAGAAAAATCTGCACGCGCAAGTAAAGCTCATGGTCAGCGCGACCGAGGATCGCAAGGGTCCGACATTTGGCAAAGGCGCTGCGACACTTCTCCATGGAATCGAAGAGAACGGCTCGTTGAACAAGACGGCCAAGAACCTCCACATGGCCTACAGCAAGGCGTGGAGCATGATCAAGAAGGTCGAGGAGGGTCTCGGCTTCCAGCTCATCGAACGCTATGGCGCCCGTGGTTCCAAGCTCACCGAAGACGGCGAGGAGTTCCTCAAGCTCTACGACGTCTACGACAAGAAGGTCGAGGCATACGCCGACAAGGTCTTCCGCGAGACCTTCAAGGACTTCTAGGATTTGCCAGACCAAGCGCCAGACGCGTCACGAGAGAACAAGAAGCCGCCCGATGAGGCGGCTTCTCTCGTCATGCTCCTACTGTGAATGCGAAGCTGATGCGTGGCGAAGGTTGCTAGCCGGCGCTCTGCGGCGCCTCTCCGCCTCCGCCGGTGTCTCCGCTGCCATCGCCACCGGCATTGTCGCCGTCACCGCCGCTTGGGGTATCGGGTGTCGGCTCGGACGGGAAAGGCGAAACCGCAACGGTAATCGTGATGCTCGAGCCCTTCGCGACTTCCGTGTCGCCGGCGATGCTCTGCCTGATGACCTCACCCTGGCTCGCGTTTGCGGTCGACTCGTAGTTTACCGAGACGCTCAGGCCACGACCCTCGAGGGCGGAGACAGCGTCGACCTCGCCGATGCCAAGCACGTTGGGAACCTTGACGTTCTCTGCCTTCTTGCCGGTCGACACCGTATAGGTAACGGTGGAGCCCACGGCGACCTGGGAGTTGACGGCGGGGTCCTGATCGCAGACCTTGCCGGCTTCGACCGTGTCGCTGTTGTCCTGCTTCGATACGCCCACGAGCCCCAAGGCCGCCAGCTGCTGCTCGGCCCCTGCGGCCGTGAGGCCCATGAGATTGGGGACGCTGACGGTCTCTTCCTTCGAGGAAATGGTGAGGTTGACCACGGAGCCCACCTGCACCTGGGTGTCGGCCTTGGGGTCTTGGCTGATGATCATGCCCTCCGGCACCGTATTGCTCTTCTCGAGCTTGATGCGGCCGACCTTGAGCCCCGCTTCCTTCAGGGAGTCTCGGGCATCCTGCTCGGTGTAGCCCACGACATCGGGAACCTTGACCGTTCCCCCGAAGAGACCGGCGGCATTGGCCACGAAGAAGCCGATACCGGCGATGAGGACAACGGCGATGATGGCGATGATGACGTTGCGCTTGGTGTTCTTGCGTGGTTGCTGCTGCTGCATGCCACCTTGCATGCCGCCGCCTGGCATGACGGTCGTCTGCCCCGGCCCGGCCATGACCATGGTCTGGTCGGCACCGTATGCGGCGGTGGCGCCGGCGGCGGAGTAGCCACGGTTGAGCACCTGCGTCTCGGCCGAAGCGCGACCGGAGAGGTAGTCGTCGATGGCGCGCTGCATCTCCTTGGCGGTCGCGAAGCGATCGTCGGGGTTCTTCTGCAGTGCCGTCATGATGATGGCCTCGAACTGCGGGTCGATGTTGGGATTGATCTGGCGTGGCGGCACGGGCGGGTCGCTCACCTGCTTCATGGCGACCGACACCACGTCCGGCCCGTCGAAGGGCAGCTGGCCCGTGGCGGCCTCGTAGAGCACGATGCCGAGCGAGTAGAGGTCGCTGGCTGCCGTGAGCTTCTTGCCCTGGGCCTGCTCGGGGCTCACGTAGTGCGCGGTGCCCAGGACCGAGGAATCCTGCGTCATGCCGGGATGACCGGCCTGCGCGATGCCGAAGTCCATGACCTTCACGTTGCCATCGCCTTGCACCATGATGTTCGCGGACTTGATGTCGCGATGGATGATGTCGTAGCCGTGGGCGACGGAAAGCGCGGAGCACACCTGCGAGCCGATCTCTGCCACCTTGCGCGGGTGAATGTTGCCGCGCTGCTGGATGGCGGTCTTGAGGTCGGTGCCGCGCACGTACTCCATGACGATGTAATACGAATCGCCGTCACGACCCCAGTCGTAGATGTTGACGATATAGGGGCTGCTCAGGTTAGCAGCAGCTTGCGCTTCTTGCCTGAAGCGCGCGGCGAAGTTGGGATCAGATGCGTATTGCGGAAGCATCACCTTGACGGCGACAGTCCTGCCAAGCGTCGAATCGGTGGCCTTGTAAACCTCTGCCATGCCGCCCATGCCGATTTTCTCGGTAATCTGATAGCGGTTCCCCAGTGTCCGATTAACCACGTTTATACTCCCTGTCGCTTGTGATGCGAATGCGCGCATGCGAGCGCTCGCATACCATCAGGCATTCTACCAATCTAGCAGCTGCCGTATTTGCATAATGTCGAAAAAAGCGCTTTGCCTGCATATCTAGAGCGCCCCCATTTCTCGCAGGGCGGCCAGGAACAAGGTCGCGGCCTTGGGTGCCGCGACATCGCCGCCGCTATCGCCCTCTTCGATGACGATGGCGACGGTCACGCTGCGACCGTTTGCCTGGGCGGTACCGACGAACCACGCGTCCGACTTCTCCTTGCCCGTCTCGGCCGTACCCGTCTTGCCGATGACGTTGGCACCGTCAACGCGAGCCTGCGTGCCCGTGCCGTGCTCCACGACGCCCGCGAGAATCTCCTGCTCGGTCTTGGCGGTCTTCTCGGAGATCGTCTGGCCCATGATTTGCGGCTTGGTCTCGAAGGTCGTCGAGCCGGAAGCCGAGACCACCTTGGAGATGACGTAGGGATGCAGCGCCACGCCGTTATTAGAGATCGCCGCCATGCAGACGGCCATCTCCATGACCGTGGCCTGGGGGCCTGCCGGGCTCTCGTGCTCGCCGACGGGCTGTCCGTCGCCAGCCCAGGCGGTCTCCCAGCGGGTCATCTCGTTGGGATCGGGCATGAGCGAGGTGGCGAGGTTGAAGTCGAGTGCCACCTTGTCATTGTTGAAGCCGAACTTCTCGGCGTAGGCGACGAGGTTCTTGGCACCCAGCTCATCGGCAATCTGCGCGAAGGCCGTGTTCGCCGAGAGCGCGGTGGCCTCGGCGACGGTGACGCGACCGTACGCGTGGTTCTTGTAGTTGGTGATGGGAGCGTTGCCGATGTCGATCGTGCTCGGCGCGCTGTACACCGTGTCGGGAGTGACCGTGTTCGTGTCGAGCGCGGCACCGAGCGTGACGATCTTGAAGGTCGAGCCCGGCGCGTAGAGGGTCTGCGTGGCGCGATTGACGAGCGCGCCCTCGGAGCTCGAACCCGTCAGGATGCTCTCGACATTGTTGTTGTCGTAGGTGGGCGTCGAGGCCTCGGCAAGCACGGCGCCGGTTGCCGTGTCGAGCACGACGCATGCGCCCTTCTGGCCGTGGAGCACGCCCTCGGCAGCACGCTGGACCTTCGAGTTGATGGTGAGCACGACATCGTTGCCCTGGGGTTTCTCGCCCGCGTAAGCGCGGATGGCATCGCCGATCGTCTCGAAATGTTCCTCGCCCACGAGCGTCGAGCCCATCGTGTTCTCGACACCGGTGCTGCCATAGCGCTGCGAGGTATAGCCGACGACATGGGCCGCCAGAGAGCCCTGCGGGTAGATGCGCTCGTAGGTGCCATTCGATTGCGGGATGGATTCGGCGAGCACGACGTTGTCGGAGGTGACGATGGCACCGCGCTGCTGCTCTGCGATGCGTTGCAGCGTATGGTTGTTACCGCTGCGATTCTGCAGCTCGTCGGCCTGCACGACCTGTATGAAGGTGAGGTTGGCGATGAGGGCGGCGAAGAGCAGCGCGAAGACGGTGATGAGCCTGGTGAGGCGCTTGCCCAGGGCGGTGCGGCCCAAGACGCCCGTCTCGCCCGGCGTCTTGATCGTGGTGGTGCTCGTCATCTCGGTTTGCAGGCCCGTGCCCTCGTTGCCGGCACACAGCAGCAGGCCGACGATGATGAAGCTCGAGAGTAGCGAGGAACCGCCCTGGCTCATGAAGGGCAAGGTGAGGCCCGTGAGCGGGATGAAGCCCGTGACTCCGCCGATGATGATGAAAGCCTGTAGGCAGATGGAGGTGGTGAGACCGACGGCCGTGAAGGCGGCCATATCGGACTTGGCGCGCGCCGCGGTGAGAAAGCCGCGCACGGCAAAGAGCATGAACAGGAAGATGACGCCCGACGCGCCGAGCAGGCCCATTTCCTCGGCAATGGCCGAGAAGATGAAGTCGCTTTGCACCTCGGGGATGAAGGTGGGCATGCCGCGCCCGATGCCGCAACCGAAGAGCCCGCCGTCTGCCAGCGAGTACAGCGACTGCACGAGCTGGTATCCTGAGCCACTCGCATCCGCGAAGGGGTCGAGCCAGATGGCGATACGCGTCTGCACGTGCGGGAAGAGCATGTAGAGGCCCACGCCGCCGATGGCGACGAGCAGGATGCCGATGAGCACGTAGGACAGTCTGCCGGTGCAGACGTAGATCATCACGAGGAAGATGCCGAAGAACAGCAGGGCGCTGCCGAGGTCGCGCTCGAGGATGACGATGAGCATGGCGACGATCCACATGGCAAGCAAGGGGATGAGCGCGCGGAAGTCCGGGTACTTGAGGCCGGAGCGGCTACGACGCATGACGCTCAGCAGCTCGCGATTGTCGGCAAGGTATGCCGCGAGGAACAAGACGATGAGAATCTTCGCGATTTCTCCCGGCTGGAACGAGAGGCCGAAGATCGACAGCCAGATGCGCGAGCCGTTGTACTCGACGCCGATGACGGGCAGGACCGGCAGCAGCAGCAGGATGATGCCGAAGAGCAGGCAGGTGTACTTGAAGCGCCCCAGGCGCTCGACGCTCGGCACGAGGATGATGGTCGCGACCATGAGTGCGATGCCGGCGAAGAGCCAGATGATCTGACGCCCGGCACTATCGGGAGCCAGGCGCAAGACGAAGCAGATGCCGATGCCGCAGAGCAGAAACGCGATGGGCAGCAGGGCCGGATCGGCGTTGGGTGCGAAGCGGCGAAGCGCCAGATGGGCGACGAAGAAGCTCACGACCAGGGCGATGGGCACGGCAAAGGAGTTGAACGTCAACGGAGTGTTCGCGTTGACGAGCAGCATCAGGAACAGCAGCAACAATACGGGCGTCGCCGCTATGAGAAGCCATAGCTCTGTCGTTCGGCGTGAGCGCACGCTTAGCCCCTCGTGGTCTGCTGGCGATATTCGGAAATGAGGCTGTCGGCCTGGTCGAGCGACTCGACCGAGATACCGTTCTTCAGGCTGTTCTGCACCATCGGGGTGAGCTTGGTGATGTCGATGTCCGGAGCCTGTGACTCGAGCCACGAGACCGAGATGCCGGCGACCTCGCCGGGAAGACCACGGTAGACGCTTACGATGCCATCCTCGGCGATGATGTAGTACGAGTTCTGCGCAAAGGCGTAGAAGCCAAAGCCCGCGGCGGCAAGAATGAGGACGAAGGCGAGCGCCCAGATGAGGGGAGCCATCCTGCCCTTCTGCTTGGTTTTGTGGTGCTTGCCTCCGCGACCGTTCGCGCTCTTCGAGGCGACAGGTGCCACGCTGGGCTCGACGGCGGGCTCTTCTTCCTCGTCGTCTTCGGGAACGCCCACGATGCGCTCCTCGAAGTAGGTCACCTCGTCTTCGTCCGAGGGAGGATCCCCCAGCGGGTCGATGACGATGACCGTGACGTTGTCGAGGCCACCGGCGATAATCGCCTCTTCGACCAGCGCATCGCAGGCTTGGGCCGGAGCGGGATTATCGAGCAAGATAGCTTCGATCTCGTCATCGGCGATCATGGAGCACAGGCCGTCCGAGCACAGAACCAGGCGGTCGCCTTCCTCGACATGCAGCGTGTAGAGGTCGGGCTGCATGTTGGGGTCGCTGCCGAGCGCGCGCGTGATGACGGAGCGCTGCGGATGGAAGCGGGCCTCGGCCTCGGTCAGACGTCCTTGCTCGATGAGGTCTGCCACGAGGGAGTGGTCGCGCGTGACGCGCTGGAGTTTGCCGTCGTGCAGCAGGTATGCGCGCGAATCGCCCACCTGCGCGATGGTTGCCTCGCCTTCGAAGACGAAGGCGGCAGTGAGCGTCGTGCCCATGCCGGGCTTGCCCGTGCCGTCCTTGGCGCCGCGCAGCACGGCCTCGTTGGCCTTGAGAACGGCGTTCGCAAGCGCCTCGGGGTTCGTGCTCTTGGGAGCGTGGGCCTCCATCGTGGTCACGGCGATCCTGCTCGCGACCTCGCCTGCCTCATGGCCACCCATGCCGTCGGCGACGACGAAGAGCGGGGTCTTGACCAGGTAGCTGTCCTCGTTGTGCTCGCGCACGCTGCCCACGTCCGAGCGCGCGGCAAACGAACGCGGCATATTGGGCTTGGTGAAGTTGAAACTCATTGACGGCCAATCTTTATGTCGACGTTTCCGATGGTGACGATGTCGCCTTCCGAGCAGGCGACGGGCTTGGTGACGGGATGCCCGTTAAGCAGCGTGCCGTTGGTGGAGTTGAGGTCCTCGACCGAGAGGCTCGTGCCCGTGAGCGAGAAACGCGCGTGACGCGCCGAGACGTAGTCGGTGGGGATGACGATGTCGGCGCCCGGGGCGCGTCCGATGACGATGGGGCCGGCAATGGTCAAACGCACGCCCTTGAGCGTGCGCGGACCTTTCTCGACGTTAAGCGTCCAGGATTTTGCCTTCTTGTTTTGGCCACGGACGAGGCCGACGCCCGTCTTTACCACGAAGAACAGGAAGAGGTAGAGCAGGGCGACGAGCAGCAGGCGGCCAGCCAGGAGAAGAAGATCGACCATGCTGAGATTAGCCCTCCTGGAACTCGAGCTGGGTGGTGCCGAGGTCGATGATGTCGCCATCGTAGATGCGCGACTGCGTCGTGGCGACGCCGTTGACGATTATGCCGTTTGTCGAGCCGGTATCGCGAATGAGCCAGCCGGAATCGTTGTGCAGGACCTCGGCATGATGGCGCGAGACGCTCGGGTCGCCGATGATGATGTCGCAGTTGGTGTCGCGGCCGACGACGGTGCGATCGTCGCGCAGCTGGTACACGCGTTGCGTCTTGAGGTTGTAGAGGACGGCCTGGGGCTGCTGCGCCATGGGCTCGTTGAGCATGACCGTGCGCTGCTCGGCGGCGTCTTCGCTTGCGGCGTCATCGAATGCGTCTTCTTCGGGAGCGGGCATCGGGGCGGCTGCGGGTGCCGGTGCATCGAAGTCATCTGCGACGGGCTCGCCGGCAAAGCCATCATCTGCCGGGAAGTCGGGCTCGAAATCGGCCTCTGCACGCGGTGCCGGACGCCTCGAGTGCTCGTGAGCACGGTCGAAATCGAAGTCATCCAGGTTGTCGTAGTCGGGCTCGATGCCGTAGCGCACCATCTCCTCATGGCGAAGCTCGGCGATGATGGCGGGGCTCACGCTCTCGGCGATGATGTCGAACTTGCCGCGGCGCAAGCCGTCATCGACAATGAAGCGCGCCAGCGGCGGGCAATCGAAGACCAGGCCGCGCTGGGCGCCCTGGCCGGTCAGGTAGGTCTCGATTTCGCCGGCAAGCGAGGGGTAGTATCCGCTCATCGCGGCATCGTCTTCGGGTGACACGAGGATGTTGTAGAGCGTGGGGGCATACTCGTGCCCGACGCCGATCATCTTCTCGTGCTCCATCTCCTTGCAAGCGCGTTTGGCAAGCTTGACGGGTTCGATGCCACCGCGCCCGCGGCCGCCCGAACCTTCGATGACGTCCTCGGCCTTGTTCTCGAACCTCGAAAAAATGCCCATTGCTACTCTCCTTTATGACGTACCGACGACTCCAGGATGCCGACGACACACATGGCAATGCACGCAAGCACCGTCGTGATGGTCCACGTACCACTTGGACCGGCGAAGATGCCGGTTAAAACGCTTATTCCGATGGCTTGCGCGATAAGCAGGACAGCTGCTGCGCAAACCGCACCGAGTATTGACAGTATACGTGTCTCGCGCACACATAACAGTGACATGAGCACGGTCGAGACAATCCAACCACATATCATAATCCAGGTCGGGATGCTCGTGATGGTGCCGAACAATAATTCCGGACCCGTGTTCTTGCCCACGGTGAGCATGAGGACGATTTGGATGATGGCAGCTCCAAGTGCCCGTTTGGGTGGCAGGCAATAGCCGGCAATCATGGGCGCAAGCGGGGCGAACCCGACGATGCCCAGAGGCGAGATGATGAGTGCGCAGTTCGTGTCGGCCACGCCCTCGCGGCCGAAGAGTATGACCCAGGCGATCGCCACCGCGATGGCGACTATGCCGAGTATGGGCATGGGCGCGGCGCACAGGAAGAGCGAGGCGCCGTTGATGAGCATGGCGAGCAGAGCGCCGAAGGGCGGCTTGACGGCTGCGGCCACGGCGGGCAGCAGCGCGATGAGCATGGCGACGTTCGTGTCGAGCATCGTGACGTTGAAGAGCGCCGAGGTGCTGAGCCACCAACACAGCGCCGCGGCGACGATACGGCCCAATACGAAGCCAAGACGCGGCGAGACGCGCTCGAGAATACCGCGCTTTTGGATGACGGGGCTTTCCTCTTCAACGACCTCGTCATCGACTTGGACGATTTCGCGCAGGCGACGGTTGCCCTGTGCCGGATTGCCCAGATAGGGCATGAGCGCGGCGAGGAAGTCTGCCACGGTGTCGTAGCGATCGTCCGGGTCGGGCGAGAGTGCCGTGAACAGTACGCTGTCGATGCCCGGGTCGAGGTCGAGGCGCACCGAGGAGGGCGCGGCGATGTCGAACTTCTGGATGAGCGCGGCACTCGCGTTGAGGCTGCGGGCCGCAAAGGGGCGCTTGCCGGTGAGAATCTCGTAGACGACAGCTGCCAGGGCGAACTCGTCAGTGCGCTCGTCAAGCTCCTGGCTGTTCATCTGCTCGGGCGGCATGTATCCGATGGTGCCGCCACTTGCCTTGCGAAAACCCTGGGCATCGGCGAGCTCGGACACGCCGAAGTCGCTGACCTTGCAGGCACCGTTGCGGTTCACGAGGATGTTGTCGGGCTTGATATCGAGGTGAAGCACCTGGTTCTCGTGCGCGAATTCGATGGCGTCGCCCACGGCGAGGATGATAGCCGCAGCGATATCGAGATCGAAGGTGCCTGGCGGGGTGTCGTGGATGATCTGCGCGAGGGAAGGGCCCTCGATGGCCTCCATGATGAGAAAGGCCTCGTTGTCGACGGTGTCGAAATCGTAGACGCTCACGATGGAGGGGCGGCTGAGCATTGCGCCCGTGCGTGCCTCGGAAAGGCCGGGAACGCTACCGTTGGCCCACGCGCTGGAAACGGGCATGCGCTTGATGGCGACACGACGCTGGATGCGCGTGTCCCAGCAGATCTCGACTCTGCCGCTGCCACCTTCGCCTTTGACTTCTATGGGTCGATAGCGGTCTAGGATCAATGGACCCTGCATCTTGCCTCTCTTCTCGTTTCTTGCCCATTTTGACAGATGCAGTAGCACATTATAGGTAATTGGACCTTAAAACCGCCGAAGTACACGAAAAAGGCCGACCTCAAAGGCCGGCCCTCTCATGTATTGGTGCGGGCGAAAGGAGTTGAACCTTCACGGGCCGAAGCCCACTGGCACCTGAAGCCAGCGCGTCTGCCATTCCGCCACGCCCGCATGCTGCGCTTTTGCGCGGGTACGTATACTAGCACAAAAAATGTGGCAGGGGGAAATAAAACGCAAAGGGGAGGAGCTTTGCACTCCTCCCCTCGTTGTCAGTCTGAGTGGCATGCGCCAGATAGAGAGACTAGTTGTTGAGGGCCGCCTCTTCGAAGGTAGCGGCGGTCTCCGCGGCATCCACGGCGGCCTCCTCCTCGTCCATCGCATCGTAATCCTCGACTGCAGCTGCTGCCTCTGCGGCAGCCTCTTCCTCGATGCACTCGAGGTCCTTGCGGGCATCCTCGTCCAATGTATCGACCATCGTGACCACCATCCTTTTATTTGTCTTACCTGAGTATATTCTAAGACTCGAAGAGTACATACTCAAGCGAAAAAACGCGCGTTTCCCTAGCGCGGTGGCGGCACCAAGAGCTTGAGGATGCGCATCGACATCTTGTTGAACGGCGGATTGCGCACGGGGATGTCGAAGAGCGTCGTCTTCCTGGATGTCGATTTGTAGTGCGTGAAGCAATCGAAGCCCACTTTGCCGTGGTATGCGCCGATGCCCGAGTTTTGCAGGCCGCCAAAGCCCATGTTGTTGTTCGCCACGTGGATGACCACGTCGTTGATGACGGCACCGCCGCTCGGTACGCGGTCGAGGATGGTCTTCTGGAACGTTTTATCATTCGAGAATATGTAGCAGGCAAGTGGGTGGCCGAATTTGCGGGTGATGTCGATGGCCTCGTCAACGCTGTTCCAGGTGATGATGGGGAGCACGGGGCCGAAGATCTCCTGGCCCATCACCGGATCGTTGAGGGTGACGCCCGTGAGCAGCGTGGGCTCGATCTGGAGCGTCGCGGCATTGCGACCGCCACCGAGTGCGATTTCGCAGCCAGGCGTGCGCTTGTCGATGAGGCCGCATACCTCATCGAAGTGCTTCTGGTTGATCATGTGCGGGTAGTCGGGGCTGGCGAGGATGTCATCTCCGTAGAACTTGTGCAGGTAATGCCCCATCCACTTCACGAATTCGTCTGCCACGCTCTCGTGGACGAGCGCGTAGTCGGGTGCTACGCAGGTCTGGCCCGAGTTGAGGCACTTGCCCCAGGCGACGCGCTCGGCGGCGCGACGGATGTTTGTCGCCTTATCGATGAATAGCGGGCTCTTGCCGCCGAGTTCGAGCGTGACGCTCGTGAGCGAGTCGGCGGCGTGCTTCATGATGAGCTTGCCGACGCGCGGGCTGCCCGTGAACATGATCTTGTCGAAGTTCACCTCGAGCAGCCAATCGTTCATCTCGTCGCTGCCGTGAAGGCAGAAGACGAAGCGCGAGTCGAAGATCTCCTCGCACATCGTGCGGATGAATTCGCTCGTATGCACGGATGTTTTCGACGGCTTCATGATGACGCAGTTGCCAGCGGAGATGGCATCCACGAGGGGTACGAGCGCGAGCTGGATGGGATAGTTCCACGGCGAGAGCACGGCTGCCACGCCAAAGGGGTAGGGGTAGACCTTGGACGTTGCCGGAAAGTTCATGAGGGGCGTGCATACGCACTTGGGGCGCGCCCACGTGCGCACGTGCTTGACGCAGGTGCGGATCTCGTCATAGACGAGTCCGAGCTCGGTGGCGTACGACTCGAATGCGGATTTGCCCAAGTCTGCATGCAGCGCGTCGAGCACGTCTTTTTCATGTTCGCGCAAATATGCGCCGAGGCGCTTGAGTTGCCTGATCCTGAAGTCGACGGACAACGTCTCGCCGGTTTCGAAGTAGGCGCGCATTTCGTCGATGATGCCTTGGACGTCTGCCGCTGAGTTCACGGGTTTCTCGTAGAGGTTCATGGCTTCATCCTTTCTCTCTCGACGCTTAGATGCGTCGAATGATGTCCCAGCCGGCCATTGTGATGCAGCTGGGGACGACCTTGCCGATGAGGCGCAGGGCGCACGATTGCGGGCTTGCCGTTGCGACCGCCAGGTGCAGTTTGTTCGCGGTGAGGGCACGGGATACGACGGTAGAGGCCTTCTGCGCGCCCAGGAGATGGTGCACGTCGTGGCCGCCGCCGGATTCGCGGGCGACCTTCTCGAATCCGGTCTTGACCCACGTGGGGCACAGGGCCGTTGCGGTAATGCCCGTGCCGTGCAGCTCCCAGCGAAGCGCGCGCGTGTAGCGCAGCACGAACGCCTTCGTAGCCGCATATACGTTCATATGAGGAAGCGGGACGAATGCTGCGGCAGATGCGACCTGCACGATGTGCGAGCCACGGTCCATGTAGGGCAAGGTCGCGTGCGTCATGTCGACGAGCCCGCGACAGTTGAGGTCGATCATGGAGTCGACGGCCTCGTCCGATATGGTCTGCCAATCCCCGAACTTGCCGAAGCCGGCGGCGTTGACGAGGTAGCGCACGTCGGGGTCGAAGTCGGACAGGCGCTGCTTGATGGCCGCGATGTCGGCCTTGCTCGCGAGGTCGGCCACGACCGGAACGGCTGGCGTGTCGAGCTGTTCGGCGACTTCGTGCAGTGCATCGGCTTTGCGCGCGACGAGCCAGATTTCATCGACTTGCTGGAGGCGATCGATCTGCCGGGCAAACTCGAGCCCAAGGCCGGACGAGGCTCCCGTCACTATCGCGACGCGCTTTCTTGATTGCTGTGCCCCAGTATCCATGATGTCAAACCTCCCAGTCAGATTAATATCAGACGGCGAATAATGACATTATAGTCTTCTGAGACGAAAAATGAGACAGCGACTCAGGCACGCTGTTTCAAAAGTTGGCCAAAACTGAAGAATCGTCAATGTTTTGAGACAACGACCCTGAGACGCTGTCTCATTCGCTATGATGGAACACCTGTGACGAGGAGACATCATGGCAAACAAAAGCGACAACATCATCGAGGAAGAGGCCCGTGCGATAGAGGTGGGCGAGGAGACGGGCGGCACACCGCAGCAACGGCGCCAGCGTGACTCCTGGGCGTCGCGTACCGGCTTCATCCTGGCGTGCGTGGGAAGCGCCGTGGGCATGGCCAACATCTGGCTCTTTCCCTATCGTGTCGCGCAGCTTGGCGGGGCGGCGTTTCTCATCCCCTATCTCATCTTCGTGGTACTGCTCGGGTTCACGGGCGTTATCGGAGAGATGTCGTTCGGTCGTGCCATGGGCACGGGCCCCATGGGGGCGTTCGGCAAGGCGATGGAGATGCGCGGCGTCAAGCGAGGCGGCCCCATCGGCAAGCTCATCGGCCTCATCCCGACGCTGGGTTCGCTGGCGCTCGCCATCGGGTACGCGGTCGTGCTCGGCTGGGCATGCCATTACCTGTTCTCGTCGCTTACCGGCGAGCTCATGGCGCAATCCGACATGGGCGCGTTCTTCGGCGGCATCGCCTCCGACTTCGGCAACGTGGGCTTTCACGTGTTGGGCCTTGTCATCACCTTCATCATCATGATTCTGGGCGTGTCACGTGGCATCGAGCGCGTCAACAAGGTCCTCATGCCGTTGCTCTTCGTCCTCTTCGTCATCATCGCCATTCGCGTGGTCACCTTGGCGGGTGCTGCCGATGGCTATCTGTATCTGCTCGTCCCACGCTGGGAAGCACTGCTCAATCCGACGACTTGGGTGTATGCGCTTGGTCAGGCGTTCTTCAGCCTCTCGCTTGCGGGCTGCGGTACGCTCGTCTACGGCAGCTACCTGAAGAAGGACGTGGACGTGGTGTCGGCAGCACGCAACGTCGCCATCTTCGACACGATAGCCAGCCTCGTGGCCGCGTGCGTCGTGGTACCCGCCGTGTTCGCCTTTGGCCTCGACGTTTCCTCCGGTCCGCCGCTGCTCTTTATCACACTTGCGCAAGTGTTCCAGCAAATGCCCTTCGGTGACATCTTCGCCGTCATCCTCTTCGTCGCGGTTGTCTTTGCCGCCATCACGAGCCTGATGAACCTCTTCGAGGCGCCTGTCGAGGCGCTGCAGGAGCAGCTCGGCCTTTCGCGCATGGCCTCGGTGCTCATCATCGCCGTCATCGCGATCGGCATCGGCCTGTTCATCGAAGGTGGCAGCACCGTGAGTGACTGGATGGACGTCATCTCCATCTACGTCATTCCCGTCGGCGCGTTTCTCGCCGCCATCATGTTCTTCTGGGTATGCCCGCGCGGATTTGCGAAGAAGCAGGCCGAGCTCGGCCGCAACAAGCCGCTCGGGAAGTGGTTCGAGTTCTTCACGCGCTACGTGTTCGTCTTCGTGACCGCGCTCGTCATCATCCTCGGAATCTTCTACGGCGGTATCGGCTAGTCCAGCATCTGGCCGACCAGGTTATCGGTCTCGCGGGCGATACGCATCTCCTCGTCGGTCGTCACGACGCAGATCTTGATGGGGCTATCGTCAATCGAGATGATGCGATTGACGCCGATCTGGCCGGTCACGTCGTTGCGCTCCTTGTCGAGGATCATGCCCATATGCGCCAGGCCATCGAAGATGCGCTCGCGCAGCTCTGCTGAGTTCTCGCCGATGCCCGCCGTCATGACGACGGCATCCGTTCGCGTCATGGCCGCGTAGAAGCCACCGATGGCCTTCTGGACGCGATACACGTACATGTCGATCGCGAGCCCGGCCTGCTCGTCGCCCTCGCGTGTGGCGTCGAGCACGTCGCGCAGGTCACTCGAGATACCGGACACGCCCAGGATGCCGCTTTCGCGGTTGAGGATGGAGTCCATCTCGTCGAAGCTGATGCCCTCGCGACGCATGATGTAGGTGATGATGGCCGGGTCGATGGAGCCGGAGCGCGTGCCCATCATGAGGCCCTCGAGTGGTGTGAAGCCCATCGTGGTGTCGATTGACTTGCCGTGGTTCACGGCGGTGATGGAACCGCCATTGCCCAGATGGCAGGTGATGAGACCGAGGTCCTTGAGTGGCCGTCCGAGCAGGTTTGCCGCCTGCTGCGCCGCATAGCGATGGCTCGTGCCATGCGCTCCGTAGCGGCGGATGCGATAGTTCTCGTAATAGCGCATGGGTAGCGGGTACATGTAGGCCTTGGGCGGCATCGTCGTGTGAAACGCCGTGTCGAAGACGGCGACCTCGGGCGTGTCGGGCATGAGCTTGCGCATCATGTCGATGCAGGCATCGGCAGGCGGATTGTGCAGCGGAGCGAGCTCCTCGATGCTCTCGAGCTTCTCGCGTACGTCATCGTCGATGAGGGTTGCCTTGCTGAAGTACTCGCCGCCGGCGACGACGCGATTGCCGATAGCATCGATTTGGTTGAGGCCGCTGATGGGGCTGTCGGGATCATCCACGAGGATGTCGAGCAGCTTGGCGAGGCATTGGGGGACGGTGAGCCCAGCGACGTTATAGGTTGTCTTGTCGAAGTCAGGGGCAAACGACACGTTCATGAACGCCTCGGGCGTGCCCACCTTCTCGGCTAGGCACTTCATGAGCGAAATCTTGCCGTCGGTCTCGATGAGCTGGCATTTCAAGCTGGAACTTCCGGCATTCACGACCAATACGCGCATGGTGTCCTCCTCGATGATGTGCTAGCCGACGTGTGCGGACGGAACCGGTGTGTACGTCTCGCCTTGTGACCAGGCCATATCCCAGAACTGGTATTCATAGTAGCTGCAATCGAGCAGTATCTCGTCCAAGCGCTTGAGATGCTCCTCGTCCAGGCCGGCGCAATACCTGTCGACAAGCGCGATCATGTCATCGTTGGCCTGCCGGTATTCGGGCGAGGAATACATGTCGATCCAGCGCGTGTAAAACGAGTTGCCCTCGCGCGCGTTCATCTCGCTCAGGTGGTCGCCGATGACCTTGTAGCTCCACGAACACGCGAGCACCGCGACTGCAATCTCCGGCAGGCCGCCCTTGGAAGCCTGCGCAATCATGTAGTCGGTGTAGGACTTGTTGTTGAGCGCCATCGGCGTCGCGGCAATTGCCTCGGGCGTGACGTCGAGCTCCTTGAGATATGCCTGGTGGACGGCGTTTTCCGTGTCGAGCGTCGCCCTGATAAGGTCCGAATACATGCGCATGTCGCCCTCGTCGGTGGCCTTCACCAGGCCGAGCGCGAAGACCTTCGCATACTGCATGAGGTACTTGTGGTCCTGGATCATGTAGTAGCGAAACTTGTCCCTATCGAGCGTGCCGTCGCCGATTCCTTGCACGAAGGGATGGTCGAAGTACGTCTGCCACACGGGCATCGCCAACTCGTAGAAGCGCTCGCTTGGTTTCATCAGCCCTCCGGGGTACTTGGGGTTTCAGCGCAATGGCTATCCGCGCAGCTTCTTGCGCAGGTACTCGATCGTCATGATGGGGTGTCGAAACGCCATCCTCGGCGCGGCGTATTTCATGATGGCCTTGATGCGAAGTTGCGCCTCGCCGCGCTGGCAATGCGTCTCGCAGTCCTGGCAGTTGCCCTCGTGTCCATGCGGGCATGAAGCTGCGCGCGAGAGCGTCTGCTCGATGGCCTCGCGGCATTCCGGGCACATGCCGCAAGCGTCCTTTTCGATGGCATCGTGATTGCCCCGGCAGTAAATGCTGCCGATGGCCTCGAGAGTTCGCCTGTCCTTATCGATCTTGTCCATACCCGGCAGTATAGACGAGCCCGAAAAGGGCATGCAACGAAAGAGGAGCCGCCAATATGGCGACTCCTCTCGTCAGGGGGATGACTACGCGAGCGGAGGGGCTTACTCGCGCTTGATGGTCTCGACCTCGACCTTGGTCTCGTCATCGTCCTTTGCCACGTACACGAAGCCGACCTCGCCATCCACGGGCAGCTCGTTATAGGCGACCATCTCGGCGATCTCGGCCGGCGTGGCGCTCTTGGGCTCGGTCTCGAGCAGGTACGCAGTGTCAGCACGACGCGCCATGGCCTGCTTGAAGTCCTTCGTACCCACGAAGACCTCCTGCTTGTACGGATTGACGCCAAGCTTCTTGGAGCGGTAGATGATGTAGCCCAAAGCCAGGATGTTGGCGATGAGCGCGATGGAGGCGACCACGGTGTTGACCGCCGGGTCGTTCACCGACTGCACTGCGAAGATGGAGTCGTTGGCGAACATGGGCACCATCTGGCAGAACATGCACCACATCGAGAGCGTGAACGCGCGGTTCTGGATCCAACCGCCCTTGTTCCACATCAGGCCCGCGATCGTCGGAGCCAGCAGCAACGCGATGCCGCAGTACCAGGAATGGGTGGGCAGGCAGTTGTAGGTGTAGCAGAAGTTCCAGAGGTCATACGCGATGATGAACACCCACGTCATGTCCGGCCACAGCATGACCTTGCGCATCTTGGAGATGTAGATGCCGAACCAGCCGGTCATGCACAGGATGTTGAGCAAGCCCGCGCAGCCGTTGAGCACGTTATGCCAGCCGCCGTTGAGCAGGACGCCCTCGTCGGTGACGAAGCTGGAATCCCAGGCGACGATCGCGCTCTCGAAGTCGCTGGCCACGGCAATCAGGATGTTGATGGCCACGATCACGAACGGGAACGCCTTGAACCAGTGCGAGCGGCCGATCTTTCCCCAGCTGTACTTGAGCATCATGAAGCCGATGCAGCCTGCGGTCGCCGCGTACACCTTGGCGTAGTGGAACCAGCCGCCCATGGTGGTGTACGTGGGGTTGTTGAGCGCCCACTCGGCGCCCATTGCGGCACCGACCTCGACGGCGATGCAGTAGACCGTCATCGCACCGCACACGCCGAAGAACATGAAGCACCCGCCAAACTTGGAGCGTCTGGCAAACTCGTTGAGCAGGATGAGCGCGACGAGCACCATGATGAGGCCCATCCATTGGAATGGGGCGTTTGCCCCGTACACGTCAAATAACATGTTTCCCTCCTTACCTAAGGCCGATCAAGATGGAGTGTCTGTGCAATTACGTCGGCGATAACGGCATCGTCGGCATCCGGATGCTTGCGCAGATATCCAATCACACCCAGCACGAGGACATAGAACGTCTCGTACAGGTGCTGAATCCGTATGGTGTGTAGCTCCGCGTAGTCGCGGACGGTGGTGTCGATGATGTAGCGCGTGGTCTCATCCGCCACGCGATTCACGAACTCGAGGTAGAGGGCCGCGTTCTCACGCGAGGAAAGGGCGATGTGGAAGGCATCGTCCTCGAACAGGCCGATGCGCAGGAGCTTGACGATGGTCCGGAGCGCATGGTCGATGTCACCTTCGATGCGACCATCGTTCCAGTGCGCGAGGGCTTCGATGTAGTCCTGGATGTAGTCGTCGATGACGGCGGACGTGACGGCGTCCTTGTCGGGGAAGTAGTGATAGAAGAGCGTGCGCGTGACGCCGACGCGCTCCGTGATGTCCTTCACGGTCGTGCGTGACAAGCCGCGCTCCTCGTAGAGCTCGCGCGCAGCGGCGACGATTTCGAGCTTGCGCGTATCGCTTCGGCTCATCGCTATGTCGTCTAGGTTTGCCACATGCTCCCCTGTCTCTCGATTCGTGTATTAGGCTATCGCTCCGGTCGACACAGGGTCAATGAACACAATTGACAAAACGTCAATGCGATAAAAGCCTGTGCTATCATGTGCTCGCTGTTTGGCTCGGTGGCGGTGGCGCGCCAAGATGCCGGGCTTTGATGTAAGGGGAACCGGACCTTGCGCCTGTAGTTGATGACTCATTCCGTTTCGCGGCAGGACGCCCCTCAATGGCGGTCGTGCCGCGCTGTCATCAAGCGAGGTCCCCATGCAGATAACCCTAAGCAACGTTTCCTATTCCTATCCTGGTTCGATTCATACCGTTCTCGACGGGGCAAGCGCCGTCTTTTCCACGAGATAGACGGGCATCATCGGCAACAACGGCTGCGGAAAGAGTACGCTTGCCCGCATTGTGGCGGGCATGCTAGCGCCTGATAGCGGCACGGTATCCCCGCGCGATATGGTCGCTGCATATTGCGAGCAGGACGCGACCATTGCGCCGAGCAGGCTCGAGGATTTCGCCTGCTCGTGGGAGCAGCGCGCCGTGCGTCTGCGTGCGGATTTGGGCATCGAGGACGATTGGCCTTGGCGCTACGACACGCTTTCGAGTGGTCAGCAAAAGCGGCTCCAGGTGGCTGTTGCGCTCTGGGAAGAGCCCGATGTGCTCGTGATGGACGAGCCGACCAATCACATGGATGTCGCTACGCGCCATATCATCACGCGCGTGCTTTCAGGCTATCGGGGCATTGGCCTGCTCATTTCCCACGATCGTGAGCTTTTGGATGCCCTCGTTGATCAGTGCCTCTGCTTCGAAGGATCGCGTGTCGTCATGCGCCCCGGCAGCTACACGCAGGCCAGAGGCCAAGCCGCGTGCGAGACGAAGACCACGCAGCGGCAGCGTCAGGAAGCCAAGCGAGAGACGGCGCGCATTCAGGCCGAGGCCGCACGTCGTCGTAACGAGGCAAGCAAGTCGGCTGCGAAGCGAAGCGCTCGGCACCTTGATGCGAAGGACCATGACGGCAAAGGCCGCATCAAGCTCGCCATCTACACCGGCAAGGATGGCGTCGCCGGCAAGCTTTCCACGCGCATGGACGCGCGCCTGAAGAGGGCGCAACAGGTGCTCGACGAGGTGTATGTGGACAAGGAGTATGCGGGCGACATCTGGATGGATGCCGAGGCGAGCCCACGCAAGGTGCTCGTGCGCATGGAAGCCTGCGAGCTGGTGCAGGGGGAGCATCGCCTGCGCATACCGGATCTCGCGCTCGGCAATACCGAGCACATCGGCATTGCAGGTATCAACGGCAGTGGCAAGACGACGCTGCTCAGCGCGCTCATGCAGGTGATGCCCGATGACCTGAGCGTGCTCTACATCCCGCAGGAAATCGAAAGCGAGCTTGCCGCGCGCGTCATGGCAAGCTTGCGTGAAGCGTCACGCGACGAACGCGGCCGCATGCTGTCCATCGTCGCGCAGCTCAACTCCGACCCCGACCGTATTCTGGATGGTGGCGAGCTGAGTCCGGGAGAGCTACGCAAGCTCATGCTCGCGCAGGGCATTTTGCGCCGACCGGTGCTGATAGCCATGGACGAGCCGACCAATCACCTGGACATCGGCTCCATCGAGGCTCTGGAGCGCGTGCTCGTCGCCTATCCGGGGGCGCTGTTGCTCGTGAGCCACGACGAGCGCCTGCTCGAGAGGACGACGCACGCATGCTGGCATCTCGAACGCGAGGATGGTGGATCCTCCTTCGTATTGCGCATGACGTAAAAACCAGACGAGCATGCGGGACATTTGCCGTATTCTTACGGAGGACGTGCATTCGGGAGCGACGGGAAGTGGATTATGGGGTTTCTTCTGACGCGCAAGGCGTCGATGGCGGATATGGATGCCGTCATAGACTTCTACTACAACATGATCGAGGAGATGCAGGGGACGGATTTCGACATCCTCTGGCAGCATGACAAGCATCCGAGCGACGCGCATCTGCGCGAGTCGGTCGAGCGGGGATACATGTTCATCGGCATTGCCGAGGATGGCAACATCGCCACGGCGCTCGTCGTCAACCACGATAGGGCGCCCGGTTACGAGGCCGTGCCCTGGAAGGTGGATGCTCCGCTCGACGAGCTCGGCATCGTGCATTCGGTTGCCACGCGCCCCGCGTACCATGGCCGTGGCTATGCGTCTATGCTCATGGAGTTCGCGATCGACGTGTCGCGCGAGGAGGGTCTGCGCGCCCTGCAGCTCGACACCTTCGTCGACAACGTGCGCTCTCACGGACTCTACGACAAGCTCGGCTTCATCAACCACGGCGCGCATCCGGTCTATTATGACGACCTGGGCACTGTCGACCTCGACATGTTCGAGTATGTGCTGTAGATAGTGTGGTCGGCGAGGCCGGGATTATCTTTCAACAAAAATATATCTGGAAAAGTCGAATTGATAGCGATGCACGTACCGACTGGTGCTACCATGAAAGTTAGCAGGCACAGACAAGCGCCGCATCATCGGAAAGAGGCGATCGTCATGGAAGACGTATTCGATAGCGATGTAATCATGGAGATAAAAGACGAGGATACCTGGGAGCAAAAGGTCGATAACGCCCCCGGTCGCGTCATGGTCGAGTTCTTCGTAACGTGGTGCCCCCACTGCCAGCGTGAGGCACCGCTGCTCGACGAGATGGCACCTGCCATCAGAGAGCACGGCGTCGAGGTCTATCACGCAAACGCCGAGGTCATATGGACCAAGGGCGATGTCTACGGC
>CABSKV010000015.1 GCA_902478425.1 uncultured Coriobacteriia bacterium | reverse complement strand
GAGCCAAGATGACGTACATGAACGGCGCCGAGTGCATCACATTGAGTATTACGTCCACGGAATACCTTTCCTTCTTACAGCGTGACGCGCGTCGCGCATCACAGGTTAGACATTCTAACAGTTCCTAGTTGCGGGTCAACAGTGAATTTCCCGTCCACTGCTCGGGCTTTTCGAGGCCCAAGAGGTCGATGAGCGTGGGCGCGACATCGGCCAGGCGAGCATCGCCTCTGTCGGCAAGGCCGAGCGTGTCATCGTTGCAAACCAAGATGAGTGGCACGCGCGCCGTCGTATGGGCTGTGAACGGATTTGCGCCGTCATCGGAGAGCATCTTATCGGCATTGCCGTGGTCTGCCGTGATGAGCGCGGCGCCTCCCTTGGCGAGAATCGCCTCGACCACATGGGACAGCCCGTGGTCGACAGCCTCGACGGCGGCCGTGGCGGCTTCGATGATGCCCGTATGCCCGACCATGTCGCAGTTGGCGTAGTTGACGATGTAGACATCGGCCGCATCGTCGTTAATCGCCTGCTCGAGTGCCTCGGTGACGAGCGGCTCGGACATCTCGGGCTGCAGGTCGTAGGTCGCGACCTTGGGGCTGGCGATGAGCTTGCGCTCCTCTGCCTCCTTGGGCTGCTCTACGCCGCCATTGAAGAAGAAGGTGACGTGCGCGTACTTCTCGGTCTCGGCGATGTGGAACTGACGCAAACCCTGCGAGGCGAGCAAGTCCGCGAGGGTATTTTCCGGGAACGCCTTGGGAAAGGCAATCGGTGCGTCGATGGTCGGGTCGTACTCGGTGAGGCAGACGAAGTTGACATCGGCCACGTTGGGGCGCGGAAAGCCATCGAAGTCCTTGTCCACGAAGGCGCGCGTGAGCTCGCGGGCGCGATCGGGACGGAAGTTGAAGAAGATGATGGTGTCGCCATCGTTCACGCCGCGATGGTTGAGCACCGTGGGAATGACGAACTCGTCGGTAATGTCCACCTTGTAGGATGCCTCGACGGCACCGACCGGACGGTTGCGCGCAAAGCCCTTGCCTGCCCCGATGGCGATCGCGTTCCACGCTTGCTGCACGCGATCCCAGCGCTTGTCGCGGTCCATCGCATAGTAGCGTCCCGAAATCGTCGCGATCTCGGCCTGGGCGCCCTCGTAGTCGTTGAAGATGTGGTCGCAGAAGTCGACGATGCGCTGGACATAGCCCGCGCCGCTCTTCGGGTCGACATCGCGTCCGTCCAGGAAGGCGTGGATGCGAATGTCGCGGCTGCCGCGCTTGGCCGCCATCTCGATGAGCGCCTCGAGATGCTCGATGTTGCTGTGCACGCCACCATCGGAGAGCAGGCCCATGAGATGAATGGGATGGTTGATCTTGATGGCGGCATCCATCGCCTCGATGAGGACCTCGTTTTGCTCGATGCTGCCGTCTTCGCATGCGTCATTGATGCGCGTGAGCTCCTGGTGAACGACACGGCCGGCTCCCATATTGAGATGCCCGACCTCGGAATTGCCCATCTGGCCATCGGGAAGGCCGACATCGCGTCCTGATGCGCCAAGCGTCGTATGCGGACGTGTCTCCCACAACTTGTCGAGATAGGGCTTGCGGGCAAGCGAGATGGCGTTACCGGGGCCGTCCTCGGCCAGGCCGAAGCCATCCATGATCACCAACAGAACCGGTTTCATATCGTATGTGCTCCTCAATACGAGTCGGGGCAATCGTTGACTGCCCCGACAGATGATCGTCTTATTCCGCGCGAGCCTACTTGGCCTTGAGCGCCATTCCGACGAGGGTGGAAAACGCCTTCGCATCGAGCGAGGCGCCTCCGATGAGACCGCCGTCGATATCGGGTTGCGGCAAGAAGAGCTCGCCGTTGCCCGCGTTCATCGAGCCACCGTAGAGCACGCGCATGCTGCTCGCGGCATCCATGCCCGCGAAGTCGGCGACAACGGCGCGGATATGCGCGCACGCCTCCTGCGCCTGCTCGGGCGTGGCGGCACGGCCCGTGCCGATTGCCCAGATGGGCTCGTAGGCGATGACGGACTTCGCAACGTCCTCGGCATCGACGCCTGCCCAGCCCTCGCGCACCTGCCCTTCGATGAAGGCGAGCGTATCGCCCGCATCACGCACGTCGAGGCTCTCGCCACAGCACATGATGGGGCTAATCCCCTGTGCGAGCAGGGCCTTGATCTTCTTGTTGACCGTCTCGTCAGTCTCGCCGAAGTACGCACGACGCTCGGAATGGCCGACGATGCAGTACGCGCACTCGAGCTCCTTGAGCATCGTGGTCGAGATGGCTCCCGTGTAGGCGCCGTCAGGCTCCCAGAACACGTCCTGGGCCCCGAGCTTGATGCTCGAGTGATCGAACACGAGCACGTTGAGAACGGACTTGAGGTCCGTGAACGGCGGGCAGATGACGACCTCGATGGCCTCCCAGCCCTTGTCGGACTCGAACGAAATTTGCTGCGCGAGCGTGACGGCCTCGACCGTCGTCTCGTTCATCTTCCAATTGCCCGCGATCATGGGCACGCGCTTGCCGCTTTGCTGTGTTGAGCCAAACATCGCTGCTCCTCGTCTCGTCGCCCTACGCCTCTTTGTCCATCAACGCCATGACACCCGGAAGCTCCCTACCCTCGAGCAGGCGCATCGAGGCACCACCACCGGTCGAGATGAACGTGACCTGATCGGCCAGATCGAACTTCTTGATGGCCGCGACCGAGTCACCACCGCCGATGATGCTCGTCGCGTCGGATGCGGCCACTGCCTCGGCAACGCAGCGCGTTCCGAGCTCGAAGGACGGGAACTCGAAGACGCCCATGGGGCCGTTCCAGAACACCGTGCCGGCCTCGCGGATGATCTCGCGATACATGCGGCCGGTCTTGGGGCCGATGTCGAGACCCATCATGTCATCGGGAATGGCGTCGACGTCAACCGCCTCGGTGTAGGCGAGGTCGGAGAATTGGTCGGCCATCTTGACGTCGACGGGAATCACGAGGTTTACGTCCTTCTCCTTGGCGGTCTCGAGCATCTGGCGGGCCGTATCGACCATGTCGGCCTCCATCTTGGACTGACCGACCGAATAACCCTGCGCCGCGAGGAAGGTAAACATCATGGCACCGCCGATGAGAATGGTATCGGCGATGTCCATGAGGTTGTTGATGATGCCTATCTTGTCGGAGACCTTCGAGCCGCCCAGAATCGCGACGAAGGGGCGCTTGGGATCCTCGAGCATCGAAGTGAGCGTCTCGACTTCCTTGGCGAGCAGAAGGCCGCTCACGGCCGGGACGAACTCGGGCACGCCGGAGATCGAGGCGTGCGCACGATGCGCCGCGCCGAAGGCATCGTTGACGTAGATGTCGCACAGGGATGCGAGGCGATGCACGAACTGCAGGTCGCAGGACTTCTCGCCGTCGTCAAAGCGGAGGTTCTCGAGCATCATGATCTGCCCGTCCTTGAGTGCGAGCGATGCCGAAAGGGCATTCTCGCCGGCGATCTTCTCGCCGCCGATGACCGAGACGGGACGTCCGAGCAGCTGGATGAGGCGCATGGCCACGGGCATCATCGAGAACTGGCTCTCGAACTGGCTGCCGCCCTTGGGTCGACCCAGGTGGCTCGCGATGATGACGCGCGCGTCGTGGTCGAGCAGGTAGCGGATGGTCGGCAACGCCTCGCGAATGCGCGTGTCGTCCACCACCGTACCCTCGTAAAGCGGGCAGTTGAAGTCCACGCGCAAGAGCACGCGCTTATGGGCAACGTCGATGTCCTTGATGGTCTTCTTCGAATACATGCTGCTCCCCTATTCCTCGAATCGGCCTTCCCCTTGTATATGTCGCGTTATTCGCCTTCCGTTGCCCCATCGTCTGCCGGTGCCTCGGTCACCTCGACGATTTCGTAGGACAGCGGATGCGGTGCCGGATTGATCTTGACGTGGGCGTCCTCGTAGACCTTGTCGAACCATATGCTCCAGGCAGCCTTGCCGGAAATCTCCTGCCCGTCATCGGTCGTGATGGTGGAGACGTCGTTCTGCAACTTGAGCTGCTTGAGCTGTTCGCGAATTCCCTCGCGATACTCGTCCAGGTCCTTGTAGCCCTGACGCTGCAGGACGCTTTCGAACACGCCCTCCATGAGGCGGGCCTCGACGTAGGCACGCTGCTGTTCGACGTAGGCGTCCACTTCCTCGTCGGCGATCTCGATCTTCCTGTTCTTGATTTCGCGTTGAACGAGCTCGCTGCGGATGATCTGCTCGATGACGTACTCGCGCATGTCCTCGACCGTACCCTCGGTCGCGTCCTCGGCGGGTTTGTTCGCCGCGGCGGCCTTCTCGACGGCAGTCTGCATACTGCTCTCTCCCGTGTCATACGCGCGGGTCTTCACGAACTCGGCCCAATCGGCATCGTCGGTGAGGCCGTAGTAGGTGCGCATGTTCTCGATGGTGGCGGTGACGGTCTCCTCGGGGACATTGCCCCCGTCGTAGGTCGCCGCGAGGGGTTCTCCGCATCCGGCGAGACACGTGCAGGCGACGATCGTCACTGCGATGGCGGCAAGAGCCAGACGAGCTCGTTTCAACAGGGTCATGTGGTCCTCCTGGTTGAGAAATCATCCGCTGAGAAAGGTACCATATCGAGCGGGGCATACGTCGTATTCCGTAATAAAACCGATAAAAGGGAAGCCCCGCATTATTCATGATTCGCCTCTTTCGCACGGGCGCGGCGGCAGGCATGCGCTACACTGTATGCGCCATGTACGATTACAGGAGGCACGATGACCGACGAGCGACCGCAACCACCCCAAGACGAGCAAGCGGCGGCCAGCAGCACGCAGGCAAAACCCGAGTCCGAAGAGGCGCAAGCCCCCGAGGAGATGAGCTATGCCGAATACCTCAAGCTCACCCATCCGGACAAGAGCGAAGCGGAAATCTCGAAGATGATCCGCAAGGAGAACCGCTACACGTGGCTCGTGCGCTTCCAGATTCTCGCGTTCCTGCTCATCATCATCGTCATCCTCGTCCTCATCTTCACCAACTAGGGAGGTAGCTTGAAGCAGCGCGTCTCGAGGAGGAACAGACGCACAGCATCAACACAGACACGGTCAACAAGAGATCTGGCGATTCTCGCCATCTCGCTCGTCATCTTCATCGGAGGCTCCGCGAGCCTTTCCTGGGCGCTGCATGACCAGCCCGGGTCTTCCAGCGAGCCGCCTCGCCCGCCATCGCGGCAATCCGTCGAACAACCAGACACCTACACCGGCATCATCATGTCCGGCATAGCCCAAGACAACGCAAGTGCCTCCGATGAGGCGCAGCAGGCGCAGTCGCCCGTTGAGGCCGACGACGAACAAAGCGAGGTGTCCGATACCTTAGAGGACACGACGGGCTCCGACGATTCGCAGGATGCGTCGCAAACACCGAGCACGCCAGCAGCACCCGTCGAGCAAGCACCAGAAGCGGATACGCGACAGGGCCATATCGTTCACCACACGGCATATCGAGAGCAGCCGGTCTATCGCACGGTGCACCATCAGGCATCTATTGCCCGAGAGGTCACGGTAGCAGGCAAAACGCATATCGAATGGACACGGTGCCCAGTTTGCGACCAGCGTCATTCGAACCCGTACAACGAGCGCGTGCTCGACCATGTCAACGGCATTGCGTGCAGCGCATGCGGCGGCAGACACGACACGGACTATGACGAAACGATGTATTACTGAAGCGAGCGGACCAGACGATTGTCGCCGGGGCGCTTTTGTCTGGTTCGTAATCACCCGTCACACAACCAGACAAAAGCGCCCCGGCGACAATCGTCTGCTCTCTGCATCAAGACCTACGGCGTTTGCCGAAGTTTTTGCGGGTCCCCATAGTCGACCCCCGGCGTGACGTCGCCTTCAGGCGTGCAAGCGCGTCGTCTTCGTCGGTGCTTTCGACTTTGGCGCGCAGGCTCACCGCCTGGTCGCGTAGGTGAGCCGCCGTCTCGAAGTCGAGCGACTCGGAGGCTTCGACCATCTGCTCCTCGAGCGAGTCAATCATGCGCAGCACCTCGTCGCGCCCGAGCAGCGCGATATCATCGGCAAGCGCCTTGCTCGTCGATATCTCCTGGGCGCTCTTACCCTCGGAGAGCTCGTCCATGATCGAGGAGATGGCCTTGCGGATGGTCTTGGGCTCGATGCCATGCTCCTCGTTATAGGCCATCTGAATGTGGCGCCTACGCGCCGTCTCGTCGATGGCGATGCGCATGGAATCAGTCACGTTGTCTGCATACATTATGACGCGGCCGCTCACGTTGCGTGCCGCGCGGCCAATGGTCTGGATGAGGCTTCGCTTGTTGCGCAGGAAGCCCTCCTTGTCGGCATCGAGAATCGCGATGAGGCTCACCTCGGGCAGGTCAAGACCCTCGCGCAGCAAGTTGATGCCGACGAGCACGTCGAAGCTGCCCATGCGCAGCTCGCGCAGAATCTCGACGCGCTCGACCGTGCCGATGTCGCTGTGCAGGTAGTTTGCCTTCACGCCCTGGTCGAGCAGGAAGTCCGTGAGCTCCTCGGCCATCTTCTTGGTGAGCGTGGTCACGAGCACACGCTCGTCACGCGCGACGACCTCCTGAATCTCCGCCAGCAAGTCATCGACCTGGCCCTTGGTGGGACGTAGGACGATTTCCGGGTCGAGCAGACCCGTGGGTCGAATGATCTGCTCGACTGTCTGCTCGCTCACGCGCTCCTCGTAATCGCCGGGTGTGGCCGAGATGAAGATGAACTGCGGGATGCGCTGCTCGAACTCGTCAAAGCGCAGGGGGCGGTTATCGAGCGCACTCGGTAGGCGAAAGCCATGCTCGACGAGCGTGACCTTGCGGCTGCGATCGCCCTCATGCATGCCGCGCACCTGTGGCACGGTCACGTGACTCTCGTCGATGAAGGTCAAGAAGTCGCTGCCACCGAAGTAGTCGAGCAAGGTGTAGGGCGGCTCGCCCGCCTCGCGCCCATCTAGATGGCGTGAATAGTTTTCGATACCCGTGCAAAAGCCCATTGTCTCGAGCATCTCGAGGTCGTACGAGGTGCGCTGCTCGAGGCGCTGCGCCTCTAGCAACTTGCCGTTTTTCTTGAGGTCGGCAAGACGGTCGCGCAGCTCGTCTGATATCGAGACGAGTGCCTTCTCGACGCTCGGACGATTGGTCACGTAATGCGAGGCAGGCCAGATGGGCGTCGAGGAATAGCTCATCACTTCTTCGCCCGTGATGCGATCTACCTCGACAATCTCCTCGACCTCATCGCCGAAGAACTCGAAATGCAACAGGTTGTCCATATAGGGCGGGAACACGTCGACGCTATCGCCACGCACCCTGAACGAGCCGCGTTCGAGCTCGTAATCGTTGCGATCGTATTGCATGTCGATGAGCCGGTAGATGAAATCGTCACGGTCGAGCGGCACGTCGCGGTCGACGAAGACAGCCATCTCGGCGTAATTCTCTGGTGAGCCGATGCCATAGATGCAGCTCACGGACGCGACGACGATGACGTCCTTGCGCGTGAGCAGCGCCGAGGTCGCCGCATGACGCATCTTCTCGACCTCCTCGTTTATCGAGGAGTCCTTCTCGATGTAGGTGTCTGTCTGCGGAACGTAGGCCTCGGGCTGGTAGTAGTCGTAGTAGCTCACGAAGTAGTTGACGGCATTATCGGGGAAGAACTCCCGGAGCTCGCTTGCGAGCTGGGCGGCAAGCGTCTTGTTGGGCGCGAGCACGAGCGTGGGCATTTGCAGGCGCTCGATAACCTTTGCCATCGTGAAGGTCTTGCCCGAGCCCGTGACGCCCAGCAGCGTCTGGTAGCGCATGTCATCTTGTATGCCGCTCACGAGGCGCTCGACTGCCTGGGGCTGGTCGCCCGAGAGCTCGTAGGGCGCCACGCACTTGAATGGGTTGCCTCGCTCACGACGGCCGTTGATGAGTGCACTCTGCGCGCTGTCCATGTCTAGCTCTCCTGATTCTCGAGCATCCCCATGCGCTCGTCGTACCAAGCATCGACCCAATTGCCAAGTTCTTCAATCGAACATATGTTCTCACATACGGTGTCGGCAATCAAGGTGCGCTCGGCATCGGTCGCCTGCATCCGCATGCGCGCCAGCACATCGGAAGCATCCATCCCCCGCGCGACGGCGCGCGCAAGCCGCAGGTCAGAGGGAGCCGTCACGGCAATCACCTCGTCGGCAAGCTGGGCAAACTCTGGGGCTTCGGTGAGCAGCGGCACCTCGACGACGAGAATCTTCGCATCGGTCCGAGGCACGCACTCGACATTGAGGATGTAGTTGGTTGCCGCTTCCGTGATGTAGGGAAACGAGATGGCGTTGAGGTCGCGCGTGGACTGCTCGTCTGCAAATGCCACCGATGCCAGACGCGATGGAACAACAGTGCCGTCCTCGTCGAGGATTCCCTCGCCAAAGCGCTGCGCAAGCTCGGAGATGAGCATGGCGTTACTCGTGATGAGCCTGCGGTTTATCTCGTCGAGGTCGATGGATACGGCTCCGCGTTCGCAGAGCAGCTCGACGAGCTTCGACTTTCCCGAACCGATGCCGCCCGTCACCATGACCGTATACATGACGCTCCTACCTCCACGGATCGGCTTCGGGCTCTTCGTGCGAACTGCGCGCGAGCATGTCCATGTAATCGGAATACGGATCGTACCCGTCATCATCCTCGTTTTCCGCACGCAAGCCAGCACGTATGGCAGCGTCTTCGGCCTGCTTCTGACGTCGTGCGGCGCGTTCGGCCGCCGCGCGTCCCGCTGCCGACATATGCTCCAGGTCTACCATGAGCGACTCGATTCTCGCATGCTTCTAGCCAGCGACGATGCCGCCACCCAAGACGAGGTCATCCGAATACAAGACGATGGGCTGGCCAGCGCGAATGCCACCCACGCGCTCGCTGAAGGCGACGATGACGCCCTCCTCCTTGCAGATGACCTGCGCGGGCAGGGGCTTGCGATCATACGCGATGCGCGCACGACAGGAACGCTTGGACTCGGGAGGCTCGATGGACGTCCAATGCACGTCGCGCAGCAGGCACATCTCGGCACCCGCGACAGCACGCGTCGCGGCATACACGCGATGCGCCGACACGTCCTTGTAGACCGCGAAGAGCTCCTCGTCTTCCATGACGGGAGCCGGAGCTGCGTCGCCTTCCTCGCCCGTCACTTCGTGCGCGACGGTATAGTGGCCCAGACTCTCGTCTGGTGCAAAGCGATACTGGCCCTCGTAGCTATCGACGACGGAGTTATCACCCAGATAGACGATGTCGCCCGTATCGCGCTGTAGGCCACCTTCGCCTTCGAGCCACGCGACAAAGCCCTCGTCATCGTAAAAGCACGGCTCACCCTGCCCATCGTTGACCGGCGCGATGCGCATGAGACCAGCGCGCATCGCCATGCGGCGCACGACGCCCTTGTGCAGGTCTTCGAGTGGGAAGACGAGTCGTGCAAGCTGCTCCTGGGAAAGCGTGTAGAGCAGGAAGGTCTGGTCCTTGGACTTGTCGAGGGGCTTGCGCAGCTGATAGGGCAGCAGCTGGAAGCCCGCCGTGTCGTTCGTGATGCGCGCGTAATGGCCCGTTGCGACTTGCTCGCAGCCAAGCGCGTCTGCCTGCTCGAAGAGCGCGTCCATCTTGAGCTCGCGCGTGCAGATGGTACAGGGATTGGGAAAGAGGCCTTGCGCGAACTGGCGCGACGCTTCCTCCTTGACCGCGTGTGCGAACTGCTCGCGCATGTCAACGACCATATGCTCGATACCGAGCATCGCCGCACAGCTCTGCGCGCGCTCGATTGCGGCAGCCCGCTGCGGACTGTCGTGAAAGCGAAGCGTGACGCCCACCACCTCGTGAGCGTCACGCTTCAAAATCCAGGCGGCAACAGACGAATCTATGCCACCACTCATGCCAAGAAGAATCTTAGACAAGCTTTGCCTTTTCTACTCTTCCGTGGGCTCTTCGGTCACGACTTCCTCGGCCACGACCTCTTCGACATCGCCAGCAGGCTCTTCGTCGGTCTCGGGCTTCTCGAGCTCGGCAACCTCGATCTCGACGCCAAGCGTCTCGGCAGCGGCCTTCATCGACAGCGAGATGCGGCGACGGTCCATGTCGATGTCCATGACCTTGACCTGGACGGGATCGCCGACATTGGAGACCTGGCTCGGGACGTCGACGTGGCGGGATGCCATCTCGGAGATGTGCACCAGGCCCTCGATGCCATCGCCCAGCTCGACGAACGCGCCGAACGGAACGAGCTTGGTGACCGTACCCTCGACGATGGAGCCGACGGGGTAGTTCTTGACGAGCGTGCGCCACGGATCCTCGGTGGTCTGCTTGAGGCCGAGCGAGATGCGCTCGCGGCTCATGTCGACATCGAGAACCTCGACCTCGACCTCCTGGCCGACCTTGACGACCTCGGAGGGATGGTTGACATGGCTCCAGGAGAGCTCGGAGATGTGGACCAGACCGTCGATGCCACCCAGGTCAACGAACGCACCGAAGTCGACGATGCTGGAGACGACGCCCTTGAGGTGCATGCCCTTGGCGAGCTTGGCCAGGACCTCTGCGCGCTCGGCCTTGCGGCCCTCTTCGAGGACGACGCGGCGGGAGAGCACGACGTTGTTGCGGTTGCGATCCATCTCGATGACACGAGCCTCGAGGGTGGAGTGGATGTAGGTGGAGAGATCCTTCACGCGACGCAGGTCGACCAGCGATGCCGGCAGAAAGCCGCGCAGGCCGATGTCGAGAATGAGACCGCCCTTGACGACCTCGATGACCTCGCCCTCGACGTTCTCGCCGTTGTTGAACTTCTCCTCGACGCTGATCCAGGCGCGCTCGTACTCGGCACGCTTCTTGGAGAGGATGAGACGGCCGTCCTTGTCCTCCTTCTGGAGCACGAGAGCCTCGATTTGGTCGCCCAGGTTGACGACCTCGGACGGGTCGACATCGCGACGGATGGAGAGCTCGCGCACGGGGATGACGCCCTCGGACTTGAAGCCGATGTCGAGCAGGACCTCATCGCGGTCGAGCTTGACGATGGTACCGGTGACCAGGTCGCCTTCTTCAAACGGATTGATGGTGCCATCGATAAGGGCATTCATCTCCTCGTCGGAGATCTCGGTTGCATCGATGACGGTAGGATTCTTGATTACGCTCAAGAGGACCCCTTTCTTCGGGGCCCGCGAATAAGTCGTGGTGAACGCTTTTTACTCGGGGCCAACAGAAACATCATGGTGCGGCCTATTCCGCACGCAACGCTATATTGTACCTCATAACGTCTTGCATCTATCAATAAGTTTCTAACGAATATCTGGTTCGAACCTTGGTTTATGCGTTTTCGGGAAAGCGGAAAGTGTCGGTTGAAATGCCATATGCAATTGAGGGAAAATAGCTGGGTTCAAGTATATGTACGAACATGCTACTCTACTCGCAGTTTAAACGATTACACGGGGAGCAAAAATGCGTTGCGCCAAATGCGGTTTCAGTAATATCCACGGTGCCAAGTTCTGCTCGGAGTGCGGCTCTCCGATGGAGATGCCCGTTACCGGCAAGCAGGAAAAGCAGAACCCGAATCGCAAGGTCATCAAGCTCCCATCCGACATGAGCCATGAGGAGACGACGCCAATCGAGCGTCCGTGGGAAGTGCGCGTGCCCAAGCGCGAGCCGGGCAGCTCGGCACAAGATGGCGCTGCTGGCGTAGCAGGAGCCAGCGCTTCGTCGAATAAGGGCCCCACGCCGCGTCGCAGAACCGGCAGCACGGGCAAGATTCCCGTCGAGGGGCGCGCCTCGACAGCCGCCGTCAGAGCCGGCGCTGCGAGCAAGCCCTCGCCGGGCGACACCGCACCGATTCTCATCGACGATCTTGCCACGCCGAGCGCAGCAGGTGCTGGCGCTTCTGCAAGCCCAACTCCCCGTCCGCGCCGCAATGCGCGCTATGACGCCGCGGCAACTGCGAGCAACGGTCGCGGCGACAAAAGGCGCTTCATCGCGATCATCGTCGCCGTTCTCGTCGTCTGCTGCATCGTGGCATTCGGCATCTTCTTCTCGAATCCGGCAAACAACACGAAGACGGTGAGCTTCGACACCGACGGCGGTACCGTCATCGGCAACCAGTACATACTCGACAATGGCAAGCTCGAGCGCCCCGCCAACCCCACGCGCCCCGGCTATGTCTTTGATGGCTGGTACTACGATGCCAACTACAACGACGAGGTCAGCTTCCCCGTCGACATCACGCAGGACCTGAAGCTGTACGCCAAGTGGAAGGAAGCGAGCGACACGGCCACGACGCCGGGCTCGCCTTCCTCGACGACCTCACCCGACGCCACGACGCCGGGCACCGACACGACGGGCGACGCGGCGACAAGCGGCGCGACCGGATCGGGCACGGGCTCGAGCGGAGCGGTCTCGGGTGGCGGCAACTCTGGCGGCTCGACATCGGGCAACGCGGGCTCTGGCGGTTCCACCAGCGGCAATGCCGGCGGTTCCACGAGTGGTGGCAGCACTGGTGGCGGTAGCTCGAGCGGTGGCAACCTCAACGGCCCCGGTGTCAGCAACGGAGCAGTCAACGTCTCCATGGTCTCGGCCAGCGGACGCACGCTCACGGGCTCGGTCACCCTGCACGACGGCTACGTCATCCCCAACTCGAGCGAGAAGGCCTACAGCGTCGCCGAACTGCGCGCGCTCGGCCTCAACGATGCCGAGCTGTGCATCGCGCGCAACGAGCCGTATGCACGCATGGGCTACAGCTTCAGGAACCCCGGACTGCAGGCGTACTTCAACGCACGCAGCTGGTATCACAACAAGGGATGGCGAGGCGAGCTGCCGCAGGGTAGCGCCGGCTACATCACCGCGCACAACCTGCTGACGATTGCCGAGGAAAGCCCGAGCGCCGCCCAGTGGCTGCGCCTGCGCACGCGTTAATGCGCGATGGCCCAGTTGGGACCGGTCTGCACATCGGCAATGAGCGGCACCTTGAGCTCGACCACGTTATCCATCACATCGGCGACGAGCGCGGCTAGCGTATCGGCTTCCTCGAGTGGGCACTCGAAATCGAGTTCGTCGTGCACTTGCAAGACCATGTGCGCATGCAGGCCCTCCTCGCGGCGCCGCTTGTTGACCTGAATCATCGCGAGCTTGATGATGTCGGCTGCCGAGCCCTGCATGGGATGATTCATCGCCGTGCGCTCGCCAAAATGGCGAAGGTTCACGTTCGAACTGCGTAGCTCGGGGATGTGACGCTTGCGTCCGAACATGGTCGTCGCATAGCCGTCCTTATGCGCCTGGGCCACCACATCGTCGAGGTACTGGCGCACCTTCGGATACGCCGTGTAGTAGCGATCGATCATCTCCTGCGCCTCGGCCATCGGGATTTGCAAGGTCTGGCCCAAGCCAAACGCCTGCTGGCCATAGACGATGCCGAAGTTGACCGCCTTGGCGCGGCTGCGCATCTCGGGCGTCACCTTGTCAACCGAGACGCCGAAGACGTCGGAGGCCGTGTGGGCATGGAAGTCCTCGCCACTCAAGAACGCATCGATAAGCCCCTCATCGCCCGAGAGGTGCGCGAGCAACCTGAGCTCGATCTGCGAGTAGTCGGCCGAGAGGAACACGCCACCTTCTGGCGCGACGAAGGCCTCGCGTATGCGGCGGCCGAGCTCGGTGCGCACGGGAATGTTCTGCAAGTTGGGATCCGACGACGAAAGCCTGCCCGTCGTCGTGACCGTCTGGTTGAAGCTCGTGTGGATGCGCCCATCCTCGCGGTCAACTAGCGTCGGCAACGTGTCGAGGTAGGTCGAGCGCAGCTTGGTGAGCTCGCGATACTCGATGACCTTATCCGGCAGCGGATGATCCTCGCGCAGCTTCTCGAGCACGGCGGCGTTGGTCGACCAGCCGTTGCGGTTCTTCTTCGACTTCTTCGTGTCCAGGCCGAGCACTTCGAAGAGGATGTGCCCGAGCTGCTTGGGAGAATCGATGTTGAACTCCTCCCCCGCCAGCTCGATGATCTGCGCGCGCAGCTCCTCGATATGCCCGGAAATCTCCGTCGAGATGTCCTTGAGCACTCCCGTGTCAATCGCAACGCCAAAGCGCTCCATCGAGAGCAGTACGGGCATAAGCCGCAGCTCGATATCGCAGTAGAGGTTCCAGGAATCGTCTTCCTTGAGCTTGGTCGTGAGTATGTCGACCAAGCTTTCGGCAACGGCAGCCTCGAATTGCCCGTCGCTCGGCGCATTCTGCCCTATCGGTTTGATGAGATCGAGGTACTTCTCGGCAAGCTCGCTCGTCAGGTAACTGCCGTTCGAGTCGAGCAGGTACGCCGCGAGGCTGCAATCGAAAAGCTGGGCGGTAAAGATGGTGTCGAGCTCGTGCGCGGGATGACCCGGCGTGAACACCTTGCGCAGCAAGCGCTTGATATCGATGCCCACAAGGGTGCCTTCGGCCAGAATGTGCCCGATGAGGGGCGCTGCCACGTCGAGCGTTGCCTCGGCAAGCCCTGCCCCGTCGGAGAAGACGACCATGGGTTCCTGTGCGAAGAGCGATTGCTCGGCTGGCTCGTCGAGCGCGACGGCGACCCTGCGACCTGCCTGCACCGCCGCCTTCACGAAGCTCTCGGCGTTTTGGGCCATGTGGTAGCTGAGCTTGACCTTGGGCTGGGGCATAGCTGAGGCAGTCGATGCATCATCGCCGAGCAGGGCAAGCACCGCGCGCAGATGGCGATTGAAGTGAAGCGCGCCAAACGCCTCGCTCACCTCTTGCGCCGCGAAGCTCGGGAAGTGAACGTCATCGAGGGAAAGCTCGACGGGCGCATCGCGCCTGATCGTGGCAACCGCACGGCTGATGCGCGCATCTTCTGCGTGCTCGCGAATGCGCTCCCCCATCTTGCCCTTGATCTCGTCGGCATGTTCGAGCACGTCGTCGAGCGAGCCCCATTCGATGAGCAGCTTGGCGGCCGTCTTCTCGCCCACGCCGGGCACGCCGGGAATGTTATCGCTCGAGTCGCCCTTGAGGCCGAGGAAGTCCGGGACGAGTGCCGGCGTGATGCCATAGCGCTCGACGACCTTCTCGGGCGTGTAGATGACCACGTCGGACATGCCCTTGCGCGTCGTCACGATACTCGTCGTATCGCTAGCGAGCTGGTAAGCGTCCTTGTCGCCGGTGATGAGAAAGACGCGGTCGCCATTGGCCTCGCCACGCGCGGCCATGGTGCCCAGAATGTCGTCGCCCTCGTAGCCGTCCATCGCGATGCACGGGATGTTCATCGCCTCGAGCAAACCGCGCACGATGGGAAACTGCACGGCAAGCGACTCGTCCATGGGCGGGCGCTGCGCCTTGTACGCCTCGAGCAGCTTCATGCGCCAGTCGGGACGATGCACGTCCCAGGCGCAGATGATGGCATCGGGATGGTAGTCCTCGATCATCTTCAAGAGCATCTGCATGAAGCCGAAGACGGCGTTGGTCGGCGTGCCATCGGGCGCGTTCATGGGCGATTGAACGGCATGAAACGCACGATGCAGAAGCGAGTTTCCGTCGATGACGGCAATCAATCGATCAGACATGGGTGGCCTTTCGGGCGTACGGTCAAACGGTGTTCCCATAGTACCGCGAACTCGGAACTTTGCAGCGCAGGTTCATGCAGTATCATGGGGCGGATGGTAAGCGAAGCCGTACATAACGTCATGGTCGCGAACAAGCGCGTCAACACGAAGCCCGAGCTCATCGTGCGCAAGATGCTGCGCGAGATGGGCTGGCCGGGGTATCGCTGCGACTGGAAGAAGTGCGCGGGCCATCCCGACATCGCCTATCCGGGCAGGCGTCTTGCCTTGTTCATTAACGGGTGTTATTGGCATCAGCACGAAGGTTGCAAGTACGCGAGCAAGCCCAAGACCAACGTGGAATTCTGGGAGCAGAAGTTCGCGCGCAACAAGGCGCGTGACGAGCGCGTCAAGGCGCAGCTCGAAAGCGAAGGCTGGCATGTCATCGTGATCTGGGAGTGCGAGCTCAAGAAGGACCGCATCGAAGAGACCCGCCAGCGTCTCCACGACGAAATCGAATACGCCTTCGTAGACGTATAGGGCAAAACCAGACAATAATCGCCGGGGCACTTTTGTCTGGATGCGCAGCGTACGAGGCTACGTGAGCATCCCCGTGAGCGCCAAGATTGCCCGCCCTCGTGCGCCTACTCCCACATGTAGCCGACGCCGCGGACAGTCCTTAGATGCGCCGCAAGGTCATTGCCGAGCTTGGAGCGCACGCGTCGCACGTGCACGTCGACGGTGCGTGAACCTCCGAAATAATCGAAGCCCCAGACACGCGAGAGCAGCGCATCACGCGAGTAGACATGTCCGGAATGCGTCACGAGAAACGCGAGCAGCGCGTACTCAAGGTAGGTGAAGTCCACGGGGCTTCCGTCGACGAGCACCTGGTAGGTCGAGAGGTTGATGACCATCGAATCGACCGTGATGAAATCGGAGTTTGCCGTCTCCTCCCCTGGCCAGAGCAGATGCCGCATGCGAATGAGCAGCTCCGCATCCGGAGATGTGGCCAGGACGAAATCGGCACGAATATGAGCGGGCAGGCGCAAGGTCTGAAGCGCCTCGGCCTCGACCACGATCAGCAGCGCGACGTTTTCGGCTTCGCGCAACCTCTGCTCAAGCTCGGCAAGGCCATCACTGCGCGCATCTGCCAAAAAGCAGACGACAAGATCAGCCGCGGGAAGCGAAGCCGCAAATGATGCAGCCGAGCACAAATCGAAGTCGGCATCGAGCTCTGCCGTCAGGCGCGCGATACGCCCGTGCGTCTGCATGCCCTCCTGTATGTACAGCACGCGCTTGCGGTGCATGACCCTATCCCTTGCCGCTTCCTACAAAATCGGGAAGTTGCGCTCGATCTCCCATTGCGTCACCTGGGAGCGATACGAACGCCACTCTTCCTTCTTGTTCTCGACGATGAAATGGTGCATCTCCTCGCCAAGGATCTCGCGCATGAGCTCGGAGCGCTCGAAAAGCTCGATGGCCTCGTGAAGGTCGCCGGGAAGCATGCGATAGCCTGCCGCAAGCGCCTCCTCCTCGCTCATCGCCGAGAGGTCATCTGTCAGGGGTGCCTCGAGTTCGAGCTCGTCTTCGATACCACGCAGGCCAGCGCCCAAAAGCACCGCGAAGACGAGGTAGGGATTACATGCCGGGTCGGGGCTGCGATACTCGAAGCGCGCCGCATTGGCCTTGTCCGGCTTGTAGAGCGGCACACGCACGAGCGCGTTGCGATTGCGATTCGCCCAAGTCACGTACACCGGTGCCTCGAATCCGGGGATGAGTCGCTTGTACGAGTTGACGTACTGGTTGGTGATGAGCGTCATCTCGGGGGCGTACTTGAGCAGGCCGGCGATGTAGTGCTTGGCCGTCTGTGACAGGCCAAAGCCCAGCGGGTCATTTGCGTCATAGAAGACGTTTTCGTCGTCATGGAACAGCGAGATGTGCACGTGCATGCCACTGCCATCGACACCGCGAATCGGCTTGGGCATGAAGCTCGCGTGTACGCCGTGCTTGAGGGCGATCTCCTTCACCACGAGGCGATAGGTCATGACCGCGTCTGCCATCGAAAGCGCATCGCTGTAGCGCAGGTCGATTTCCTGCTGCGAGGGAGCGGTCTCGTGGTGGGAGTACTCGACGGGAATGCTCATCTGCTCGAGCGTCAGAATCGTGTCGCGGCGCAGATCGGATGCCATGTCATCGGCAATGAGGTCGAAGAAACCGGCATAGTCGATGGGCTCGGGCGTCGTCGCGTTCTTGAAGTAGAAGTACTCGAGCTCCGGACCGACGTTCATCGTGTAGCCCATGCGCGCGGCCTTCGTGAGCATGCGACGCAGCACGTAGCGTGGATCGCCATCGAATGGCTTGCGCTCGGGCGTGAGGATGTTGCAGAACATGCGTGCCACGCCATCGTCCTTGGGGCGCCAGGGCAGCACCTGGAAGGTGCTCGCGTCGGGAAGCGCGATCATATCGGACTCGGTCGAGCGCGCGAAGCCCTCGATCGAGCTACCGTCAAAGCCCATGCCCTCGCCAAAGGCCGTCTCGAGCTCGCTCGGCGTGATGGCGAAGGACTTCATCTGGCCGAGCACGTCGGTGAACCACATGCGGATGAAGTGGATGTGACGCTCCTGCACCGTCTTGAGGACGTAGTCCCTGTTGGCCTCGGCCGCAGCCGATCCGATCACGCCAAACTCGTCAGCGAATGCATTTGACATTGCGCCTACCTCTTTCCCGATGACAGCGCGTGTGTCATCCTAATCATGCTCGATGTCTATTTTTCGATAGAAGCAGCTCGTAGCGCCTGTATGGCAAGCGGGGCCAGCTGCATCGACCTTCACGAGCAAGGTATCTCCATCGCAGTCATAATACAATTCCTTGACGGTCTGAATGTTTCCGCTCGTTAAACCTTTGTTCCAGAGCTCCTGACGCGAGCGTGACCAGAACCACGTGGTGCCCGTCGTGCGCGTGAGCTCGAGGGACTCGGCGTTCATCCAGGCGACCATGAGGACTTCGCCAGTATCGTATTGCTGCACAACAGCCGGGATGAGGCCGTGCTCGTCGAAGGTGAGGTCTGGGGTATCCATGCGGATGCCTATTGCCCTTGCTTGGCGTACTTGGCCTCGGTCTCCTGCTTGGCGCCTTCCCACCAGCCGCGATTGTCCTCGTACCAGGCAATGGTGGCGGCAAGACCTTCGTCAAAGTTCGTGTGCTTGGGCTGCCAGCCAAGCTCGCGACGCAGCTTGCTCGAGTCTATGGCATAGCGGCGGTCATGGCCGGGACGATCCTTGACCCAGTCGAAGTCATCTTCGTCCTTGCCCATCTCCTTGAGAATGGCACGTAAAACGTCGATGTTGTTCTTCTCGCCATCAGCACCGATGAGGTAAGTCTCGCCGAGCTCGCCTTTGGTGAGAATCTCCCACACGGCGCTCGAATGATCCTCGGTATGAATCCAGTCGCGCACGTTGAGACCATCACCGTAGAGCTTGGGTCGAATGCCGCAGAGGATATTCGTGATCTGGCGCGGGATGAACTTCTCGATGTGCTGACGCGGGCCATAGTTGTTCGAGCAATTGCTGATGGTAGCGTGCACGCCGTAGGTGCGCACCCAGGCGCGCACGAGCATGTCGCTCGAGGCCTTGGTCGAGCTGTACGGGCTGCTCGGCTTGTACGGCGTCTCCTCGGTAAAGCGCGCGGGATCGTCGAGCGCGAGATCGCCGTAGACCTCGTCAGTCGAGATATGATGGAAGCGCACGTCATGCTTGCGCGCTGCCTGCAAGAGCGTGAAGGTACCCTCGACGTTCGTGCGCAGAAACGGCGTCGGGTCGGCGATGGAGTTGTCGTTATGGCTCTCGGCGGCAAAGTGCACGATGGCATCGGCGTCCGCAGCGAGCTTGTCGACAAGCTCGGCATCGCAGATGTCGCCATGCACGAAGCTCATGCGGCCATCGGGAATGCCGGCAAGGTTCTCGCGATTGCCCGCATACGTGAGCGCGTCGAGCACGGTCACATGCACGCCAGGCTGATTGTCGACAGCCCAATGCACGAAGTTGCTACCGATAAAGCCCGCACCACCGGTAACGATGATGTTCGTGGGCTTGAACACTTCTGTCATCTATCTTGCTCCTTGCCTAATCGCGTTTGAACGCGGGATGCTTCTTGTCCTTGTCGCTCAGATTGATTTCGCAATCAATCTGCGGCCATTCGATGCCAAAGGCCGGGTCATCGTAGCGATAGCCGCCCTCGTCGTTGGGATGGTATACGTCGTCGCACTTGTAGCAGAACTCTGCCGTATCCGAGAGCACGAGAAAGCCGTGCGCGAAGCCACGTGGCACGAAGAACTGACGCTTGTTTTCGGCGGAGAGGATGACGCCCTCCCATTTGCCATAGGTGGGACTTCCCTCGCGCAAGTCGACGCACACGTCGAAGACCTCGCCGCTCACGACGCGCACGAGCTTGCTTTGCGGGTGCTCGATCTGGAAATGCAGGCCACGCAGCACGCCCTTGGTCGAAGAGCTCTGATTGTCCTGCACGAAATCGACATCGATGCCGCCTGCCACGAAATCGGGACGCTTGTACGTCTCCATGAAGTAGCCACGGTCATCGCCGTATTCCTTCACGTCCACGATGATGACGCCTTCGATGGACGTCTGCGTGAAGGTGAAGTTGCCACTCGTGATTGTCTTCTCTTCTGTCATACGATCCTTCTATCAAACGAGAATGGAGGACCCTAATCCGCCAATTCCTCGAATCTATCCATATACGTCGCAAGTGCCTCTTGCCAGGGGCGCATCTCGTCTCCGATGGTGGACGCCAGGTGCGCGTTCTCCAGGCTCGAGTAGGCCGGGCGATCAGCCGAAAGCGGAAAGCGCTCCTTGTACTCGGTGGAGCTCAGGCCTTCTTTCTCGCACTCGATGCCAGCAGCATCCACGATGGCACAGGCAAAGTCGAACCAGCTGCACGTGTCATTGTTGGTGCAATGATAGGTTCCGTAATTATCGGTCGCCGCAATCTTGAGGATCTCGTAGGCAAGGTCATTGGCACTCGTCGGATTGCCCAGTTGGTCATTGACAACGGAGATCTTGCCGTTTTCGCGTGCCAGACGCAGCATGGTCTTGACGAAGTTCTTGCCGATATAGCCGTAAAGCCAGGCCGTGCGCACGATGTAGCTCTTCTCGCACGCGGCGCTCGTAAGCACCTCGCCCTCCCACTTGGTACGACCGTAGGCGGAGATGGGGGCAATTGCGTCGGTCTCGACGCGCGGCACGGGATTGGTGCCGGGAAAGACGTAGTCGGTGGATATGTGCACGATCTTGCCATCGCAAGCTTGCGCCGCACGTGCCATGTTCTCGGCACCGATGGCATTGACGTGTAGGGCGCCCGCCTCGTTTTGCTCACAGCCGTCCACGTTGGTGATGGCTGCGCAGTTGATGGTGAGATCATAGGGGCCATGCTCGGCAAACCACGCGCCGACGGCATCTGCATCGCTGATGTCGAGCACCTGGTAATCGATGTAATCGACTTCGGCACCCCTGTACAGCTCGGGGATGGGGCCGAGCTCGGCCTCCATCGTCTCGAAGCAACGCCTCAGCTCGTTTCCGAGCTGGCCGCGCTCTCCAGTCACGAGAATCTTCATCGATTACTTACCGTCCTTTGCGTAGAACTTGTTCTCGCTCACGCTCTTGAGGTACTTGCCATAGCTGCTCTTGCCGTACTTGTTCGCGGCTTCGATAAGCTGGTTGCGATCGATCCAACCATTGCCGTAGGCAATCTCCTCGATAACACTCACGGGGATGCCCTGGGCCTGCTCGACCGTGCGCACGAAGTTCGTCGCCTCGAAAAGCGACTCCATCGTACCGGTATCGAGCCATGCATAGCCTCGACCGAGCACCTCGACATTAAGCGAGCCGTCGTTAAGGTACATCTCGTTGAGGTCGGTGATTTCAAGCTCGCCACGCGGCGAGGGCTTCACCTGCTTGGCGAGCTCGCACACGCGCTTGTCGTAGAAGTACAGGCCCGTGACCGCGTAGTTGCTCTTGGGATGCTCGGGCTTTTCCTCGATGGAGACGGCATTGTAGTTCTCGTCGAACTCGACGACGCCAAAGCGCTCGGGATCATCGACGTAATAGCCAAAGACCGTGGAGCCCTCCCCGCTCTCGGCACGCTTGACCGCACGCTTGAGCTGATCACGAAAGCCGTTGCCGTAGAAGATGTTATCGCCCAGCACGAGCGCGCAAGGCTCTCCCGCGCAGAACTCCTCGCCGATGATGAACGCCTGGGCCAGGCCATCGGGAGAGGGCTGCACCTTGTAGGACAGGTGGATGCCGAGCTGGCTGCCATCGCCAAGCAGACGCTCGAAGTTGGGGAGGTCTGCCGGTGTGGAGATGATGAGAATGTCGCGAATGCCCGCCATCATGAGCGTGGAAAGCGGATAGTAGATCATCGGCTTGTCATAGACCGGCAAGAGCTGCTTGCTGGTGACGAGCGTGAGCGGATACAGGCGCGTGCCGCTTCCGCCTGCCAGAATGATGCCCTTCATGTGATGTGCTCCTCGAGGTTGGGTTCGTGTATCGACAGATTATATCTCTACTGTGGAAGGCTAGGCTTGCACTTCCTCGAGTATCGTATAAGTTTGTATCATTATCGAATGAATTCGAGCTACTCATCGACGGAACAAGGAGCAAACGTGAGCATCTCCCCCTATCCCGGAAATTCGCTTAAGCGTTTACAGGCTGCGGAGTTGGAAATCCTCGCCGTCATTGACAAGCTCTGCCGCGAAAACGATATCGGCTACTTCATCGATGGCGGCACGCTGCTGGGGGCCATACGTCATGGCGGCTTTATCCCCTGGGATGATGACGTTGATCTGGGCATGCCCAAGGACGATTACGATCGATTTTGCGAACTCGCGCCTGCGCTGCTCCCCGATGGATATTCGCTTCACACATCTACGAACACCGAAGGCTTCTCGCCGTTATGGGCAAAGGTGTTCAAAGACGGCACGCGTTTCATCGATGACAACTGCGCCGAGGCCGGTTGCGAGCAAGGTATCTTCGTGGACATCTTTCCGTTCTGTCGCCTTGACGCAAATGCAGATGCCGCTCAGGAACAATGCCGCAGGGCGCGCATGGCACAGCTCAAGTCATACCTCAAGCACTTTTCGCGCCCCAAGCTACCGGCAAGCACCCCACTGCGTCCCCTCGTCATGCTGGGCTGCAAAATCGTTCACAACACCATCGCCCGCACGTGGGGCGTGACCGGCTTGCAGGCCGAAATGGACCACGCATTCGATACGAGCAACCCATCTGAGCAATGGACAAGCGCGGTATACACGAACTACGGGACCTTTGACTCCAACACCCTCTTCCCCACCAAGGACATCGCATTTGACGGACTCACCTTGCGTGCACCCCATGACTGCGACACATACCTCAAGACGGAGTACGGCGATTATATGCAGCTGCCGCCCGAGGAGGATCGCTACACGCACGCCCCGCTCATCCTCGACTTTGGCGACGGTGTGGACGTCATGCAAGGTCAATGATACAAGGCGCTGCGGCGAAGGCGCAGTCGCTCAGACAGTCCTGAACTCGCTCTGTACACCCTTCGCTGCGGCGCTATGCCATCTTTAGCCTGCATGACTAATTAGGAGAGGCAAATGCCTCTTCCAGCGCATCCGTCGTTACATTCCATGAACAATCTGTCGTGACATGCTCCATGAGCTCGCGGGCAACCACGTCGTCCTGCGCTGCCGCCTCTCGGATTGCATGCGCGATAGTCTCTGGCTCATTGTCTTCGAGCATCACGCCAAAGCGCGTCGGCTCCCATCCCATGATCTCGTCGGTTCCACCCACATGCGGCATGACGGGAACGGCGCCCTGCGCAGCGGCTTCCAGAAGCGACGTGCAAAAACCCTCGGAGCGCGTAGGCAGGCAAAAGACATCCGCATCGCGCAGCAACGCCGAAAGGTCAGGCT
>CABSKV010000014.1 GCA_902478425.1 uncultured Coriobacteriia bacterium | reverse complement strand
ACCGGTCACGAAGCGCTTGGGCAGGTTGCGATACCAGACGCGCGAACCCTCGACGAGCTGCTCGGCGCCCTCGAGATCGAGGTCGGCCACATCGCCAAATCTCAGCGCCTTGGTGGGGCAGGAGTCCACGCAGCGCGGAACCTCCCAGCCATCATCGAGCAGATGCGCGCAGCCCGTGCAGGTCTGCGGAATCTGGAGCTTCTCGTTCCAGTACACGCCCTCGAACTCGCAGAGGTCCTTGCGGCCCTTCGCCTTCTCGGGATCGATGTACATGAGCCCGTCGGCGCGCTCCACGATGGCATCGCCAGCCGCAGAGGCGAGGGCATCGCTCTGGCCCCCGATGTGCGGGACGTATGTGATGCGCGTCTTGGGAACCGTGCCACGCACCTTTTCCTCGACCTTGCACCAGAATTGGCCGGTCAAGGGCTGCTCGGCGGCATAGGGTAGCCAATCGGTGCCACAATGCTCGTCCTTGCAGGCAATTTGGCAGTTCATGCAACCGTTGCACCTGGCAACGTCAATGACAAATGCTTTCATTACTAGCCCTCCACAATCCAGCTGTCGGGAATCTGACCGAATTCGGGATCATAGGCGCGACCCCACTCCTCCGGGCGCTCCTTGGCCATCTCGATGACATCGACCTTCTTCACGCCAACGAGATAGCTGTTGGTCACCTCGCCAGCGCAGTTCTTGGACGTCGTGTCAGACGGGCAGATCAGGTTGTTCGCGCCACCGCGATCGAGGCCACCGACGCCAGTCTCGATCTCGTCCTCGCGCGCGCCATGATCCTGGGAAACGCAACCGGGCATGATGCGCTCGGATATGACGACTCCACCGAGAACCGTGCCGCGCTCGTTGTACAGGGCGGCGATATCGCCATCCTCGAGGCCTAGCTTGACGGCATCAATCGGATTCACGTACAGCGGCTCGTACAGATAACCATCGGGACCGGGGACCTTGCCCGTCGTGAACTCGTGGAACCAGGGGATGTCATCGTGATTGGCATGCACGCGCCAACGCGGATGGTTGGTGACGAGCAGGAACGGATAGTCCTTCGCACGCGGGCTGGAGAGACGATCGTCATGTCCGTCGAGCGGCTCCTCGATCCAGCGCGCGATGGGACCACGCGCCGTGTCGTCGGGGAAGACCTGCGCAAGCGCCTCGGAGTAGTACTCGATCAGGCCAGACGGCGTGGAAAGCGGATTTGCCGCGGGATCCTCGTAGAACCCGATGAGGCCATGGGGCATATCCTCCCAGTCCTCGCGCGTCGGGAACAGCTTGAAGCGATCCTTCTTGAACTGCTCGAAGTCGGCATGCTCGCCGTCCTCGATACCGGACTCGCGGAAGCCCTTCTCGATCCAGCCCATGACGTCGCGGCCCTGGGTATAGCGCTCGTACAGGTTCTCGTAATTGCCGCCGAACTTCTCGAGTGCCTTGGCAATGGAGCACACGGCCTCGTAGTCGCTACGCGTGTCGCCGATGGGATCGATTGCCCGCTCCTCGTACGCGATGGCGTTCCACTGACCACTGCGCACGTCGACATTGAAGTCCTCGGTCTCGAACAGCGTGTTGGTGGGCAGGATGATGTCGGCGAACTTGGTGTCGTTCTCGAACCAGGGGTGCTGCACCAGGATGAAGTCGAGCTCGGGGTCGCGCATGGCCTCCTGGAAGACGTTGCCACCCTGCCAGCAGTTCGACCAGCACGGGGCATCCGACCAGATCATGCGCACGCCCTTGCCCTCTTCCGGCTCCCACTCGAACGGGATGAACTGGTCGACGGTGGCGATGCCGGCGATGACATGGCCATGCCACTCGAGCTTCTTCTCGGTGATGGCCTTGGGGATGAGCGTCTTGGGGATGAACGGCTCGGACAGGTCCATGGTCGCGCCACGGTAGGCACCCTCGACGCTCGGAAGCACCGAGCAGCTGGGCAGGGGGTTCCACGTGGGCATGTCCATGAGCTGCCACTCGATCATCTGGAACTGGTTGACGCCCGGCTGGCCCACGCCGCGCATGCCCAACAGGTAGATTTCCATGCGGGCGGGCTCGTGCGAGAAGGCCGCGCGGATGTAACCGCCGCCGTTGCAGTGGGCAACGGAGACCTTCTTGCTCGCCCAATAGCGCGCCAGCGCCTTGATGCGGTAATCCGGCACGCCGCACTTCTCGGCCGCCCAGGCCGGCGTCTTCTCGATGCCGTCCTCGCCGCGGCCCATGACATAGTCCTCGAACTTGTCAAAGCCGACGGAGTGCGTGGCGATGTAGTCCTTTTCGTACGTGCCCTCGGTCAGCCACACATGGGCGATGGCGAGCTGCAAGGCGACATCGGTATTCGGCAGGACCGGAATCCACTTGTCGGCATGAATCGCAGCACCATAGTTGAGGTCAGGGCACACGTAGACCTGCTTGACGCCGATGTCAGTGAACCAATACGAGATGAGGCTCGACATCTGACCACCCCAGCCCCACGGCGTGGTCTCGGGATCGCCGCCCCAGACAAAGACGGCGTCGGTGTGCTCGGCGATATCCTTGATGACGTTGTTGGTAATGGTCTGCATGCCGACGGGATCCATACCCCAGACATGCTTGGCACCCCAATACCAGCCCTCCCAGGAGTCTGGCTGACGAGCCTGCTTCAGAAAGCCGCCCGTGAGAGCCAGCAGGTTGGTCTGGCAACCATGTGCAGCATGGATGGTCTTGGTCTCACCGTGACCATCGGATTGCGCGTAGATGGAGAACGGACCGCACTCGTCCTGGATCCTCTTGATCTCGGCCGCGATGATGTCGCAGGCCTCATCCCAGGAGATGCGCTCGTACTTGGAGATGCCGCGGTTTTGCGGATTGCGCTCGCCGTTGGGATCCCAGTCGACGCGCTTCAGGGGGTACGGGATGCGATTCTTTGAGTAGGCGCGCATCTTGTATGCAGTGGCCAGCGGTGGCGGGCAGCTTACCATGCCCGGCTCCAGCACGTGGCCGTTTCGCTCGATCTTCCAATAGTTCAGGTCTTCGGGCTTGTAGAGCTGATCATAGTGCAGCGGCCTGATGCGAGCGACCTTTCCGTCCTTCACATCGACCTCAGTGATGTTCGCGCCCATTCCAAAACCGCAGAAACCGATGCACTTGATCACTGACTTGTCAGAGGTCTTTCCTGACATGTTCTTCTCCTTTCGGATGAGGGAAAACGATGCCATGCGTCGAGGCGGAGCCGGGACGTACCCGCCCGCTTCTCGAACGCGTATCCGGCCCGCTCGCTAGAGCAGGCCGGATTCATGCGAAATTCGTCTATTCGGAATCGGCCACGTTCTTCTTCTCTTCCACCATCAGGCCATGATCGCCCTTGGTGAAGAGGAGCACGACGACGGTGATGGCGGGGATGACGGCGAAGATCATGCCAGCAGTCGCCCACGAGGTGGCGCCGGCAATGTTCATGAAGAAGCCTGCGCCAAAGCCACCGAGCGTCGTGCCGACGGCCATGCCGGTAAGTGCCCAGTCGCACTTCTTGGGATCCGGGCACAGGACGGGAACGAGGCAACGGGTGCAAACCGGGATGACGGAGAACGGAATGACACCCAGAAGAATTGCGGAAGCCCAGGACGTGCCCTCGCTACCGGTGTTCGACCAAGCGAGGAAGGCGAATACGATTGCGAACACGACATAGCCGGCAATGAGAATCTCCTTGCGGCGATTGGTCTTATCGCAAAGGATGCCGCAAATAACGCCAGCGGGAATGGTGAGCAGGTTCGCGATGAGAATGGTGTTGGATGCAACGGAGACGTCCATGCCCATGACCATCTGAGCATACGTCGCAAAGAAGTCGTTATAGGCGTAGAAGACGAGCTCGAAGCCGACGAACGAGAAGCCGACGATGAGTGCAGATGCGAAGAAGATCTTGCGGGCCTTGCCGGTCTCCTCCTTCACACGCTCCTCGGCGAGCAGGTTCTCGGGAATGCACGGCAGCCTGAAGAGCAGGATGAAGACAACGACCGTAACGACAAGGATGATGAGGGACATCCAAAATGCGGACGTCCAGCCAAAGACGCCATAGGCCAGCGGCACCGTGAAGGTGGCGATAACCTGACCAACGGGGAACCACATAGAATAAATGCCCATGGCGAGGCCCTGATTGGCAAGCGGCATGAGTCGCGGAATAATGTTGGGGCCAATAACGGCAATCAGACCGAAGGAGCAGCCCTGGAGCACACGTCCCACAAGCATCATGGTCCAGTCGCCAGCCATGAGGCAGATAATGGTGCCAAGCGCACTCACGACGGCGGTAACGGCAACAGCCATCTTCACGCCGACGTTTTGCATAATCCAAGTTGCTGGATACGCAACGATAATGCCAACGATGGAGAATACGGACATCATCATTCCGAAGCCCGACGGGTCGGCTCCGAACGCCCCACCGATCTGGGGAAGAATCGGGGGGACCATCATGTATTGAAATACGCACCCAATTGCAAAAATAAATAGGACGGCGAAGCTCAGCCATTTTTGGCCCATAGTGAGCTGATCGTCGGCGACGCCCCACTGCGCCACCTTGGTAGTGCCGTACGCTGATTTGTCAGCAACCACTTGACTCATCTTTCCTCCCTGATGACTGCTTGCGGTCATATCCGCAAAAATCGCGGACTTTCCCGAAGCCCCTCTGTACACATGTACTGCATTGCCGCATTGGCGTGTCCTCTTGCCCATTCCGACGTAGTCGGACCTGCTCCCCCCTCTCAGAGTGCCTCGCCTTCTCAAAACGTGTATGGGGCCAACGCGGCCAACCTGCCCCATACAGGGCTATAGACGAGCATAAAGAACACGATGAGGGGTTAAAACGCCTTATCCATACCAAAAGACGGGATAAGATTTCGGGTGATACAGGGGGTACCAATACTACCCGCGCACGGCAGTTCGCTTTCGAGGTGGCTGCGCACAGCAGTGGGCAACTGGGCGTTACCTATCCCGCAATCTCGTTGTCTTGATTTGCGCCATGCGTAAAGCCCTCGAGCGCCTCGGTCTTGTTGCGGACTCCCATCTTGGCGTATATGTTGGAAAGGTGCTTCTTTGCCGTGTTGATGCTGATGGAAAGCGTTTCGGCAATCTCGTTGCGTGAAAGCCCCATGTTGAGCAGACGCAAACCCTCGATCTCGCGAGTGGTGAGCATGTACTCGCTTTCCAGAAACGCCGTGCTCTCGTCTGCAGCCTCCCTCTTGTCGGAGCTTTCCGCCTCGAAGTGCAGCAGTACGTCCTTGACGTAGGTTCGCAGAACACCGCCCAGCTTGCGTGTCGTCGAGTACTCGCGCAGCAGCTGTTTCATGGGCGCCCTACCGTTCAGGATGGTGCGCATGTAGCCGTGCATGCGAGCAATGCGAAGAAGCTCGTTAAGTGATGTGATGGCCGAGGCGTTCTCGCCCATATCGTTAAGAATCAATGTCCTCTCCACGAACGCGATAACCGCCATGCGATTGAAATCCCGCTCGAGCGCACGCTCTATCATTGCGTCAAGCAACTCGATAACCTCGGCGTCGCCTCCCTGCAGCCTCAGGGCAAACGCGCGGACGGCGTCGAACAACAAGGTGCCGAAGATATCGCTCTTCCTCAGGTGAAGGGCGAACTTGTTCTCAATGAGCTGCAGCTCGTTAAGGTCGCCCCGGTGTAGGGCAATCTGCGCCTGAAGGAAGTAAGCCGAAAGCAGCGCGGCGCGCGGCACGTTTCGATACTTCTCCCCTTGCAATATCGCCTCGGTAATCACCTCGAAAGCCGTGGAGGAGCTACCCGAGGCCAAATGCCAGGAGGCATGACTCGTCATTATGTCGAGATACAGGTCGATGTGACGATAGCAAGAAAGGCCGTCTTCGGATACATGGAGCAATTCCGGCACCCGGCTCACGTCATCTCGCTCTATGAGGATACGCGCGAGAAGTGCGCATGCTGCTCCGTAGATCGCGAAATCTGGCGGACATTTCTTGAGGAGACTCTCGCAGCAACGCTCCGCCTTGTCGTGCTCTCCGCAATAGTAAAGATTGACCGCATTGGTGTACTCGTTGAAGACGAGCTGGTGCATTGTCTGGTCGACGCTCGCACTCGCCTGCGCCTTTAGATAATAATCCATCGCCTGGACATAGTCGCCGGTATACGAATACGCCTCCCCCTGAGATTGGTTGATCATGCTGAGCAGTGACGGAGTTATGGGCCAGCTTCCATCTTGCAACTCTTCGCAAAGAAGCAACGTCCTCTCGCCATCACCCTCCATCGCTAGGTATTTCATGGAAAGGCACTTCATGGTGAAGGAGGCCATCTCGGGAGAGGTCTCCTGCGTCACGACCCCGCTTTCGATGAGTTTCCCGAAGACCCCCATCCAAAAGTCCGCATCCTCGAGACGCGCATAGGTCACGCAAGACCAGACGGCCACCAGGCAAAGAAACGGCGACGTGGGGACAGACGCGGCGGGAACCCGGCACATCCACGCAAAGGAATCCATGGACATATCCGGGCGTACGAGGCCACTTGTCGCCTCCACGAGCCCCTCTATGTAGTCCAGGTCTCCCGACATGCTGAGGTACTTCACGGCCTCATCGGGATAGCCATTATCATGGAACCATTCCGCCGCCTTGAGGCAGAGGCCGCGCAATTCGCCCATCTTGAAACGCTTCAGCTCGTACCGGAGCACGTCCAGGAACATGGGATGAAGCCGGTACCATTCATCTTCGTAATCACAGTTCATGATGAACGCATTGGCCGCCAGCAACCTGTCGACCCTCTCGATCGCCGCAACCGAGCCGAAGACGAAGGCGAGAAGCGATCGGTTTATCTTCTCGAACAGGGATATTCGGATGAGACAATCGACATCATCCGGAGGCAGGTCGGAAAGGATGTTGCATATGAAATAATCACGTACCAGGTTGTTCTTCCCGTTTATTGGCCCCTTGATTCCCATTGTCTCGTTTCGCGCTATTGCCTGGGCGCGCAGCTTGATGCCCTGAACCCAGCCCTCGGTATCACGATACGCTTCGGCGATGAGCTCATCGGAAAAGGCGCTCCCGCATGTATCCCGGATCAGCTCCTCGGCCTCGGACAGCGTGAAGATGAGGTCCCTAGCCTCAAACACGTGTTCGCCATACTTAAAAGCCGCCGTCTTGAAGCTCTCCAGAAACTCTCGCGTGCTCACGACGAAATGGTATTCGGGAGGGGCTTCGAAGCAGAAGCGCAGGAAATCGTCGATGAGTGAAAGCGAGCTCATTCGATTGAAGGCGTCGAAGAAGACGAAGCGTTCGCCTTTGACTTCCGCACGGTGCCGAAACAGGATATCCGCCAGCGCTCCCCCATCGCTGGCAAGCTCGTCATTGCCCACACCGGGGGCAAACCCGCTCTCTCCGAACGAGGCATGGGCATGAGCCCAGAATTGCATCGCATCCGATAGGGCAGGGTCAATGCTCAGCCAGCTCGTTCTGTACCCTTCCTGTCTCAAAGCCTCACTCAATTCGCACATGGCCACGGTCTTCCCGTACCCGCTCGGGGCATGGAGAAAGGTGATGCGCTGGCTGCAGACCGCGCGTTTCAACTCTTCGATCAAGGGACGATTCGCCACGAGAGTCGAAGGCAGCGCGGGTTCTATGAGTCTTGCATGAATGATTTGATCCATCGATTACCCCTTCCCCCAGGGCTCAGGAGCACGCATGGTAACTAATCCAAGTTATCAAGGAGGAGCATAATAGAAATCATCCGAATGGGGTACTTTTAATGGGTTACTGTAGGGGTAATGTAAAGGATAAGTCCACTTCTCTTCCCTATTGGGCCAATCCATCTAGAATATTCGACTCAAGCTGCACTTCCGCGCGAATGCTCATTCCCGCCGTGCAAATCTACGGTAGAATACCTTGGGCACATTTCGGTGCCCCTCCCAGATGGAATGGATGAATAGATGGACCTGACGCTTCCGGTGTTCATTGCGCAAGCGGGCGCTCACCCCGCGCTCATTGTCGTTCTCGTCCTCGTCATCGGTGTCACCGTCATCTCAGGTGCGACAGACGCGCCCAATGCCATCGCATCGGCCGTTTCGACGCGCTGCCTCAAGCCCGGCACGGCGCTTGCCCTGGCCGCCATCTTCAACTTCGTCGGCCTCGTGGGCATGACCTACATCTCCACGGCAGTCGCTCACACCATGTTCAACATGGTCAACTTCTCGGGTAACACGCACCAAGCCCTCATGGCGCTCATAGCCGCGATGATCGGCTCCATCGGATGGGGCTTCTTCTGCTGGTATCGCGGTATTCCCGCATCCAAATCCCATTCGCTCATCGCCGGCGTCACCGGCGGTGCCATCGCCATGAACGGCCTTGCCGGTGTCGTCTTGAGCGAGTGGATGCTCGTCATCTACGGCATGGTCTTCTCGCTCGTCGCGGGCTTTGCGCTAGGCTGGCTGAACACCAAGATCATCGAGTTTCTCTTCGCCCATGCCAACCGTTTCAAGGCAAACAACGTTTGCGTCGTGCTCCAGGACATATGCGCCTGCGCGCTCTCGTTTCTCCACGGAGCGCAGGACGGACAGAAGTTCATGTCGATCGGCTTGCTGGGCATCGCGCTCGCCTTCGACATGCAGACGAGCGGAGCGACCGAGTTTCCACTATGGCTCATGATCGTCTGCTCGCTTGCCATATCGCTCGGCACGCTCGTCGGCGGCAAACGCATCATCAAGTCCGTGGCGATGGACATGGTCAAGCTCGAGAAGTATCAGGGCGTGGCCGCGTCGGCAACTACGGTCATCACGCTGTTCATCGCCTCGATTACCGGCATGCCGGTCTCGACCTCGCATTGCAGCACTGCCGCCATCATGGGCGTCGGCGCCTCGAAGAACCCCAAGCGCGTCAAGTGGGATGTCGCCAAGAGCATGGTCGCAGCTTGGCTCTTGACCTTCCCCTGCTGCGGGCTCATCGGGTACATACTCGCCCGCATCTTCATGCTCTTCTAGCGCGCTATCCGCTTCGCGCCGCATAGACGTTATAGGCGGTCGCAGCACCAATCACCAGCACCGCGCCAAAGATCGAAACCGGTCCGATGGTCTCTCCCACCACGATCGCGACCAAGATGGGATTGAGCAGCGGCTCGATGGTCGAGGTGAGCGACGCGGTGACGGGAGACACCACGTCGAGTCCCTTGGAGAGAAAGAAGTACGCCAGCCCCAGCTGGGCGATGCCAAGCGCCATGATGGCCAGCAGGATGTCGAGCGAGAACACCGTCTCTTGCGCGTAGAAGGGAATGCCGACGACGAAGCACGCCGCAAAGCCCAGTATGGCCGCACATTCGAAGTCGCATTTGGGCGACTCCTTGAGCAGGAACACACCCGCATAGGCCAGGCCGGAGACAATCGCGAGTATGTTTCCCAGCACGCCACCGGCGCTCAGGCTGTCGAGGAAGAAGCAGACGATGCCCGCAATCACGACGATGCTAGCCGCGACGGCGCTTGCGCGCGGGCGGGAGCGAAAGATGATCCACGCGAGCAGGATGACCCATACGGGCTCGGTGAACTGCAAGACGATCGCGTTTGCCGCCGTCGTGAGCTTGTTGGCGATGACGAAGGTCTCGAGCATCGCGAAGTCGAGCGCGGCACCGCCGATGATCTGCTTGTTGACGTGAAAGCGCCTACCTGTCGCGCACAGGTAGAGATACATCGGAATGATCGCGAAGATGCAGCGCGCGCCGTTGATGCTCACCGGGTTCCAAGGAACGATCTTGATGAGCACTCCGGCGAGCGAGAAGCACAAGGCGGAAATGAGGACGTAGGCAAGCCCTCTTCTATGGCTGATGGTGGCCGGCATATCGTACGCGTCGTCCCAAGCGTAGCTCGCGCGTAGGCCCGTTCCGCATGCCGGGACAGGCCTAAGGACGCTACTCGCTGCGCAACGCCTCGACGGGATCGCGGCGCGCGGCGTTCATGGCGGGCACGAGACCGGCGATGAAGGTCAGCAGCACGCTGATGAGGATGAGTATCAGCGCTGCGCCGATGGGGAGCGCGAGGATGCCCGAGATGTTCATCATCGCGAGCACGATGGCATTCACGGGCAGCGATACCAACGCCACGAGAACGACGGCGAAGACACCGGACATGAGGCCCTCTATGACCGTCTCGGCGTTGAAGATGTTGGCGATGTTGCCCTTGCTCGCGCCCATGGCGCGCAGGATACCGATCTCCTTCTTGCGTTCGAGCACGCTGATGTAGGTGATGATGCCGATCATGATCGAGCTCACGACGAGCGAGATGGAGACGAACGCGATGAGCACCATGGAGATCATGTCGATGATGTTGGTGACCGAGCTCATGAGCGCACCCATGATGTCGGAGTAGGAGATGGTCTTGTCCTCCTCGCCCGAAGATTCCATGTCGACGTTGTATTGGTCGATGATGTCCTCGACGACCTGCTTGTCATCGAAGCTCTTGGCGTAGATGCTGATGGAAATCGGGTCGGCGATATCGGCGTAGCCCAGGGTCTGCAGGTTGTTCTCGTAGCTCAGGTCGTTGCTACGCGCGAGGTTCATGAACATGGAGGTGAGCTCGTCCTGGTCCATGTTGACGGTAATGGACTGGGCGAACATACTCGGATCGACCGATATTGCCGTGCCCATCGCAGTCGAGAGTGCGGAGGCCATCGAACTCGCCAGGCTCATGGTGTAGCTCTGTAGCATGCCGCCCATCTTCGTTTCCAGATAGGGCACGAGCTGGGTGGTCATGTACTCGTTCATCTTCTTCTGGATGGCCTCGGTGAAGGCCTTCTGGAGTTGCTCGCTGGAACCTGACATGCCCGACGCGATACCCGTCGCAGCCTGGCTGATGATGGCCTTGTACGCAGGTGACTGCTGGTAGGCTGTCCATGCACCTGGCAAGTCTGCTGGACTGGTGATGCCAGCGCTCTGGACATATTTCATGAAACCGCCGATGACCCCGGTCACCGTCTGCCCCAGGCTCTGCTCGAGGGCCGCGACCTGGCTTACGGAGGGAACGCCGCCGGACAGGTCGATGTCCAGATCGCTGAAGTCGGGGGCGGGAATGTCCGCGAACATGTTGCTCGTGTCGAGGCTTGCGGCCGCGCCGCTCATCGCGCTTGCCATTGCCGACTCGATGGCGGCGTTATCGACGTTGAAGGCGCGCGCCATCATGTTCTGGTCGATGCTGAAGAGCGAGCCCATGTCGAAGGAGGACTCCGCATCGTCCTTGAGCGACTCGAAGGTCTTGCCCGTGAAGATATCGACATCGGGCTCGGCCTGTTGCGCCTCGACCACCGGCGAGGTAGCCGCCTGATCGATGAGGTGCAGGATGAGGTCATGGCGATACCCGATGCCCTCGTCCGTGGACGTTGACGATGCCGTCGGGCTCGGCTTGACGATGCCGACGACCTTGAGGTCGAGGCCCTCGGCGATTTGCGTCTTCATGTAGCTCTCGTCGTCACTGCGATCGACCCACGTCGAGCCGGAGGATGCCTTGGTGTACATGTCGCATTCGTTCACGACCTTGAACGTGAGCGACATTGCCTCCTCCTGCGTGAACTCGACGTTGGTATCGGGAACGTCGAGGTCCTCGGAAGCGAGGGCATCCATGAGAAGGTCGTTGAGCTCGTCGGGGTCGAGAATGCCCAATGCGTAGAGCGTGTAATCGCTGATGCCGCCGTTCTTGTTGAGCACCAACACGCACTCGTCGTAGTTCGCGGGCCAAGCGCCCGTAACGATGTCGTATTGCTCCTCGAGAAGCTTCTGGTCGTCGAGCATTTCCTGGAACGAACTCGTCGAGCCCATCATGGTGGAGAACATGCCGGCGGAGTTGATGTCGTTGGACATGATCGAGGACAGGGCGCCGGGGTTGAGTTGCTTGATGCCAGCGGAGGTGTCGGCCTTGAAGATTTGGGGCGTGATGCCGTATCCGTATACGATGGCGTTCACATAGCGGTTCACGTCGCCGCCGTTTGCCTCAAAGAAGGAACGCAGGGACTTGAGGTCGTTCGTCTTCACGTCCGTCAGGACATCGGCCATGATGGTGGATTCCGGGATGACGCCCGCGGCGACGTCGTCTTCGGCGTCTCCATGCACGTAATCGCCCGCCTGCATCATGATGGAGGTCACGTCGAAGCTCGACTGCGTGATGGTGAGCGGAGTCGATGAGAGCGTATCCTCCTCGACCTTGGCGATGTAATTGTTGACGCCGTTGGAAAGCGCGAGAATCGCGGCGATGCCGATGATGCCGATGGATCCCGCAAACGCCGTGAGGAAGGTGCGCCCTTTCTTGGTCATCAGGTTGTTGAAGGAAAGCGCGAGCGCCGTGAGAAACGACATCGACGCGTGCTTCTTGCGCCCTGTCTGCGCCTTGTCACGCGCAACGGCGGCAAGCTTTGCCTCCTGCTCGTCAGCCTTGCTCGGATCAAACGGATTGCTGTCATCGGCAATTTGGCCATCATGCAGCTTGACGATGCGGTTGGCGTAGTCGTAGGCGAGCTCGGGGTTGTGCGTGACCATGATGACGAGGCGGTCGCTTGCGATCTCCGACAGCAGGTCCATGACCTGGATGCCCGTCTCGGTATCAAGTGCACCCGTAGGCTCGTCTGCCAGCACGATGTCCGGGTCGTTGACGAGCGCGCGGGCGATGGCGACGCGCTGCATCTGGCCACCGGAAAGCTGGCTGGGCTTCTTGCTGGCATGCTCTGCCAAGCCCACGCGCTCGAGCTCTGCCATGGCCCGTGCCCGACGCTCCTCGCGCGACACGCCGGAAAGCGTGAGCGCGAGCTCGACGTTGGAGAGCACCGTCTGATGCGGGATGAGGTTGTAGCTTTGGAAGATGAAGCCGATGTGGTGGTTGCGATACGTATCCCAATCGGCACTCGAGTAGTCCTTGGTGGATGTGCCGTTGATGATGAGCTCGCCGGTATCGGCATGGTCAAGACCACCCAACACGTTGAGCAGGGTGGTCTTGCCGGAACCTGACGGCCCGAGGACGGCGACGAACTCGTTGTCCCTAAACGAAAGGGAAACGTCGTCAAGCGCCTTTTGCTCGAAATCGCCGACCTTGTAGGACTTGCGCAGGTGCTTTAGCTCGATCATGCAGATGCTTTCTTCTAGTCTTCCTCCACCTTGATGGTGCCGCGGAAGGTGCGGTAAATGATGACATGATAAATGGCGACCAGCGGAACGCCAATGCAGGCGATGATAGTCATCACCGTAAGTCCATAAGTGCTAGCAGCCGCAGTGAACAGGTCGATGGAGGGGCCGGGGCCCGTCGAGATGACCAAGTTGGGGAACATGGCCAGCACGAGCGCGAAGACAAGCCCCACGCAGACGGCGGAGTTCGCGAAGAAGGCGAGCCAGTTCTTGTTGCGGCCGGCGGCGAGGAAGCCGACGACGATCGCGGCCACGAGGATGACGCCCACGAGCACGAGGAACGGGAAGGCAGGGGCCTCGCCCGGCGGAAAGCCAACGAGCGTGAAGAACATAATGGTCACGCCAACGACGAGCACAGCCGTGACGACCTGCATGACGACGCGCACGGCAACGGCACGCTTGTGCAGCTCGGTGCCCGCCTCGATCTTTGCCGCGAGCCAGCACGCGCCCTGCAAGATGATGGTCGACAGGCCGAGCAGGCCGCACACGAGCGGAAACGGCGTGAGCAGACCGAAGAAGGTGCCGATGTAGTTGCCCGCGGCGTCGAGCGGCACGCCCTGCAGGCAATTGCCTAGGGCCACGCCGAAGAGCAGGGCCGGAACGAGCGAACCCACGAAGAAGAGCGCGTTCCAGAGCTTGTGCCACTTCTGGTCATGCGCGCTGAACTCGAGGCTCACCGCACGGACGATGAGACCGAAGAGCACGAGCATGATGGCCAGGTAGAAACCGGAAAAGACCGTCGCATACGCGGGCGCGAAAGCCGCGAACAGCGCACCGCCTGCGGTGAGCAGCCAGACCTCGTTGCCGTCCCAGACAGGGCCGATGGAGGTCATGAGGGCGCGCTTTTCACCCGGAGTCTTGGCGATGAAGGGCGAGAGTATGCCCGCGCCCAGGTCGAAGCCGTCGAGAACGTAATATGCGCAGATCAGCACTGCGATGATGATGAACCAGAGAATGGGAAGCGTCATGCTGCATCACCTTCCTGCGCATCGACGTTGGTGGTGTCCTTGGCCTCGGGCAGGCACTTCTCGGGGCCGCTCTTGACGATCTTCGAGAAGAGACGCGCCCATGCGATGAAGATCACCAGATAGATGATGATGAACAGGCCAATCGTGAGGAGCAGCTGATCGGCCGGCACTGACGGGGAGATGGCATCGAGCGTCTTGAGCTCGCCCGTGACGATCCACGGCTGCCTGCCGACCTCGGCCGTCGCCCAGCCAAACTGGATGGCCAGAAACGGCGCGACCCACAGGAAGAGCATGACAATGTAGGGCCAGCGCTTGGTCTTGAGCTTCTTGCCAAAGGCCATGATGAGCGCCAGCAAGACGCCCAGCGCGATAACGCCCATCATGATGATCATGATGTGATAGGCCTGGAAGGTGAGCTGCACCTCGAATGCCGTAGGCGTGCTGCCGGGATCGGCGGCCTCGATATCGTTGAGGCCGGGGTACTCGGCATTGAAGTCGCCAGCGGCGAGGAACGAGGTCAAGCCCGGAATGGACGGGCCAATGACCGTGCCGTTCTCGGTATCGACGATGCCGAAGAGGTACATGGGCACGGGTTCGGTCTCGTACTGGCCCTCCATGGCGGCGAGCTTGGTGGGCTGGTCATCGGCAACCACCTGGGCCTGCATGTGCGCGACCGGCATCATGAGGATCGTGCACACGAGCGTGACGATGGCACCCCAGCGCATCATCTTGTTCACGAACTCGGGATTGCGGCCCTTGATGTGATAGTACGCGGCAACTGCCATGGCGATGAACGCACCGAGGATGAGCAGCGCGAGAATCGTGTGCAGGTAAGTGGGTACGGTCTGGGGATTGAAGGCGGCAGCGAAGAAGTCGGTGATGACCGCCTTCTTGCCATGCGCCGTCTCGACGACCTCGAAGCCGGCCGGCGTCTGCATCCAGGAGTTCGCAATGAGAATCCACAGGGCAGACAGCATGGAGCCTACCCAAACGAGCCAGGCGGACACGAGGTAGAACTTGGGTGAGACTCTCTTCTTGCCGAAGAGCAGCACACCGAGGAAACACGACTCGAGGAAGAACGCGAGCAACGCCTCTGCCGCGAGCGGCGAGCCAAAGATATCACCCACGAAGCGGGAGTAGTTAGCCCAGTTCGTACCGAAGCTGAACTCCATGGTGATGCCCGTCGCCACGCCAACTGTGAAGGTGAGCGTGAAGATCTTGACCCAGAAGCGGGCATCTGCCTCGTCCTGGGGGTCACGCGTCTTGTAAGCACGCGTCTGGGTGAGTGCGACGAACAGACCCAGACCGATGGATAGCGGCACAAATAGGAAGTGGAAGATGACGGTCAACGCGAACTGAAGGCGCGACAAAAAGACCACATCGCCGAGCAATTCCATATATCCTCCTTCAAGAACTCCGGGCAACGACGGCGCTACCCATCCCCTCTCATAGGTTTTTTCATCTTACTCCTATTGGCGTTTGTAGGTACTGGGAAAATCCGCTATACTCTCGCCTTGCACATTGGCGCAGGAAGCACACGGTGGGTATAGCGCAGTTGGTTAGCGCGCCAGATTGTGGCTCTGGAGGTCGAGGGTTCGAATCCCTTTACCCACCCCATTTTCCTGCCTGCACGTTGCCTGGAATCGTGTATAATCTCGATTCGCTGTTGTGGACCGGTAGCTCAGCTGGCAGAGCAGGGGACTCTTAATCCCAAGGTCCAGGGTTCGAACCCCTGCCGGTCCACCATGAAACCCCAGGTCAGTGGATGATTCATCCGCTGGCTTTTTTGTTTGCGGGGGTCGCAGGAGCGAACATTGGCCATTTAGGGACCATTCGGGGACCATTCACTCCTATTTACTTAAAGAAAACTCCCATTGAGGCATGCGCAGGCCAGCCGCTCCGCTTCGATGGTCGCTCCCCGACAGCCCGCTTCGCGGTCTTTACGGCTCGCTCCCTTAGACCTCGGCTCTGCTCATCGCATGCCGCCAGCCCGCTCCTATTCAGCCCACGATGCGAAGGTGACCATCACCACGAAGCAGACTACGACGATGAGAATCCCTATCTGAGATATAGACCTGAAGAGATTCTTAGAGGTCAACAGCTCTCGGGGCGATTGAGCCAGGGCAATTCAAGTTCATAGAGAAAGATTCTTCTACTCTATAGCTTTGCCATGGTGCGGTTTGTCAGAGTAACGATTGCTTCTGCTCCCTCATCGTCAGCCTGCAGAATGACTCCTTCTTGGCCACACACATTTGCTGCTCCAGTAGCTACAGCTCCATCTTCATTTGGAATAAACATCAAGCAATTCAGAATCATTGGATAAGTCATAAGGCGTTGATTTGGAGATATGGGATCTATGAAGTCTAGGTTTATACCCATCTCGCCTTCAAGAAGAGAACGTGAAATGAACATCAAAGTCTTTTGATTAAAAATGTGAGTAATATTCATTTGCAGCATAAGATTTACAAATAGAAGATCAGATAAGACATCGTTCTTTATCCAATCTCTAAACACTGAATCTTGGGTTTCTCTATAGAGAAGAAGAGCTTGGACAAATGCCATCTTCGCTGTATCAATCATCGTTTGGAACTGAACTTCTAGATTCAGTGAAATCTCCATCTTGCCATCTGAAAAAGATACCTGACCACCGCATCTCTCGTATTCTTCTTGATATGCAATGACTCCGCAATTTGAGAGGTATGTGTTCAGATCACCGCCATCACAATCCATATAGTCTTTGAAACGTGGCGAAATATACAATCCAGAAGGCGTTTCTCCTTCTTTATTACAAAGAAGCATTATTGTCCACCGATAGCTTGATTGAATGTGATAGCAGAACTGAAAGAAGTTTGGCATAGCTGCCTCTTCTCTCGTTCCAGTAAACAGCATTACAGAACCGCAGAACTTTGATAATGCATAGATTGTTCTCATGGCCTGAGACTCATTATCAGAAGGATTATTGTTTTGATGCGAACTTGCAGACGCCTCATAGCCACCTTGTCCGAGAGACTGTCGAACTGCCTGCTCTTGTTTCTTATTATTCCTAAATCTATCGAACAGCCCCATAACTGCTCCCTCCATGGTTGGCATATAGGTCTCAATTCATTTGCGGCTGCGCCGTTTTCCTCTGCACAGACAAGCTCTAGAAAGGAATCTCGCTATCGTCGTATACATCGTTTCCGGTTTGCACTGCCCAATTAGACGATGTGCGCGAAGATGACTGCGCAGTAGCGATTATCTTGTCGGGTATCATCGAACCGCACCAGGGGCAATAACCCCAATCGCTGGCAACCCTTTCCCCGCACTTCACACAATGCTTTTTCGGAAGCGCCGCGCCACATGAAAGACAATAACTCCAATCCAGTTGAGCTAGCTCACCGCAATTCACGCAGTGTTGCTCTTTTTCTGCGCCCATATCATCCGCCTCATCATCGGTTTCATCGTCATAGTATTCGTCGTCGTAATCGTCATGATCGAAATCAAAACATTCCTCTCTATGCTCGTCAGGATCCCATTCAGCGCAATCCATGCCTCCACCCACGGTGCAGTCAGAACAGTCATCGCAAAAGTTGCAGCCCAACTTGGTTTCTCTTTTCTTCCGCCACGGCAAAGCGCGCTAAAGAGCCTGATTACTCATAAATGCCTTTACCTCGCTGCTTGTCAGTATGTCGCGCTCGTCAATGGGCCTGGTGAGATAGAGCTTGTTCATATCGACGCAGCGGGAAAGAGCAACGTAGGTCTGGCCCTCCGCGAACATTCCCTTATCCAAGTCGACCCCGACTGATTGGTAAGTCGCCCCTTGAGCTTTATGCACGGTGATAGCCCAGGCGAGCGTCACGGGAAACTGAGTAAAGCGCGCAGTAATGCGACGATCAAGCTTCTTGGTGGTGACATCATAAGAGTATTGGTGCTTGGACCATGTCTCCCTGTTTATCTGGTGAGAGACGCCGTTTATCATCACCCAGATGGAATCCTTAGAAAGCCTCGATATCTGCGCGAGGGTTCCGTTTGCCCACCTACCCTTCTCTTCAGGGCGGTCGGACGACGTGCCGATATCATTCTTGAGCATCATCACGCGGGCGCCGACTTTGAGCCTCAGTACACGCTGAGTGGGAAAATCAGTTTCCCGGAAATCCCCCTCTACATGGGCTTCGTAGGTATACATGGGCTGATCATCGATGGCGTTTAGTTTGGATTCGTTGGTTCTCTCGACAGCATCTCTTGTTGGTGCGATGACGACAGCCAAGCCGCCTTCTGCATCATCATCTGAAGGCGCGGGAATGTCGGCTCTGTGGTTTAGAAGATCTAGGTTCTCTTGCGTTAACATCCCCTCGCGCACTTCATTGAGTATGTCGATGAAGACGGGATCCTTCTGTCTGAAAACATGAGTTAGCTCGTGTATTCCCAAATCACATCTCTTAATCGCCGGAGCATTGAAGAAGAACACGCCTCCGTATGTATCGTCTAGATACCTTCTCACTTGAGGTTGTGCCACGGGCGGGAGTTGATAGAGGTCACCGAACATCAGCATTTGCTTGCCGCCAAACGGAATGTTGTTCCCGTTAGAGACTCGCAGTATGTAGTCGATGGCGTGCATGATGTCAGAGCGCACCATGGATACCTCGTCGATGACCACCACATCCAAAGCACGGCATAGGTCTCGAAGTCTTGGACTTGGCTTCAGATCATCCTTTTGGAGAGGGGTTTTCGGCGGAATGTTAAAAAAGGAGTGTATCGTCTGGCCCCCGACGTTGATGGCGGCGACGCCAGTGGGAGCAACAACAACTACATTCTTGTTGGAGTTGGCTACAAAGAAGTTAAGCAGATACGATTTACCCGTTCCCGCGCGACCGGTGATGAACATGCTTCTGCCAGTGCCCTCCATGGCATTGAATACCTGGAGTTGCTCCTGCCCTAGAGGGGATGTGTCTACGACGCGGTTTTTCCGCTTATTCGAGATTGCCTGCGCATTGTCTTGTGGCCTTCTCCGCGAGTTGAATATCGCTCCAAGTCCCGTATCACTCAAGGCTCTCACCATCCTCAATCTCGAAATCGAAGGAGGGTTGAGATGAATGCCCGCAGTTAGCATTCAGATAATCGGCGACTTGCTTGAGCGTCTTTTCACCCATGCGGGGTGCGCCCTTCAGCATTTCCACAAATTCATCGACCGTGTAGGCATCTTTTCTCTCGACAATTTCGGGTGATGGAGGAGCTGAGTTGCACGGTGAAGTAGCAGCGTCCGAAAACGAGGGGGTAGGTTCGGGCGTATCCATGACAATATCGTAGTCGGTATCATTCAGCGTCAGGGAGATTTCCCGCTGAACCTCCTCGTTCGCCAAGTCGCTCAGAACTTGCACGGCCTCTGTTAGCTTAAGATTCGACTCTCGCAGCCTCGACGCTTCGTTTTCAAGGGACGATAGACGGTCGCTGTTCTCATCGGCAATCTTGATTATCTGCTTAAGATATCCGCGTAAGGCCTTCCATCGAGAGGACCGTGAAGCTCCGTCGATACTTATGTTCTGAATATCATCGAGCGCGTATTCCATGCCTGGCGACCTCCGTCTGATAGAGTTTCAGCGGATGTCGCGTCAGTCTTGGCAAGACATGATGGAGGACATCCACCCTATGTCGCCAAACATCCATGTTGCGCAGCAAAACACAACTGGTTGGACAGATGTCCTCCAGCATATGTTTTGCTACGACACACATAGTGCGCCTGGATGTTTGGCATCCGCAAGTTTACCATGCGAGAAGATGACTGCCCTTTACTACCACGCCAATCGTTACCCGAGCGGGATACACCCAGACGCAATGCGCAGGCAAGCTGCGAAGCGAAGGTCCAAGGGAGCGCGCCGTAAAGACCGCGAAGCGGGCTGTCGGGAAACGACCGTCGGAGCGGAGCAGCTTGCCTGCGTATGAGATGGGATGTCGTTAGTCCTCGAAGGGGAAGCGGTAATCCAGGCCGAGTTCGTCGCGAATCTGCGTCATCTCGGCCTCGACGGCCGCGTTGACCGGAATGCCCTTGTCCTTGCGATCGAGCCACGCCAGGTGCTCCTTCTCGCCTGCCGTGTAGATGCGCTCCTCGCCCGGTGCCTTCTCGGATGCGCGCAGCTCGCGCGAGATATCACCCGCGATCTTCTTGAAGGTATCGCGTCCCATGAACGCATCGGGATCGATCACGAAGAAGAAGTGGCCGAGGCTGTACATTTGCGGGTTACCCTCGGGAGAGACGCCCGTGAGCGCCTTCATGAACTCGCCACCGGCAAGCGCCGCCGAGAGAATCTCGACCACCGTGGCGTACCCGTAGCCCTTGTAACCGCCAAGGTCCTCGCCGATGCCGCCAAGCGGGGCGAGTGCCGCGTTGCCCTCGACGAGCGCCTTGAGGATCTCGTCGCTATCCGTCATGGCGCTGCCATCGCGACCGATGACCATGCCGGCCGGCGTGGGGCTTCCCTCACGGGCATAGCGCTCGATCTTGCCGCGTTGCGAGATGGAAGTCGCGCAGTCGAGGCAGAAGGGGAAGTCCTCGTCAGTGGGAAGCGCGAAGGTGAGCGGATTGGTGCCGAGCATGTTCTCGACGCCAAAGGTCGGGGCGATGGAAGGACGCGCGTTCGTGCCCGTGATGCCGATGAGGCCCTCGTCGCTTGCCATCGTCACCCAATAGCCCGCGATGCCGTAATGCGTGGAATTGCGGATTGCGCCACCTGCCATGCCAAGCACCTTGGCCTTGTCGATCAGGCGCTTCATCATCTCGTAGCTTGCCACCATGCCCATGCCGTCATGTGCGTCCATGACGAGCGTGGTGGGGGTTTCCTTCAGAATCTCGATGTTCGTTTCCGGCAGCAGCGTGCCGTTCTTGATGCGGTCGAGGTAAATGGGCTTGAAGCGATTGATGCCGTGGCTTGCGATGCCGCGACGGTCGGATTCGATGAGGACGTCAGTGCAAATCTCGGCATCTTCGCGAGGAACGCCGTATTTCTCGAAGACATCGACCATGAAATCGTGCATGAGGTCGAATGGGACATATGTTTGCGTGCTCTCGTCTGCGCTCATGGGCTGCTCCTTATTGTCGTGAGACTGCTTTGTTCTTTGCGGCGTATTATCTCACGAGTATGTGAAGAGCGCGTGATGGGTCCCCTAGCAGATGCGGGGGAGCTGCTCGCCGACGAGCATGTCGAGGATGCGCTCGCTGCCAAACGCGGTGCGCAGGTACACACGTCCCTCACCCTCCAGCACTTCGCCGACAATCGCCGCCTCAGTTCCGTATTTGTTCGCGCGCATCGCGGCAAGCGCGACGTCGGCCGCCTCGGGAGCGCACACGCACACCATCTTGCCCTCGTTTGCCACCTGGAAGACATCGTAGCCGAGCATCTCGCAGGCACCGCGCACTTGGTCATGCACGGGCACCGCCTCCTCGTCGACGCGGATGTCAACATGCGCCGTGCTCGCAAACTCGTTGAGCGTCGAGGCAAGCCCGCCGCGCGTGGGGTCGCGAAACGCCCGGATGCTACCCGCCGGACAGGCGTCGAGCACTGCGGCGATCATGTGGTTGAGCGGAGCGGCATCCGACTCGATCTGCGTCGAGAAGCTCAGCTCCTCGCGCGTCGAGATGATCGCGATGCCATGATCGCCGATGCTGCCGCTGATGATGACCTTGTCGCCGGGCTTGATGTGAGAAGCGGAGAGATCGATGCCCTCGCGCACATCGCCGATGCCGGCCGTGTTGATGTAGATGCCGTCGCCATGTCCGCGGTTCACGACCTTGGTGTCGCCCGTCACGATCTCAACGCCGGCCTCCCTGGCCGTCGCCGCCATCGATGCGCAGATGCGTCGCAGGTCGTCGAGCGGGTAGCCCTCCTCGAGCACGAAGCCGCAGGAAAGGTAGCGCGGCACAGCCCCGCTTGTCGCCACGTCGTTGACCGTGCCGCACACGGCCAGGTGCCCGATGTCGCCACCGGGAAAGAAGTGCGGCGTCACCACGAAGGTGTCGGTCGAGAACGCGACGCGCCCGCCCGCGATGTCGAGCGTCGCCGCATCATCGCCGCGTCGCAGCGTGTCGCCTGCGTACGCTTCGAAGAACAGCTGCTCGATGATGTCGCGCATCATCGTTCCGCCGCTGCCGTGTGCCATGAGGACCGTATCGGTTTTCTGCATGATGTACTCGTTCTACTCGAAGATGGAGCTGATGCTATCGTAATGGAGGAAGATACCCTCGTCTGCCAGCGACTTGATTTCGGCAACGTCGGCGAACTTGAAATCCTCGACTTCCTCTTCCTGGATCGCGACCATGGACTCGTCGGCGTCGAGTTCGAACTTGTAGACGACCATGATGTAGTTGTTGTCGTCGTTCGGGTCCTCGCGCTTGTAGGTGAGCGCCTTCTCTGCCGCGATGTTAGAGACGTCCAAGCCGGTTTCCTCGGCGACCTCGCGGCGCACCGCCGCTTCCGGCTCCTCGCCCGCGCGCACGGCGCCGCCGGGAAACTCCCACCAGCCAGCACCCCACGCCTTGTCCATCTTGCGCTGCGTGATGAGGTACTTCTCGTCGGGCCTTTGCACGACGCCGAGCACGGACACGTGATATTCGCCTGGTCGCATGCTCCAGTTGTCACGTTCCATGGTCTTACCGGTCCTGTTCATGTTCTCGTCGTAGATGTCCCAGATTTCCATCGTCATCACTCGGTCTTGCAAAGGGTCGTTGGCTGCCTACATCATGTTCTTGAGCTGGCTCAGGTCGATGTCGCCCAGGCCGGGAATGCCCATACGCCTTCTGCCGCGCTTGCCCTTCTTGCCGGGCTGGTTCATGGCACCCATCATCTTCTTGACCTGCTTGCGCGTCTCGTTGTAGCGCTTGATGAGCTGATTGACCTGCTGGATCGACATGCCGCAGCCATCGGCGATGCGCTTGCGACGCGAACCGTTGAGCAGCGTCGGCTTGGCACGCTCCTGCGGCGTCATCGAGTTGATGATCGCCTCGGTGCGGTCGAGCTCATGCTCGTCGACCTGGCCGGCGTTGAGCGCCTTGTCGCCGCCGGGCAACGCGCTGATGAGCTTGCCGATGCCGCCCATCTTACGCGTCTGGCTGATGACCTGGAGGAAGTCGTTGAAGTCGAAGTCGGCGCGGGCCAGGCGCTCGGCCTCTGCCTCCTCCATCTCGCGGTCCTGGATCTCGATGGCGCGCTCGATGACCGAGACGACGTCGCCCATGCCGAGGATGCGCTTGGCCATGCGGTCGGGGTGGAAGATCTCGAGCGAATTGGGGCGCTCGCCTGCCGAGATGAACTCGATGGGCTTGCCCGTGACCTCGAGGATGGAAAGCGCGCCGCCACCACGGGCGTCGCCGTCCATCTTCGACATGATGACGCCGTCGAAGTCGACCTGCTCGGCAAATGCCGCGGCGACGTTGACGACATCCTGGCCGGTCATGGCGTCGACGACCATGAGGATCTGATCGGGCTCGACGGCATCGCGAATCGCGACGGCCTCGTCCATCATCTCCTCGTCAACGTGCAGGC
>CABSKV010000013.1 GCA_902478425.1 uncultured Coriobacteriia bacterium | reverse complement strand
CGAGATCTAGTACGGTCTCGTGGGCTCGGAGATGTGTATAAGAGACAGGTGTAGATGTCGGAGAGGTACATGGAGGCGGGATCGCTCACCTCGCCGAACTTGAACGCCGTGCGCGGGCTCGTGGGAAGCACGATCGCGTCGACCTTCTCGAAGGCGTTGGTGTAGTCGGCCGTGATGAGGGTGCGCACCTTCTGCGCGGGGATGTAGTACTCGTCGTAGACGCCGCTTGCGAGCAGCCAGGCACCGAGCATGATGCGGCGCTTGGCCTCCGCGCCGAAGCCTTGCGCGCGACTGTCCTCGTAGCGCTGCTCGAGGTTCTTGCCGTGCGCATGGTGGCCATAGCGCACCGAGTCGAAGCGCGAGAGGTTCGAGAACGCCTCGCAGGGGCCGAGCACGTAGTAGGCGCTGATGGCAGCTGCGGCGTTGGGTAGCTCGACCTCGACGATTTCGGCACCGAGGCCCTCGAGCTTCGCGACGCTTTCCTCGAAGGCGTGCTTGACCTCGCTCGTTAGGCCGTCGAGCTCGAGCAGGGAGGGCACGACGCCGATGCGCATGCCGTCGATGCCCATGTCGAGGTTCGCGGTGTAGTCGATATCGCAGGGCTGGCTCGTGCAATCGAGCGGGTCGCGCCCGGAGATGGCGTTGAGGGCGAATGCCGCATCCTCGACGCTGCGGGCGAAGGGCCCGACCTGGTCAAGCGAGCTTCCGAAGGCGACGACGCCATAGCGGCTCACGACGCCATAGCTCGGCTTGAGGGCGACCGTGCCGGTGAAGCTGCCCGGCTGGCGGATGGAGCCACCCGTGTCGCTTCCGAGCGAGAGCGTCGCCATGCCAGCGGCGACGGCTGCCGCCGAACCACCGGAAGAACCACCGGGTACGCGCTCGAGATCCCAGGGATTGCAGGTCGTGCCGAAATGCGAGGTCTCGGTCGAGGAACCGAAGGCGAACTCGTCCATGTTCGTCTTGCCCAGGCAGATGCCGCCGGCATCGAGCGCCTTGGCGACGCAGGTGGCCGTGAACGGGCTCACGTAGGTCTCGAGCATGCGCGAGGCGCAGGTCGTGTGCGTGCCCACGAGGTTCATGTTGTCCTTGAAGGCGATGGGGACACCTGCCAGGATGCCGATGGGTTCTCTCGCGGCAATCGCCGCGTCGATGGCATCGGCCTGCTCGTAGGCAAGCTCGGGCGTGAGCTCGAGGAAGGCGTGCACCTTGGGCTCGAGGGCATCGATGAGCTCGAAGGCTGACGTGGCGAGCTCGCGTGCGCTGAACTGGCCGCCTGTCAGCCCCTCGTGAATCTGGCGAACGCCAAGCTGGGGATAGTCCTTCATCAGCGGTCCCCTCCCTCACCGAGAATCGAGGGAATCTCGAAGCAGCCCTCGCTCGTCGAATCGCTGTTGGACAGCGCGACCTCACGTGCGAAGGACTCCCCGACCTCGTCTTCGCGCATGACGTTGGAGAGGCTTCCGATGGGATGGAAGGTCGGCTCGACACCTTCGAGCTCGTATTCCGTTATGGGTTTGAGGGTCTCGATGATGTTGTTGAGGTCGACCGTCATCGTCGACAGCTCCTCGTCAGTGAGCCCGATGCGCGCGTATTCGGCGATGTCGCGCACATCCTTTTCGGTCAGGGTCACCTTAGTCCTCCTCGATGCGAATCATGGTTCCGATCTTGACGACGCAGGACAGCCCCGCGACTTGCTTGAGGGCATCCTCGAAATGGGCCTCGTTGGCCGTGTGCGTCATGAAGATGAGCTCTGCGGTGCCGTCGCCATGCGTGGTGGGCTGCACCATGCTGCGAATCGAGACCTCGTACTGGCTGAAGATCTCGCTGATGGCGGCCAGGACGCCCGACTCGTCCTTGACGAGCAGGCGCAGGTAGTACTTGGTCTCGAGCTTGCCGATGCCGCGCAGGGGCAGGTTATCGGTGCAGGTGCACCCGACGATGGGTTTGACATCGTTGGCGACGTGACGGGCGACCTCGATGGTATCGCCCATGACGGCCGAGGCCGCGGGGCCGGCACCGGCTCCCTCGCCGAAGAACATGCAGTCGCCCACGGCGTCACCCGTCACGTAGATCGCGTTGTAGACGCCATTGACGTTGGCGAGCTGGTGGTTCGTGGGAATCATGGCCGGATGGACGCGCACGTCGATCTCGCCGTCGATCTTGTGGGCGATGGCGAGCAGCTTGATGGTGTAGCCCATGTCGGCCGCATGCTTGAAGTCGACGGGCTCGATGGAGCGTATGCCCTGCGTGAAGACGTCTTCGAGCGTCACGCGGGAGTTGAAGGCGATGGAGGCGAGGATGGCGATCTTGGCAGCCGCGTCATAGCCATCGACGTCGGCCGTCGGGTCCGCCTCGGCGTAGCCGAGCTCCTGGGCGCGCTTGAGCACCGTGTCGTAGTCCAGCCCATGCTGCATCTCGGTGAGCATGTAGTTGGTCGTGCCGTTCACGATGCCGAGCACCGTGCTGATCTCGTTGCTGATGAGCGTGTGCTTGAGCGGCTGGATGATGGGAATGCCACCACCGACGGATGCCTCGAAGGCGACTTCGACGCCGTTGGTGTCCGCGGCATGGAAGATCTCCTCGCCGCGCGTGGCCATGAGGGCCTTGTTGGCGGTGATGACGTTCTTCTTCGCCGCAAGTGCCTCGAGCACGACATCGGCGGCCAGTCCCGTTCCGCCGATGAGCTCGACGACGATATCGATGTCGGGGTCGGCGATGATGTCGGTGTAGGAGTCGACGATCACGTCTTCGGGGATGCCGAGGTCACGCAGCTTGGAGAGCGTGCGCGTCGTCGCCTTAGCGATGACCATGTCGACACCGGCATGCCGCATGAAATCGTCATGGTGCTTTTGGAGTATGCGCACGAACCCGCCACCGACGGTTCCGCATCCCACCAGGCCGATCTTCACTTGCTTCATGTTCTTCTCCTTTTGGAAAAACGTGTGTTCCTACGAGCAGATGTCACGTGCGAGCAGGTCGTCATAGGTCTCGCGGCGCACGACCTCGCGTGCCATGCCATCGCGCACGAAGACGATGCCGGGACGCACCTGCTTGTTGTAGTTGCTGGCCATCTCGTTGCAGTACGCGCCCGTGCCGAGCACGCAGATGTGATCGCCTGCCTCGCAGGCCTGCAAGGGCGCGTTCTTGACGACGACGTCGCCGGACTCGCAGTGCTTGCCGACGATGTCGCAGATCACGTCACGCGGCTTGTCGGCGCGCTCGACGACGAAGGCCTCGTACTTCGAGCCGTACAGCGCCGTGCGGATGTTGTCCGTCATGCCGCCATCGATGGCGACGTAGGTGCAGATGCCCGGGACGGTCTTTACCGAGCCGACGGTGTAGAGCGTGATGCCGGCATTGGCGACGATGGAGCGACCAGGCTCCGTGAAGATGCGCGGGTACGGATAGTCGAACTCGCTGCAGTTAGCGTGGATGGCACCGGTGGCGATCTGCGCGAACTGCGCGATGGTCGATGGGCGATCGTAGACGGTGTAGGGAATGCCGAGGCCGCCGCCCATGTCGAAGATCTGCGCGACGAAGTCATGTGCCTGGCGCATGTCGTTCATGAAGCCGAACATCGTGTTGATGGCCTCGACGTAGGAGGTGAGCTCGAAGATCTGCGAGCCGATGTGGCAATGGAAGCCGGCCACCTCGACGCCGGGAAGCGTCAGCGCGTAGACGAGCGCTTCCTCGGCCGCACCGTTACGGATGTTGAAGCCGAACTTGGAATCCTCGTTGGCCGTCTGGATGTAGGCGTGCGTGTCGGCCTCGATGCCGGGACAGACGCGGATGATGATCCTCTGCGTGACGCCCTTGGAGCTGGCGTAGTTCGAGATGCGCTCGATCTCCTCGTGCGTATCGACGACGAAGCACGCGACACCAGCGTCGATGTACTCCTCGATCTCGCGCTGGGACTTGTTGTTGCCCTGCGCGAAGATGCGCTCCATCGGGAAACCCGCCGCCTTGGCGATGGCGAGCTCTCCCCCGCTTGCGACATCGATGTAGCAATCCTCGTCCGCGACGACCTTGCACATGGCCGTGCAGCAGAATGCCTTGGCCGCGTAGATGATGCCGCTTTGCGGGTAGCAGGTGCGAAACTCGTCACGGTAGCTTGCGAGCTGCCTGCGGATGTGCGCCTCGTCGTAGACGTAGAGCGCGGTGCCGAACTCGCGGGCGATATCACGCAGGTCGATACCGTCGAGCGTCACCTTGTCGCCCTCGACCTCCATGCTCATGGGAGCGACCTTGAGGAGGTCGGAGGCCTTCATGTAGTCGGGCAGGACGTGCTCACGTGTTGGTGCGATGGACATGCTGGGTTTCTCCTTCGTTACATGCTCGTGGGTGCCGACACGCCAAGCAGCGACAAGGCGTTTCTCAGGACGCGACGGGTCGCGTCGCAGACGTAGAGACGCGCCGTCGTGAGCTTCTCGTCATCGCCGATGACGTGGCATTGGGTGTAGAACTGGTGGAACTCGCTTGCCAGGCTCGTCGCGTAGTGCGTGAGCCTGAAGGGTGCCAGATCGCGCGCGCAACCTGCGACGAGCTCGCCGAACTCGTCAATGCGACGTGCGAGCGCGAGCTCGGTCTCGTGCGTGAGCGGCGAGAGATCGGCATCTTGCGGGATGAGCGACGCGGCGATTGTATCGGGGTCGGCGCTTGCGTCCTCGATGCCGGCTGCCTTGCGCAGAATCGAACATATGCGTGCATGCGCATATTGGACGTAGTAGACCGGGTTGGTCGAATCCTGCTTCTTGGCCTGCTCGATGTCGAAGTCAATCGCCTGGTCGGTCGAGCGCGCGAGCATGAGGAAGCGCGTCGCGTCGGCGCCGACCTCGTCGAGGACCTCCTCGAAGCTCACCATCTCACCCGTGCGCTTGGACATGCGTACGGGCTCGCCATTGCGAAAAAGGTTGACCATCTGGCCGATGACGACCTCAGGCTGGCCGGGGTGGTCGAAGACATGGCCGACCGACTGTATGCGCTTTATGTAGCCGTGATGATCGGCACCAAGTATGTCGATGCAGCGGTCGAAGCCACGGTCGAACTTGTTCTTGTGATAGGCGATGTCGGGCGCGAAGTAGGTGTAGCTGCCATCTGCCTTGACGAGCACGCGGTCCTTGTCATCGCCGAACTGCGTGGTCCTGAACCACACGGCATCGTCCTTGTCGTAGAGGTATCCCCTCTCGCGCAGCGCATCGAGCGCACGCGTGAGGCGCGAAGTCCCGTCATCATCGGTGGCATAGGTGCTGCGCTCCGAATACCAGACGTCGAACTCGAGGCCGAAACCGGCAAGCAGCTCCTTGGTATGCTCGAAGACCGTCTTGTACGCGAGCTCCTTGAAGTACGCGGCGCGCTCGTCGGCATCGGCGTCGACCCAGGCAGCGCCTTCGGCGTCGTAGATGATGCCGGCGATGTCGATGACGTAGGCGCCGGCATAGCAGTTCTCGGGAAGCTCGGCGCGATACGAATCCATGTTCTCGATGATGATCTGGTAGGCACCCTCGACATCCGTGGCGGCACCTTCGGCGATGAGACGCGCGACCTGCAGGTAGCGAAGCGCCACAGATTCGGCGAAGATGTCCATCTGGTTGCCCGCGTCGTTGATGTAGAACTCGCGGGTCACGTCATAGCCGGCAAAGGCGAGGACATTCGCCATCGCATCACCGAGCGCCGCCCAGCGGCCATGCCCCAGGTGCATGGGGCCGGTGGGATTGGCGGAGATGAACTCGAGGTCGACCTTGATGCCGTCTCCGGCGTGGCTCGAGCCATAGAGCCTGTCCTCGTCACGCACCGTGCGAAAGATGCCCTGCAGGGCGGCATCCGAGAGCTTGATGTTGATGAAGCCCGGACCGGCGATCTCGACGGAGGCGACCTCGGGAGCATCCGCGATATGTGAGACGATGACCTGCGCGATGTCACGGGGGTTCATATGTGCCTGCTTGGCGCAGCGCATCGCCACCGAGCTTGCCCAGTCACCGTGCGACAGGTCGCGCGGGCGCTCGACCTCGGCAGCGGGAACGTCCTCGAGGGGAAGTTCGCCGGATTCGATGGCTGATTGAATTGCGTTTGTGATGATGTCTTCGACGAGCGTGCGCACGGGAGTCCGGTTCCTTTCAGGCTGTTTGCATACGAAACAACCATTCTAGCCGAACGAAGTCACAGGATGCGCGAGAAGAACGTGGTAGTTCGCGTTATTCGGTATAGGAAGCGAGCGCCTTGTTCGACTTGAGGTAGTCGATCACGGCGGCCATGACGCATTTGCGGATGTCGATCTTCTCGTACTGGTAATCGGTGTAGACCTCGAGCGTGGCGTTGATCGCGTTGAGCGAGGCACCATCGAGGGAGAGCTCGGGCTTCATGTCCTTGTAGAGGTAGCCAGCCTCCTTGAGCGCCTCGTAGGCAAGGTCGGGCAGCTTCTTGGTGATGGCGTCGACATCGGCCGTGTTCGAGAACTCGACGTGCAAGTCGGTGATCTGGAAGGGCGGCAGGACGGCGATCGCGTTCGAGTTGAAGACCGAATTGGGAATGACGTAGCTGTTCATATCGGCGTCGCGCATCTTCACGACACGCCAGGTGATGTCGTTGATCTGGCCCGTGATCTGGCCGACCTTGATCCAGTCGCCAAAGGCGAAGTCGCGGGACAGCGACATCTGAAGGCCGCCGATGAGGTTCGATATGGTGTTCTGCAAGCCGAGCGAGAGCGCGATGCCGCCGACGCCCAGAGCGCCCCAGAGCACGGAGGTGTTGTAGTCGAAGCACCACTTGAGGATGCAGGAGACGCATACGAAGCCGACAGCGATGCGGATGATGTTGGCGACGATGGAGCCGCCGACCTCACCGCCCGTGGTCCTCTTGAGGGTCTTGTACATCACCGCCACGAGGATGTGGGCGACGAGGATGGAGGCGATGATCGTGAGCACGCCGACGGCGGCGACGAGCGCGTAGCCGCCGTGGTGGTACAGGTATGTGCTCTGGATGGCCTCCATGCCCGAAAGTGGCGCCTCCCTAGCCCGCGTAGTCGATGAGCTTTGCGGCGACCTGCTTCTTGCGCGACAGCACGCCCGGCATCCAGACGGGACCGTCATCGAAGGAGATCTCGAAGGCATCGGCGATGAAGTCGACATCGCCCGCGGCGATGAAGTCGCTGCCCTCGACGATGATGTCGGTCAACAGCATGAGCGCCGCGTCGTAGCCGCCCTCTTGCTGGATCTTGGCGACCTCACGTGCGATGTCGTCGGTGCGTGCGCGCAGCCCGTCGAGGTCGACGGTCTCGTACTGGGCGATCCAGCACTTCTTGCCGCCGAAGTTGAACTCCTTGGAGTCGAGGTTGCAGATCTCCTCGATGGCGACATTGTCGTCTCCGCCGCGCGACTTGAAGATCTTCATGCCGAACTCGACCGGGTCGACGTCGAGGATCTTGGCAAGCTTCTCGACGTGCTTGGCATCCGTCTCGGTCGCCGTGGGCGACTTGAGGATGACCGTGTCGGTGAGGATGGCCGAGAGCAGGCACGCCGCGATCTGCTCGTCCGTGGCGATGCCGAAGTACTCGTAGAGCTTCGTGATGATCGAGGTCGTGGAGCCCCAGGGAAGGTTGATGAAGGTGATGGGCGCCGAGGTGGAGACGTCGGCGATGCGATGATGGTCGATGATCTCGGCGACTTCGGCGTCCTCGATGCCATCGACGGCCTGGCCCATCTCGTTGTGGTCGACGAGCACGAGCACGTCGCCCTCCCCCACGCTCTCGATGAGCGCAGGCGGCTCGATGCCGTACTCATCGAAGATCATCGCGCTCTCGGCGGGAAGCTCGCCCAGACGCACGGGAACGTACTGGTTGTCGGCGTCGGTCATGTTCTTGAGGTTGGCGTAGGTGTACGCCGCCATGATCGAGTCGTTATCGGGATTCTTGTGACCAACTACGTAAATCTGTGCCATGAGATATCTCCTCGTAATCGAAATACCGCGATTATACCTTTATCCGAGCTTCACGATGGGCGCATATCCCTTGAGAAGCGTCTTTGTCTTGCCGCTCTTCTTGAAGTAGACGGCGATCTTGTCGCCTTCGATGCCGACGACGACACCCGGGCCAAAGGTTTTGTGCTCGACGCGGTCCCCCTCGGCAAAGTCGCTCGCGGCAGCCGCAGGGGTTGCATCCTCGCGCGCGGCATCGTGTGCCGCGGCGTATCCCCCGCTTCCGTAGACGCGCCCGCCGTACATCTCCTCGCCCTGGCCGCTGCCGGATATGCCGCGACGGTCTCCGCGCTTCTCCCAGCCCGTGCCCGAGTATCCGAGCGAGCCCACGCCCTCGGAGGCGAGGAGCTCTGCGGGCATCTCGGAGATGAAGCGGCTGCGGGCATTGGCCTGCAAGTCGTTGAAGATGCGCCGGCGTGCCGCGCAGGTGAGGAAGAGCCGCTTGCGCGCTCGCGTGATGGCGACGTAGGCCAGGCGCCGCTCCTCCTCGACGCCGTTTTCGAGCATCGAGGCCGTATGCGGGAAGATGGACTCCTCCATGCCGGCGACGAAGACGTTGTCGAACTCGAGGCCCTTGGCCGAGTGCACGGTCATGAAGGTGACGGAATCTACTTGGTCGCTTCCGAGGGAGTCGAGGTCGGTCCTCAGGCTCAGCCATTCCATGAAGTCACCGAGTGTGGGCTCGTGATAGGTGAGCTCGGCCTCCTCCCCCTCGCCTGCCTCATGCATGCCGCGGTCGGGAACGAGCTCGTGCTCGTCGGCGTAGTCGCGCACGACACCGAGGAACTCTCGGATGTTCTCGATGCGTCCGCGCGCCTCGTCGGTATTCTGCGCCTCGAGCGATTCGATGAGGCCGGTCTTTTCGACGATCATGTCGACGATCGCGAACAGGTCGCCCGTGTACGAGCTTGCCTCGTCGATGAGCGCGATGAAGCCCTCGAGGGCGCGACGCGTGGCGGCACGGCAGGCAGGGTCGAGTGCCTCGGAGCGTGCTGCCTCCAAGAAGGGAATGTCGCGCTGCATGGCCGTGAGCGATATGCGCTCGATGGTCGTCTTGCCGATGCCGCGCCGGGGCGTGTTGATGACGCGCATGCAGCTCACGTCGTCTGCCGGGTTGACGATGACCTTGAGGTAGGCCGTCACGTCGCGGATCTCGGCGCGGTCGAAGAAGCGCGTGCCACCGACGATGCGATAGGGTACGCCCGCGCGCAGGAACATATCCTCGAGTATGCGCGATTGCGCATTCGTGCGGTAGAAGACGGCGATATCGCCGTAGCGGCTCCCCTTCGCGTGCAGGTCATCTGCCATGGCGGCGATCCAGCGCCCCTCGTCGCGCTCGTCTGCCGCGAGAAAGACGGCGACCTTCTCGCCCTCTTCGCCGCGCGTGTAGAGCTCCTTGCTCTTGCGCGACTGGTTGTGCGCGATGACGGCGTTGGCGCATTGCAGGATCGTGGAGGTGGAGCGGTAGTTCTCCTCGAGCTTGACCGTCTTGGTATCGGGCCAGTCGCGCTCGAAGTCGAGGATGTTGCGGATGTCGGCGCCGCGCCACGAGTAGATCGACTGGTCATCGTCGCCGACGACCATGAGATTGCCATACTCGGAGGCGAGCAGCTTCGTTATCTCGTACTGGGCGCGGTTCGTGTCCTGGTACTCGTCGACCAGGATGTAGCGGAAGCGCTGGCCGTATTCGCGGCAGATGTCCGGGTGCTGCGAGAGCAGGACGTAGGCGTTGAAAAGCAGGTCGTCGAAGTCCATGGCGTTGGCGCGCTTGAGGCGTTGCTGGTAGGCCTTGAACACCTCGGCCGTCGCCTTCTCGAGCGGGTCATGGGCACGCGGCTTGTAGTCTGCCGCGCCGACGAGCTCATTTTTGGACGAGGATATGCGCGAGCGTATCGCGTTATCCGAGAACGTGCGTCCCGTGTAGCCGTAATCGGCCATGATGTCCTTGATGAGGCGCTTGGAATCGTCGGCGTCGTAGATGGTGAAGTCCTCGCCATAGCCGAGCACCGTGGCGTTTGCGCGCAAGATGCGCACGCACATGCTGTGGAAGGTGTAGATCCACATGCCGCGCAGGCCGTTGCCCACAAGACGTGTGAGCCTGTCGCGCATCTCGTGCGCCGCCTTGTTGGTGAAGGTGACGGCGAGTATGTTCCAGGGCGCGACGCCCAGGTCCTCGACGAGGTGCGCGATACGGTAGGTGAGCACGCGCGTCTTGCCGCTGCCCGCGCCCGCCAAAACGAGAAGCGGCCCCTCACATGTAAGGACCGCCTCCCTTTGCGCGTCGTTGAGTGACGAGAGGTCAAGCACTAGACGATCTTCTTTCCGACTGCGGCCGCGACCTGTTTGAGCTCGACCAGAAGCTCCTCGAACTGCGGGAGCGTGAGCTGCTGGGAGGCATCGGACTTGGCGGTCTTGGGGTCGGGATGCACCTCGATCATGAGCGCGTCTGCGCCGGCGGCGATGGCGGCCTTGGCCAGGTCGCCGACGAGCGCCGTCTGGCCAGCCGGATGGCTCACGTCGACGCAGATGGGATACATGGAGCGCTGGTGCACGACGGGAACGGCCGCGATGTCGAGCGTGAAGCGCGTGGCGTTCTCGAAGGTGCGGATGCCGCGCTCGCAGAGCATGACGTTGGGGTTGCCATACTGCGTGATGTACTCGACGGCGGACAGCCACTCGTCGATGGTGGCGGCCATGCCGCGCTTGAAGAGCACGGGCTGATGCGAGTCCTCGGTCGCCTTGCCAATGACCTTGAGGAGCTCGAAGTTCGCCATGTTGCGCGTGCCGATCTGGATGCCGTCGACGTGCTCGAGCACCTCGACGACGTGCGTGGTGTCGACGACCTCGGTGATCGTCTTGAGACCGTACTTCTTGCCGGCCTCCTCCATGATCTTGACGCCCTCGATGCCCAGGCCCTGGAAGGAGTACGGGCTCGTGCGGGGCTTGAAGGCGCCGCCGCGAATCCAGGAAAGGCCCATCTTGCTCAGGCCTTCGGCCACTGCATCGAATTGCTCGGAGCTCTCCACGGAGCACGGTCCGGCGAAGATGATGACCTCGTCGGCCTTGCGATTGGGAACGTAGGTCTTGCTCATGCGCGGATCTCCTTCATGACCTTGAGGATCGTCGCGTAGATCTCGCGGACGTCATCGTTGTACATGGGGCCGTCGTTGATCGCCTCGAGGCGGATGAAGATCTCCTCCTCGCGCTTGGGGTCGTAGAGACCCATCTGCGCCTGCGGCTTGAGCATGCGAATGGCGAGCGACTCGGTCGCGCGCTTGTTAAGAAGAGTGACGATCTGCTCGTCAAGCGAGTCGATGACGGCACGATGCTTCTCGATCTCGATTTCGGCGTTGTTGTCTTCCGACATGGTGGCCTTCCTTTCCGTTTGAGACCATGATTGGCCGGATACCTACTTCTTGCGGCGCGGTGCGCCCGTCGAGCTGACGGATTTGCGCCCGCCACGTGCACGGTTCACGCCGGGATAATCCCGGATGAGGTCATGCAGGAACTGATTGTAAACCCAAGCTGAGACAACACCGACGAGAACGCCGACAAGGGCGCCGACGATGATGTCGAGGGGCCACTCGACGCCAAGGTATATGCGCGACAGCGAGATGAGGACGGCCCCGACGAAGGCCCAGGTGCCCCAGCGACGCCCCGCGATCATGGCGATGACGGTCGCGGCCGCAAACGACGTGGTCGCGTGAAAGCTCGGGAACGAGTATCCCGTGCGGCTCACGCCCATGACGGCGCTCACCCCGATACCCGCGTCGTAGGGGCGCACGTGCGCGAAGATGGGCTGGAGTATGAAACCGACGATGATGCCGGCCAGGACCACGGTGAAGAGCAGGGTCACACCGACGTCGTTTCTCCCGACGAAGACGATGAGGATGATGCCGAGTATGACCCAGATGAACGCGTAGTTGCCGAGTGCCGAGATGAGGGCCGCGATTTGCGTGAGAACCGGCAGACGCAGCGATTGCAGGGCAAGAAGAATGGTCGCTTCCACTGTCTGTCCTCCCCCGTCGCCCTATCCGATCAGCATCTTGATGCCGAAGTAGCCGAGCACGACGATGCCGACGATGATGCGGTAGATACCGAACGCCGTGAAGTCGTTGTTCTTGATGTAACCCATGAGGAACTTGATCGAGAGCACGGAGACGACGAAGGCCGTGATGATGCCGACGACGAGGACGACGACCTCGGTCGCGGTCATGACGAGGCCCGCCGTGACGAAGGACTTGAACGCCTTGACGATGCCCCAGCCGAACATGATGGGAATCGCGAGGAAGAAGGTGAACTCGGCGGCTGCCGTACGCGAGCAGCCCGTGAGCATGCCGCCGATGATGGTCGCGCCGCTGCGGCTCGTGCCGGGGATGATCGCGAGGCACTGGAACAAGCCGATCTTGAGGGCGGCGGCAGGGCCGATCTCGTCGACGGTCTTGATGGCGAACATCTCGTCGGGGCTCGGCTTGTCGTCGAGCTGGCCGGTGTCGTGGATGTACTGCACGTAGCGACGACGATTGCGGCGCTCGAGCACGATGAAGACGATGCCGTAGAGTATGAGCATCGCGGCAACGACCCAGGCATTGTGGAGGTGCTCGGTCACCCAGTCATCGAAGAGTATGCCGACGATGGCCGCCGGAATGCAGCCGATGACGACCATGCCCCACAGACGCCAGGTCTCCTTGCGCTGCACCGGCGTCTTCTTGCGCGAGAACGGGTTGAGCTTCGTGAAGTAGAGGATGATGACGGCCATGATGGCGCCGATCTGGATGACGACGAGGAAGAGCTCGAGGAAGGTCGCCGAGACGTCGAGCTTCACGAACTCGTCGACGAGGATCATGTGCCCGGTCGACGAGATGGGCAGCCATTCGGTCAGTCCCTCGACTAGACCGATGAGAAACGCCTTGAGTGCCTCGATGAGCATGTGTGAGATCCTTGGTATCGTGCCTACATGTAAATGCGACATTGTAATACAAGCATCGTTTCACGGGAATATGCCTGATTTTTCTCAACCGCGCCCACATGAGATGACGATATGCGATACCTTAGACATATGTTGACGTATGAGAATTCGTTAATGCGAAAGGACGTGTACGAAGCAGATGGAATACCTTGTCATAGCGCTGCTATACATCGGAGCCGTCCTCGTCTCGTCCGTCCTTGACCAGTTTTTGCGTGGTGTCTCCCTGCCGCTCGTTCAGATGGCCGTCGGCGTGGCCATCTATTTCTTCGTCGAGCTCCCCATTGACGTCACGATCAACTCCGAGCTCTTCCTCGTCATGTTCATCGCACCGCTGCTCTTCAACGAGTCGCGCAACATCAGCAACCGCATACTGTGGGAAAACCGCAACACGGTACTCTCGCTTGCCATTGGACTCGTCGTCGTCTCGGTGCTCATCGTCGGCTTCGTGCTGCACTGGCTCGTGCCCTCGATCTCGCTTGCAGCGGCATTCGCCTTGGGCGCGGCGCTTGGCCCCACCGATGCCGTCGCGGTCGCCTCGCTCGGCAAGTCCATCCGGCTTGGCACGCGCCAGAAGGCCTCGTTGCTCGGCGAGGCCCTGCTCAACGATGCCTCGGGCATCGTGTCGTTCCAGTTCGCCATCGCCGCGGCAGTCACCGGTTACTTCTCCATCGCCGATGCCGGCTGGACCTTCTTCGTCGAGTTCGTGGGCGGCATCGCGCTCGGCCTTGCTCTTGGCATCGTCGCCTTCTTCCTCATGCGCCGCATGAGGCGCGCGGGTGTCGAGAGCGTGACCGTGCACGTGTGCTTCGAGCTCTTCCTCCCCTTCTTCATCTACCTGATTGCCACGCAGGCGCACGTGAGCGGTATTCTCGCGGTCGTCGCCGCCGGTCTGTTCCTCTCGTATGCGCCGCAGGTCATGGCGCCGAGCTCGCGTTCGTTCTCGACCTTCTCGTCACGCCTCTCGATTGCCTCGCAAAACGTGTGGAACCTCTTCTCCTTCGTCCTCAACGGCGTCATATTCACCAACCTGGGCATCGTGCTCTCCTCGACGCTTGCCCCGGCATTGAAGGAGAACTCCGCCGACCTGTTCTGGATCTTCGGGCTCGTCTTCATACTCACCGCCCTGCTCGTCGGCGTGCGCTTCATCTGGATCCTGTGTTGCGACTTGCTCTCGGACCATCCCGAGACGGGCAAGCGCATGAAACTCGGGCGCTCGGCCATCAAGAAGGCCATGGTCACCACGCTATGCGGCCCCAAGGGCGCGGTCTCGTTGTCGATTGCCTCGACCATCCCGTTTACCGTGGCCTCGGGTGCAGTGTTCCCGCAGCGCGACCTGCTGCTCTTCCTCGTCTGCGGTGTCATCGTGGTCACCTTGCTGCTCGCCAACTTCGTCGTGCCGCTGCTGGCACCCAATCCAGATGATGACGAGGGTGACGAGATCGATCCCGAATACGAGATCGAGATGCTCGACAACGTGATATCGGGTCTCAAGCGCCAGCAGACGCCAGAGAACAAGCAGGCCACGGGCCAGGTCATGCGCATGTACTATCGCAGGCTCACCGCGGCACGCCGCCGCTCGGTGTCTTCGCGCCAGCTGCGCTACCTTCGTCAGGAGGTGCTCCTGCATCAGCGCGACTTCATCAAGGAGGCGATGGAGCGCGACGACGTCGACAAGCGGCTCGGCACCCGCTACCTCAAGCGCATCGATCGCATGCTCAAGCTGCTCACGCGCAAGAAGACGCTGCTCACCTCCAAGCGCCAGACCCAGCCGCTCGCGGGTTCGACCTCGGCGATGGGCAAGATCCAGAGCCAGGTGGCGAGCACGAACGAGACACGCAGGCGCCTCGAGTTCAAGATCGACGTCGAGCGCGTTGCCGTCGACTACCTCGAGGTCGTGAGCCACGAGCCCGACGAGAGCCGCGTACAGGCCGCGCTCGCGCTGCTCGGCGAGCACAAGTCGCTGCTCTCCGCGCTGCGCTCCCATTTACGCGCCCTCGATAACGCGCAAGGCATCATCTCGGCAGTCCCCGAGGTCGCGGGCCAGCACAGCATCGTGCGCTCGGACACGGGCAGCCTGCGCGTCGAGGAGACCGAGGGCGATGCGGGCGAGCTACCCGGCTTTGCCGATGTCCAGGCCGAGGGCCTGCGCCTCGAGCTCGACGAGATCCAGGACATGTACGAGTCAGGCAAGATATCCCGTTCCCTTGCCCGCGAGATGCGCGAGGAGATATACCTGCTCCAGATGGGGCTTTCGGATTAGAAAGGTCATGAGATGAAGGTCAAGGAAAAGCAACTCGAAGACGGCATAATCCGCCTGAGCATCACGGCAAGCGCGCAAGAGGTCGACAACGCGCTCGATCGCGCGCAGACTGCGATCGCGAGCAGGTTCGGCCTGCGCCCCGACCCGGACAAGACCGTGACCGAAGCCCTGGCCGAGCACCTCAAGATCAACGACGCCGACTCCGTCTTGCAATCCCAGGCCATCAACATGCTCGTGCCCTACGCGCTCGATCAGCGCGGCATCACCCCGCTTGCGCAGCCCAAGGTCGCTCCCTCGGCCAACTTCAGACGCGGACATGCCTATAGCTTCCAGATCGACGTCATGCCCAAGCCTCACTTCACGCTCAGCTCCTATGATCCCGTCGAGATCAGCGTGCCAGCGTTCAAGCCCGCCGAGGTCGACGTGGATGCCGAGATACGCGCGAACATGAACATGTACTCGGATTTCGTCACCGCCGATCCGCATCCGGTCGGCCCTGACGACAGCTTCCTCATCGCCATCGAGGTGCGTCTTGACGGCGAGCGCCTGAGCGGCATCAGCACGGATAGCCGCGTCTACTCGATGGGCCGCGGCTTCATGCCCGAGAGCTTCGACGAGCAGCTGCTCGGCATGGACGTGGGCGAGACGAGGAGCTTCGAGTTCGAGGGAGAAGGCTACGATTCGAACGGCCTTCGCGTCATGCACACCTACGATTGCACGGTGACCATCAAGGAGATGAAGGAAGAGGTGCTGCCCGAGCTCACCGACGAGTGGGTCAAGCGCGTCATGCCGAGCTACGATTCCATCGACAAGCTGCGCGAGGAGATTCGCCTTTCCTTCGAGACGCAGGCCCTGCACGACTACGACATGCAACTCATCACGATCGCGCAGACCGAGCTTGCCAAGCGCCTCGAGGGAGAGATCCCCGATGCCGCCTTCGACGCGACCGCGACCTCGATCGAGGCGACGCTGCGCAACCAGCTCTCGCAGCAGGGCGTGACGATGGCGGAGTTCATCGAAGAGCAAGGCGGCGAGCAGAACTACAAGATCGGCATCATGATGCAGGCGAAGCAGACGCTGGCCTGCGATTACGCGCTCGACGCCCTCTTCGAACACGAGGGGCTCGTCGTGACCGAAGACGACATCATGGGTGCCTGCACGGAGCTCAACCCGATGAATCCGGAGCTCGTGCGCCAAGAGATGGAGTCGAGCGGACGTGGCTTCGCGCTGCGCGAGGTCGCCGCGCGCTATGCCGCCAGCCGCTACCTCGTCGACAACGCCATCATCACGACAATAGAGGATTAAGGACGTTGGGGGGTGCGTCGGAGCTCAGAAACCCATTCGCTCCGATCGCACACCCCACTCAACGTCTTTCATATAAATATGTTACTGTGCTGCTCAGTAAAGCGCCCGACCGGTGAGTATTTCACCTTAGTCCGGCGCTTTTCTCATTTATCGATAGCTCTTAAGCGTGCGTCGGCAGGTCGCCTCGCTTCGACGGTCGCTTCCCGACAGCCCGCTTCGCGGTCTTTACGGCGCGCTCCCTTGTACCTCCGCTCGACGACCTACCGACGTACGTTCAGATAATTGCAACATGTAAAAGGGCCTGACGCTTTTACACCTTATTTCGGCATGCGGATGATGGTGTGGGGTGCGAGTTCGGTGTCGCAGTCGAAGCTGTAGCGCTCCATCGCGCGGTTTGCTCGCGTGACGGGGATGGGCGGTTCGTCCTCGATATGCTGCAGATGCGAAATCGAGATCGCGCGGACGGGCTGATGCGGGCCCAGTGCTTCGAGCGGCGTCGTCTCGTCAAAGCCGTTGCGGCAGCGCACCTCAACGCTCCACGTGCCAGGACGTTCCCCCTCTTGGCATGACAGCACCTCAGCTGCCCATTCGACGAGCTGCGTGCGCTCGTCCGTTGCCTGCGCCTGATGCGCCGGCCCGAAGTAGAAGCCCGTCGAATACGGCCTATGCGAGACGAGCTCGAGTTCGCGTGCGAAGTCGCCAACGGGCTTGCCGTCCAACACGTTTCTGTATGCGTTGACGACGGTCGCGACGTAGAACGCCTTCTTGTTGCGTCCCTCGATCTTGATGGAGTCGATACCAGCTTCCTCGAGCTCCTTCAGATGTGCGAGCATGTTGAGGTCCTCGGCGTTCATGATGTAGCTACCATGCTCGTCTTCCTCGATGGGATAGTGCTCGCCGGGGCGCTTCTCCTCCTCGAGCGTGTAGTGCCAGCGACATGATTGCGTGCAATGCCCCGAAAGCGCGCTGCGACCCGTCAGGTAATCGCTGATGAGGCAGCGGCCCGAATACGCCATGCACATGGCACCATGTACGAAGGCCTCGAGCTGCAGATCATCGGGAATCTGCTTGCGCATCTGCGCGATGCCCTCGATCGACATCTCGCGTGCGCATACGATGCGACGGGCCCCGAGCTCATGCCAGGTGCGTGCTGCCAGGGCGTTCGAGACGCTTGCCTGCGTGCTCACGTGCAAGTCTACCTCGGGCGCAATCTCGCGTACGAGCCGGGCCGCTCCCAAGTCGCCGATGATGAAGGCGTCGACTCCCGCATCGCGCAAGGTGCGTGCGTATGATGCGAGCTCTTTCATGTCCTCGTCGTGCATGACGATGTTGAGCGTCACGTAGACCTTGACGCCATGCCCATGCGCGTAATCGAGCGCGACGGGAATCTCGCTGAGCGCGAAGTTGCTCGCGCGCTGGCGCATGCCGAAGCGATCACTTGCCAGGTACACGGCATCCGCGCCGAAGCGTATCGCGTATTGCAGCTGCTCGAGCCCACCTGCCGGCGCCAGAAGCTCCATGGCTATCTTTCCTCCTTGTAGCGCAGCTCCCAGAAGGCGACGGCACTTGCGGCGGCGACATTGAGCGAGTCGACCTCATGCTCCATCGGGATGATGACGCTCATATCGCATGCGGCGATGGTGGCAGCATCAAGACCGTAGCCCTCGCTTCCCAGCACCAAGGCGAGCTTGTCGATACGTTTGAGTGCAGGGTCGTCAAGCGTGATCGCGTCTTCCTCGAGCGCGAGCGCGGCCATGGTGAAGCCACGTGCCCGCAGCTCCTCGACGCCATCGATCCTCCCCCACGGCACCTGGAACACCGTGCCCATCGAGACGCGAGACGCGCGTTTGTAGAGTGGATCGTGGCAGCCCGGCGTGATGAGGATTGCGTCGATGCCGAGTGCTGCCGCGCTGCGAAATATCGCACCGATGTTCGTGAAGTTCGTGATGCCCTCGAGCACCGCGACGCGATGCGCGTCGCGCAGGAGCTCATCGAGACCGGGAAGCTCGGGACGCATGAAGACGGCAAGCGGGCCACGCGTGACCTGATAACCGGTGATTTCCTGCATCTGCGCGCGCGTGACGCGCAAGATGGGCGTGGCGGGATCGATCGCCTCGATCGCGTCGACCAGGTCATGCGATGGCTCGAACCAACGATCCTCGACGAAGAACGAGACGGGACGCGCGCCTGCCTTCATCGCGCGCTCGATCACGAGGCGTGACTCGGCGATGAACATGCCGGACGATCCTTCGGGGTGGTTCATGAGCTGGGCATCCGTGAACTTCGAGTAGAAACGCAGCCGCTCGTCGTTCACATCCTCGATGCGCTCGATCATGCCCACTCGATTCCGAGCATGTCGCATATCGCGCGTGCCGCAAGCATCTGGCCCATGATAGCCGGCAAATAGGACATGGTGCCCAAATCACTGCGCTCGCTGCGCTCAGCTCCTTCGCGTACCTGCGTCTGCGCGGGTTGCTCGGTCGAATAGAGCACGCGCATGCGCTTGATGCCGGCCTTGCGGGCCTGCTTGCGCACGACGCGGCTCAAGGGACACGAGCTCGTCTCGTATATGTCGGCAAAGGCGAGCTTGGTCGGGTCAAAGGTGTTGGCGGCCCCCATCGAACTCAGGAGCGCCATGTCGTGCTCATCGCAGTATGCGGCGATGGCGAGCTTGGTCGTGACCGTGTCCTGCGCGTCGATGCAGTAGTCGACCGAACATTCCTCGAAGAGGCCCCTGACGTCATCGGGCAGGATGCGTCGCTCGAGCGTCTCGACATGAGCCTGCGGATTGATGTCGGCAATCATGTCGCGCATGACCTCGACCTTCGGCTTGCCGATGGTGCTCGTAAAAGCGATGGCCTGACGGTTGATGTTGCTTTCCTGCACGCAATCGGCATCGACGATGACGAAGGAGCCGATGCCGCCGCGTGCCAGCGCCTCGACGCAATTCGAGCCCACACCCCCGATGCCAATGACCATGAAGCGGCTTTCGGCGAGCCTCTTGACGCCCTCGCTTCCCAGCAGCCGCTCCAGGCGGTCTGTCCGCGTCTCCCCGCTCATGCGCACGCCCTATCGTTCGAGCAGTTGCAGCAGCTCGTCGCGCGTGAGCGAGGCAAGCGGCGTGCCGTCGCCGCGCACGAGCTTGTCGGCAAGCTTGCTCTTGGCATGCTGCAAGGCGACGACACGCTCCTCGATCGTGTCCTTGGCGATGACCTTGTAGACGGAGACGGCGCGCTTCTGGCCGATGCGATGCGCACGGTCGGTCGCCTGGTTCTCGGCGGCGAGGTTCCACCACGGGTCGGAGTGGACGACCACGGAGGCGCCCGTGAGGTTGAGGCCTGTGCCGCCGGCCTTGAGCGAGACGAGGAAGACGGGCGTGTCATCCTCGTTGAACTCGTTGACGAGCTGGATGCGCTGGCGCTTGGGCGTCGAGCCCGTGATCATGAAGTAGTCGATGCCGTGCTCGTCCAGGCAGGCGGCGATGATGTCGAGGAACTGCACGAACTGCGAGAACACGAGCGTCTTCTCACCGGAATCGTGTGCGCTCTCGACGAGTTCGATGATGGTGTCGAGCTTCGCGGCGCCACCCTCGTAGTTGTCGAAGAGCAATGCCGGATCGCAGCACAGCTCGCGCAAGCGGGTGATCTCGGCGAGCACGGCGATCTTGTCGGCGCTGAACGCCTGGCGCGTGCGGGAGTTGATGGACTCGCGCAGGCGCTGCTCGAGCGCACGGTACAGCTTCATCTGCTCGTCTTCGAGCTGCGTGTAGACGATGGATTCGTCCTTGTCGGGCAGGTCGGTGAGCACGTCTTGCTTCATGCGGCGCATGATGAAGTGCCCGACGAGTGCCTGCAGGCGTTCGAGCGCACGCTCGTCACCGTCGAGTATGGGCTGCTCGTAGCGGTTGCGGAAGCTCTCGTAGGTGCTCAGCAGGCCGGGCATGAGGAAGTCGAAGATGCTCCAGAGCTCGGAGAGCCTGTTCTCTATGGGCGTGCCCGTGAGCGCGAAGCGGTGCAGGGCGTCGAGGCTCTTGACCGAACGCGCCGAGATGGTCGCATGGTTCTTGATGTACTGCGCCTCGTCGAGCGTCACCGTGTAGAGATTGAGCGCCTCGTAGCGCTCGACATCACGACGCAGAAGGTCGTACGAGGTCACGAGCACGTCGGGAAGCTCATCGGCTACATCGGCACCCTCGGAGAAGGACGCGAGAATCGCCTCGCGCTCCTCCTTTGTTCCCGCCACGGCCGTGACGCGCACGGCGGGCGCGAAGCGCTCGAACTCGGCAATCCAGTTGTAGACGACCGATGCCGGGCAGACAATGAGCGAAGGTCCGTACTCGCGCGACTTGTCGAGGTGCGCGAGCGTGTAGGCGATGAGCTGGATGGTCTTGCCCAGACCCATCTCGTCGGCGAGGATGCCACCAAGGCCCATGGCGGCAATGGTGTTGAGCCAGGTCAGTCCCTCGGTCTGATAGGGACGCAGCTCGCCATTGAACCCGGCGGGCACCTGGGCGTGGATCTCGGCTGCCGTGTCGATCGATTGCACGTACTCGTAGAAGGCGTGGTCGCGATGCGCGCCCTCCACGAGACCATCGAGCTGGAACGCACGGTACAGAGGCAGATGCGCGCCGTTGACGAGCAAGGCTTCCGCGTCCATGCCAAGCTCGCCGGCGTATTCCTCGGCACGCGAGAGCTCGCTTTGGGACAGGTCGACGAAGCTGCCATCCTTGAGGCGATGGAAGCGCCTGCGCCGCTGGTACGAGCGCAACAGGGCGGCAAGCTCAGATTTGGGCAGGTCGTCGACCGACGCCGTGAGGTTGACGAGGTTCGATTGTATGGAGAGCCCGAAGACGACCTTGGGGCGACGCGACGAGATGAACGAGTCGAAGCCCGGCGTCGTGAACAGCGTGCCGAGCGCGCGAAACTCGTCGATACCAGAGGCGAGTATGCGGGCGATGTCGGCATCGTCGGCAACGCGCAGGCCATGTTCGGCATCGCTTATCGAGCTTGAGGCCACGATGGGGAAATAGCGGTTGAGCGCCTTGTGCACGCGTGCCTCACGCTCCTCGTCACGCAGGCCGTACGAAAGCGCATGTGCCTTGTCAGCGGGCTCGACAATCGGCACGCGCTCCTCGTCGTAGACGGCATACGCCTCGCAGACGCAGGAGCTGCCGTCGCGGTCGAGGTAGATCTCGATCTCGCAGGCACGTGGCCGTAGCATGGCAAGCTCATTGGGCAGGTCCATCTCGACGAAGGGCTCGATGATGGGAAGCAACGACTTGCAGAACACGGGTGCGTCGCTCGAGCTCAGATAGGCCTGCTCGCTCTTGTTGCAATACACGTTCTCGAGGAAGGGCAGGCACTGCGCGAAGCCCTCGTCACAATGGTAGAAGAACTCGTCTGCCCAGACGTAGATGTCATCGTCGTAGCTGATGATGCGTGCGTCGACGTCGCTCGTAAGCACGTAGCCGCCACTTCCCTGCGGCGTGCAGATGACGTGCAGCGGCGGGTTTCCCTCGATAATGCGTGTGTGGACGGGCTTGTGGTTGAGCTTCGTGCAATCATCGACGTAGAGCGTCTCGCCATCACGGACGTGCAGAAGCTCGACGATCTCGGGGGTGGAGAGCATCATCGCACCACGCAACTCGGTCTGGGAGCTGCGATACGAGTTGAGGGCGTCGTCGCTGAGCTGCTCGCGTATGTCGATGGAGCGCTCGATGAAGGAGATGAGCTTCCATGCCGCAGACGTGAACGCGGCACGCTCGTGCTCGAAGGCCAGACGCTCGCCGTAGCTGTAGAACTTGCCCTGACGGCACAGCGAGAGGAACAGCGGTATGTCCTTGATGACGTACTTGCCCTCGAGGCCCGCAACGGAAAGGCGCAGGCCCCAGCCTTCCTTGACGCACACGAGGCAGGGTTCGAGATCGACGAGACCCTGTAGGGATGCCTGACCTGTCAGGGTATCTTCGACCTGCAGGCTCTTGGCGGTATCGGCAAGAGCCTTCTTGATGCCGGAGGAAGACTGCGTGGAGCGCACGGACATATGACCGGCAAAGCTCGCGGGCGCCTCGAGGAAGATGAGCGAGACGGCAGCGACGTGCTTGCACATGCCGGGGTTGGAGAGCGACGCCGCACAAGTGCAGGCGTAATCGACGACCTTGCCCTGATCCTCGTCAATTGCGAGCTCGACGTCGTAATTGGTGCGCCAGTCGGCAGTGCTCTTGACCTTGGCGCGCAGGCGCGTGATGGGCTTCTCGCCGGTATCGTAGCTGCAGCGGCGATCGAAGATCGCGTCATCGGTGCGGGCGATGTTGCGGGCACGGCGCAGCATGCGTGACTCGCAATGCCTGATGATATCTCGTTCCTCGAGCATACCCGCCCCTCGCCGTCGTGAAGTGAACCGAATAACTATAGCATCCGTTTTGGCCTGCTTGGCCCGTACCGGCATATGAAACCCCTGAAAAGCTGACAAAATCGAAACGTGGCAAACATACGCGCATGTTTATTGGTATCGTGTTCAGCAGACATTCTCCACGAGCAAGGAGCAGGGCCATTTTTAACCGCAAACTTGACGATATCGTCGAAGATTTCGAGAAGAACTACTACGAGGCCGAGGAAATCTTCTTCACCAAGCAGGATTGGCACTTCCCCAACAAGCATCGCATCATCGAGATCCTCGATGACATACGACGCATCATGTTCCCGCGCTACTTCGGATGGGAGGTCCCCTGCGAGACGGGCCCCAAGTACTTCATCGGCGATACGCTCACGCGCATCGAGCATTCCCTGCGCAAGCAGGTGCGCGAGGCGCTTCTCTTCCGTGACGAGAACCTTTCCAAGGACGAGGTGCGCGAGCGCACGAGCCAGATCTGCTCCGACTTCTTCTACCGGCTTCCCGCCATACAGCGTCTCCTGCTCAAGGACGTGCAGGCGGCCTTCGACGGAGACCCGGCAGCGCAGTCCAAGGAGGAGGTCATCTTCTCCTACCCCGGCTTCTACGCGACCTTCGTCTACCGCATCGCGCATGAGCTCTACCTGGCCGACGTGCCCCTCATTCCCCGCATCATGAGCGAGCATGCCCATGAGGTCGCGGGTGTCGACATCAACGCTGGCGCGCAGATCGGCGAGTACTTCTTCATCGATCACGCCACGGGCGTCGTCATCGGCGAGACGACCGTCATCGGCGACCACGTCAAGATCTACCAGGGCGTCACGCTCGGTGCGCTCTCGCTGCGCGCGGGCCAGAAGCTCAAGGGCACCAAACGCCACCCGACGATCGAGGACAACGTCACGATCTACTCCGGCGCAAGCGTGCTCGGCGGCGACACCGTCATCGGCGAGGGCTCGGTCATCGCCGGCAACAGCTTCGTCACCGAATCCGTGCCGCCACATTCGCGCGTCGTGCTCAAGAACCAGGAAGTCATCGTCAAATAGCCTCGAGAACGGATACACCCATGTACGGACTGAAGACGGAGAGCTCATTTGATGCCGCGCACTTCCTCACCGATTATGATGGCAAGTGCGAGAACCTTCACGGCCATCGCTGGCGCGTCATCGCCTGGATCGAGGTCGACGAGCTGCAGACGGGTGGCCAGGAAAAGGACATGGTCGTCGACTTCGGCGATTTCAAGCGCGCTCTGCGCTCGCTCACCGAGGAACTCGACCACATGTTCATCGTCGAGGAGGGCTCGCTTGCCCCGGCAACGGTGGAGGCGCTCGAGTCCGAGACC
>CABSKV010000012.1 GCA_902478425.1 uncultured Coriobacteriia bacterium | reverse complement strand
CTCTTCTTGAGCGAAGATGACATGAGCTACAAGTTCTGCGAGTTCAACACCGACGGCAGTGGCGCCATGTCGCGCGATTTCATGATCGGCAAGGCGCTCATGCAGGGCGCGGCATACCGCCGTTTCGCGCAGACCCACGAGCTCAGGCAGTTCGAGCTCTTCGATAGCTGGGTCGAGTCGTTCATGCGCATATACGAGTCGCGCCCTGGCGCACGTCCCCACCCCACGGTTGCCGTCACCGACTTTCGCGAGAGCGGCGTCTTCAGCGACTTCAATCGATTCATCGAGGCATTCCAGAAGGCAGGCTATGACGCGCGCTTCACCGACATACGCGACTTCGAGTTTGACGGCGAGCATCTTATCGACTCGACCGACGGATGCATCATCGACGCCATATACCGGCGCGCGGTCACGAGCGAGATACTGCAGCATCCCGGCGAGTGCGATGCCCTCATCGATGCCGTGGCAGCGAGCAAGATATGCCTCATCGGGCATTTCCGCACGACGGTCGTGCATTCCAAGGAGGTCAACATCGCGCTATTCGACGAGCGCACGCACGCCTTTTTGAGCGAGGAGGAGTCCGCCTTCGTGGACGCGCACGTACCGCGCACCTATCGCCTCGAAAGCGGCGTGAGCGGCTTCACGCTCGATGAGGTCAAGGGCGACAAAGACGCCTGGATCATCAAGCCGGCCGATGACTACGGCGCGCACGGCGTCTATCCCGGCGTGGACTTCGACCAGGCAAACTGGGAGCGCATCGTGAACGACAACCTCGATGCCGGATACATCGTGCAGGAGTTCTACCAGCCGCCACGCGTCGACATCATCAACACCGTCATCGACGACGATGACCCGTGCGAGGTCGAGTCATGGCAATCGATGCCTGGCGTCTACCTCTACGAAGGCAAACCCGTGGGTTTCTACTGTCGCCTGGGCAACGAGGGCGTCATCGCCATCGACCATGGCGGCCTATGCGCGAACAGCTTTGCCGTTGACTAGTCGACGGCGAGTTCGGCAGCGGCCTTGAGGCGCTGCTCGACGACGTCGCGATCCAGAAGCTCGATGGACTCGAAGAGCGGCGGGCTCACCATGTTGCCGCACACGGCGACGCGAATCGGCTGGAAGACGAACTTCGGCTTGGCGTCGAGCTTCTCGAGCAGACCGCGCAGCGCGGCCTCGATGCCCTCGACCGTCCACGTGCAATCCTCGAGTGCGGCAGCGGCCTCGACGAGCGCCGTCTTCGCACCCTTGCCCTCCTTGCGCAGCACCTTCTCGACGCTCTTCTCGTCGAGCTCGATATGCTCGTCGAGCAGGTAGGCGATCATGGGAACGGCCTCGGTCATGAGCTTGACGCGCTCGCTCACGAGCGGATAGATGGCCTCGAGGCGCGGACGCATGGCCTCGACACCGGCTTCATCGGCAGCATATCCCGCCTCGATGAGGTACGGAGCGAGCACGTCGACGAATGCCGCCGCGCCCATCTGCTGGATGTACTGGCTGTTGATCCACTCGAGCTTGTCGTAGTCGAGCGAGCTCGGGTTCTTGCTGATGCGCTCGAGCGTGAAGAGCTTGGCCATCTGCTCGCGCGTGAACAGCGTCGTCTCGCCATCGGGCGCCCAGCCGAGTAGCGCGAGGTAGTTGAACAGCGCATCGGGCAGGTAGCCCATGTCGCGGTACTCCTCGACGCTTGCCGCGCCATGACGCTTGGAGAGCTTCTTACCGTCCGGGCCGCAGATCATCGGCAGGTGGGCGAACGTCGGCGTGGGATAGCCGAGGGCCTCGTAGACGAGCACCTGGCGCGGGGTGTTGGAGAGATGGTCGTCACCACGGATGATGTGTGTCATCTTCATGTTCACGTCATCGCAGACGACGGCGAAGTTATAGGTGGGCGTGCCATCGCTGCGCACGAGGATCATGTCGTCCATGAGGGAGGCGTCGAACTCGGCATCGCCGTGGATGACGTCGTGCACGACGATGGTGCCGCGATCTTGCGGAACCTTGAGGCGCCAGACGTGGGGCTCGCCTGCGTCGATGCGCTTCTGAGCCTCCTCGCGGCTCATGCTGCGGCAGGGGTCTGGCTCGTTGGCGGCACCGGCCTGCACGGCCTCGCGACGGGCCGCGAGCTCCTCTGAAGTGCAGAAGCAGGGATAGACGTTGCCGCTTTCCTTGAGCTGCTCGAGGGCCTCCCTATAGGTATCGAAGCGCTCGGTCTGCATGTAGGGACCGTAGTCGCCGCCGATGTGCGGGCCCTCGTCCCAGTCGAGGCCGAGCCACTTCATGGCGCGGATGATGAGGTCGATGTTCTCCTTCGTGGAACGCTCGGGATCGGTGTCCTCGATGCGCAGGACGAAGGTACCGTCCATAGCGCGCGCGAACGCCCAGTTGTAGATGGCGGTACGCGCACCACCGATATGCAGCTTGCCCGTCGGCGACGGGGCGAAGCGAACTCGAACATCACTCATATCGTTTCCAACCTTTCGAAACCGAAAAATGTGACAAAACTGCTCCGGCGATTTTTGTCACATTCTGTCCCATACGCTAAAGAGGGGATAACGCCGCGCGCTATCCCCTCTCGACGTTCTTGCTCGTCAAAGGAGCGTTTACTCGCCCAGCTCGATGCGGGCAAACGAGACGACCTTGATGTCGTCGCCGATCTCCTTGGCGCACTTCGCGATGTAGGCGCCGACGGTGGTGTCGGGATCCTTCACGAAGTCCTGCTCCACGAGGCAGTTCTCCTTGTAGAACTTCTCCATGCGGCCCGTGGCGATCTTCTCCTGGATGTTCTCGGGCTTGCCGGACTCGGCGGCCTGGGCCTTGTAGATCTCGAACTCGTGCTCGCGGATGTCCTCGGGCACGCTGTCCTTGTCGAGCGACACGGGGTTAGTCGCCGCGATCTGCATGGCGACGTCCTTGCCCATGGCCAGGAAGCGCTCGTCTTCTGCCGTGGCGGCGTTGTCGAAGGTGAAGCCGACGAGCACGCCGATGCGGCCGTTCATGTGGATGTAGGGAACGAGAGCGCCCGTGCCGTCGATCTCGAGACGCTTGAAGTTCGAGATCTGCATGTTCTCGCCGATGATGTGGATGGCCTCGGTGAGCGTGTCGCCGACCTTCTCGCCCTCGTACTCGCTCTCGAGGAGCTCGTCGACGGTGGCGGGGTTGTTGTGGACGACGGCGCGCGTGAAGGTGTCGCAGTAGTCCTGGAACTTGTCGGTGAGCGCGACGAAGTCGGTCTCACAGTTGACCTCGACGACGGCACCCTTGGTGGCGTCCTTCTTGCAGACGGCGACGTTGACGCGACCCTCGTTGGTCGCGCGGCCGGCCTTCTTGGCGGCCTTGGCAAGACCATGCGTGCGCAGCACGTCGACGGCCTTCTCGAAATCGCCCTCGGCCTCGGTGAGAGCCTTCTTGCACTCCATCATGCCAGCTCCGGTTGCCTCACGGAGCTCCTTAACCATCTTTGCGGTGATCTCTGCCATTACTCTGCAACCTCCTCGGTCTTCTCTTCGATCTCTTTAATGGTGGACTCGGAAACCTCGACCCTCTCGGAGATCTCGGGCTCCTCTGCGGGGGCGGGGACTTCCTTTTGCTCGGCCGTGTCGCCTGCGGTCATCTCGGCCTCGGTGACGGTCACGCCGGAACCGGCGATGAGCGCATCAGCGGCGAGCTGGCACAGGAGGTTGACCGAACGGATGGCATCGTCGTTTGCGGGGATGCCATAATCGATATCGTCGGGATCGGCGTTGGTATCGATGAGGCCGACGATGGGGATGTGCAGGCGATGCGCCTCACGCACGGCGTTGTCCTCGTGCTTGGTGTCGACGATGAACAGCGCGTCGGGCAGGTCATGCATGTTGCGGATGCCGCCCAGGGCGAGCTCGAGCTTGGTGTGCTCCTTGTTGAGGCCGGCCTGCTCCTTCTTGGTGTAGGCGTCGAAGCGACCGTCGGCCTTCATGGCCTCGATCTCCTCCATGCGCTGCACGCGCGTGCGGATCGTGGCGAAGTTGGTGAGCATGCCGCCCATCCAGCGGTAGTTGACGTAGGGCATGCCGCAGCGCTCGGCAGCGGTCTTGATGGGCTCCTGGGCCTGCTTCTTGGTGCCGACGAAGAGGACCTTCTTGCCGGCAGCGCCCAGGTTGAGCAGGAAGCTGTACGCATCGTCGATAGCGTAGAGCGTCTTCTTGAGATCGAGGATGTAGATGCCGTTGCGCTCGCCAAAGATGTACGGTTTCATCTTCGGGTTCCAGCGGCGGGTCTGATGGCCGAAGTGGACGCCGGCCTCCAGAAGGGACTTGATGGACACAGTCGTAGCCATAAGTGGTAAACCTCCAGTTTTCGTTAGTCCTCTGCTCGGATCATCGCCGTGATGCCCGCAACCCCCATCGGGGCCACTAGCGGGGCGGCTCCCCTCACATGTGAAATAAAAGCTACTGCCATGCGTTTTCGCACAGCTTGCCAATTCTATCTCTGCCACAAGGCGCATGCAAGGATTAATTACGTGCTACCATGAGCGGGTACATATCGGGAGCTGCGTGATGGCGCGTGGCTGAGAGGCGAGTTTTCGCGACCGAAGGGACGGTTCCGGTAATGCGGGGCCGGAAGGGAACGCTCATGGATACCTCCATACTCATCATCGCAACATCAGATAGCTGCGGCGGGGCAGGCATCGAAGTCGACCTCAAGTGCGCGGCTGCGCATGGCGTGCACGGCAGCTGCGCCGTGGCGGGTGTCACCGCGCAGAACACCTACGAGGTGACGGCCATCCAGACCATCGACCCAGACGTGGTGCAAGCCCAGATCGAGGCCGTGTTCGCGGACATCCTCCCTGCCGCCATCAAGATCGGCATGCTCGGCAGCGCCGACGTCGCCCAAGCGGTCGCCACGTCGCTGATCGCGCACCCGGACGTGCCGGTCGTGCTCGACCCCGTGCTCGTCGCCACATCGGGCGCGACGCTCACCGAGGCAAGCGTCTTCGAGCTCGTACGCGATACGCTCATCCCGCGCGCGACGGTCATCACGCCCAACATGCCCGAGGCAAGCGAGCTCACGGGCATCGAGGTACGCGATGCCGAGAGCATGCACCAAGCCGCACGAGCCTTCCTGGAAATGGGCTGCGAAGCGGTCCTCATCAAGGGCGGTCACGACCAAGCCGAGGTCATCGCCGACCGACTCTACACCGCCAACGAGATGCATGAGTTTCTCTCACCGCGCCTGCCCGGCGAATACCACGGCACGGGATGCTGCATGTCGACAGCAATCGCCTGCGACCTCGCCCGAGGCGCATCGCTCGTGGACGCCGTTGCGCATGCGCATGACTTCATCGCCCGCGCCCTGCTCTACCCCCTCGAGCTCGGCCACGGCACGCGCATCTTCGACCCGATGCGCGCATCGGACGTCTGGGAGCGCAGGTTAGACGCATGAAGCCCGCCATTGACTACACGCTCTACCTCGTGACGGACCGCGAGCTCATGTCCACGAGCACTCTTGCCGAGGCAGTGGACGAGGCCTGCGACGGTGGCGTGACGCTCGTGCAGCTGCGCGAGAAGCACGTCACCGATGACGAGTACATCGCAATCGCACGCGAGGCCAAGGCCGTCTGCGATGCGCATGGCGTGCCCCTCATCATCAACGACAATCCCAATGTGGCCGTCGCGGTCGGTGCCGCAGGCGTGCATGTGGGCCAGGAGGACCTCGAGGCATCGCGCGTGCGCGACATCGTGGGCCCGGACGCCATCGTGGGCGTGTCAGCCGCGAGCGTTGCCGAGGTGCTTGCCGCGCAAGCCGCCGGCGCGGACTACCTGGGCGTCGGCGCGATCGTCGCGACCGCGACCAAGCCGGAAGCAGGCGTCGTGACGCGCGACGAGCTTGCCGCCATCATCGATGCGGTCGACATCCCCGTCGTCGCCATCGGCGGCGTGAACGCCGATACCATCCCCACGCTGCAGGGTCTTGGCCTTGCCGGATACTCCATCGTCTCGGCCATCATCGCGGCAGACGATGTCGAGGCAAGCGCCCGCGAACTGCGTGGGCTCATCGATGCAGGAAAGCGCGCATGAGCGGCACCTGTCACATCGTCTGCGCTGCCCCGTGCGCAAACTTGCAAGTCAAGCTCAAGCCCGGCGACTTCCTCATCGCCGTGGATGGCGGCTTTGCGCATTGCCTCGATGCCGGACTTGTCCCCGACCTCTTCGTGGGCGATCTTGACAGCCTCGCACCCGAGCTTGCCGCACACATCAGCTGCGAGCGCATCGAGTTGCCATGCGAGAAGGACGATACCGATACGCTCTATGCATGCAAGGAGGGCCTGGGCCGCGGCTACACGAGCTTTGCCTTGCACGCGGCGCTCGGCGCGGACGTAGGTCACGAACTCGCCAACATCCAGACGCTTGCCTTTTTGCACGAGCATGGAGCACGTGGCGTGCTTTTCGGCGACTCCCAGTACGTGTGCCTCGTCACTCCCCAAGAGGGGCTTCGCGGCTTTCGTGCCGATGCTGGCACCCGCGTCTCCGTCCTCGCCTTTGCGGGCGCGGCCCATGGCGTCACCGAGCGCGGGCTGCAATGGGAGCTCGAAGACGCGACGCTTGACCCCGCAATGCCCCTCGGCGTGAGCAACTGCAACACGCGCGAGCATTTCGAAATCGGCGTGCGCGATGGCATGCTCATCGTCATCGTCGGATGAAACGTTACGAAGTCCCGTCAACATCGTGTATATGTTATGAGCTACCGTCCAAATGGAGTATCTTGTAGACGCACATGACCGTACGAGAGAATGGGGAATGCATGCCCTACGTGAACTGGCAGTACGAGACCCTGAACAAGTTCTGCAATGACGTCTTCAAGGCCTTTGGCTTTTCCGAGGAAGACAGCGCCGTCATCAGCGACGTGCTTCTCACCGCAGACCTCTACGGCATCGAAAGCCATGGCATGCAGCGCATGGTGCGCTACCACAAGGGCATCGAGAAGGGCACGATCCACGTCGACGAGACGCCCGAGGTCGTGTTCGAGACGCCCGTCTCGGCGACCATCGAAGGCCATTCCGCGATGGGACAGATCATCTCGAAGTTCGCCATGGACCTCGCCATCGAGAAGGCCAAGAAGAGCGGCATGGCGATGGTGACCGTCCGCAACGGCAATCACTTCGGCATCGCCGGCTACTACACCAAGATGGCATGCGACGAGGGCCTCATCGGCATCGCCTGCACCAACTCGGAGGCCATCATGGTCCCCACTTTCGGGCGCCAGGCCATGCTCGGTTCCAATCCCATCGCCATCGCCGCACCGGCAGACCCCTACCCCTTCTGGTTCGATGCGTCGACTTCCGTCGTCACGCGCGGCAAGCTCGAGATCTACAACAAGAACGGCGAGCCGCTGCCACCCGTCTGGGCGCTCGACGCGCAAGGCGAGCCCACGACCGATGCCCCCGACGTGCTGGCCAACATCGTCTCCAAGAGCGGCGGTGGCATCATGCCGCTCGGCGGCGCGAGCGAGAAGACCGGCAGCCACAAGGGCTATGGCTGGGGCATGGTCTGCGAGCTCTTCTCGTCCATCCTCTCGATGGGCAACACCTCGGACGAATGCTGCACCTTCGACGACAAGACGGGCATATGCCACGGCTTCATCGTCATCGACCCCGCCATCTTCGGCGACCCGGCCGAGATTCGCCAGCATCTCTCCGAGTATCTCGAGAAGCTGCGCACGAGCCCCGTTGCCGCAGACGCCGAGCGCGTCTGGACGCATGGCGAGAAGGAGCACTTCAACGAGATCCGCCTGCGCGAGGAGGGCATTCCCGTCAACGACAACACGATGATCGAGCTTGCGAACCTCTGCTCGTACCTCGACATCGATTTCGATGCGTACTTCAAGGGCTACGAGCTTCCCAGGGACACCGACTTCTTCGAAGGAAACTACTAGACATGGCACAGAGCAAGCAAACGGACAAAAAAGGCAAGACAGGCAAACGTCGCGTTCTCCTCGTCATCGAGATCATCTGCATTCTCGTCGTCATCGTATGTGCGGTGCTCATCTTCACGCAGTGCAGCAAGTACTGGACCGCGAACGAGGAGTTTGCCGAAATCACCGAGGAATACGATCGCAATCCCAATGCGCTCGTAACCGACAACCCCAATTGCGTGGGCTGGGTGAACGTGGCCGACACGCGCATCGACTATCCCGTCATGTACACGCCCGATGACCCCGAGTACTACCTGCATCGCAACTTCGAGGGCGACGAATCCGCGGCAGGCACGCCGTTTCTGGGCAAGGGCTGCCTGCTCGATGGCAATAGCGCCATCATCTACGGCCACAACATGAACGACGGCAGCATGTTCGCGAGCTTGCGCAAGTTCGACAACCCGGAATTCGGCATGAGCCACACGATCGAGTACAACACGATCGAAGGCGCGACCGGCTTCGGCAGCTACCAGCTACTCGGCTGTTGGTACGAGGACCTGACCGCGCCCAATCCGTATCGCTACTGGGACCAGGTAGGAGAGCTCACCGAGCAGCAGTTCAATGACTACGTCGCCAACATCAAGCAGCTGTCCATGTACGACACCGGTGTGAGCGCTGCGTACGGTGATGACCTGCTCGCTCTCTCGACATGCAGCTATGGCACTGCCGACGAGCGCTTCATCGTAGTAGGCGTCAAAGTAAAGTAAAAATCTTTGTGGGGCCGCGTGTAAACGCGGCCCGCGCGGGGTTACCCCAAAAGTTCGCGGCCATACTCCGTGCGGCCCATCGAGCGCTCGGCAAGCCCGTCGAGTATCGCCTGCAAATCCTGCGGCGGCATGTCGACGAAGCTCAGCTCCTCGCCCGTGATGGGGTGCTCGAAACGCAAGCGCCAGGAGTGCAGGAACTGGCGATACAGGCCCATCTCGCTTTGCTCTGCGACGTTGCGATTGCGCGCCTTTGCCGTCGCCGCACGCCCATAGAGCGGGTCGCCCACGACGGGATGCTGCGTATAGGCCATGTGCACGCGAATCTGATGCGTGCGCCCCGTGAACAAATGGCATTCGATCAGCGTATAGCCATCGTCGTTGCGACCGGCCTCGAAGCGCTCAAGCACCTCGAAGGTCGTAATCGCTCCCTTGGCGCTTGGCGCGTCGCTCACCGCCATGCGCGTGCGATCGGTCACGTGACGGGCAATGGGCGCGTCGATCATGCCGTTATCGTGGCCCAGATTGCCGTGCACGAGCGTGATGTAGCGGCGATCGATGTTGCGCGCACGTATGCCGTCTTGCAGGCGGGCAGCCGCCAAGTCAGTCTTGGCCGCGAGCATGAGCCCGCTCGTGTCGCGGTCGAGGCGATGCACGATGCCGGGTCTGTCCTCGCCCTGCACCTGCGCCAGGTTGCCGATGCCGCAGTGGGCGACGAGCGCGTTTACCAGCGTGTCGCCGTAATGACCGCGTGCGGGATGGCATACGAGCCCCGGTTGCTTGGAGAGCACGATGAGGTGCTCGTCCTCGTAGCGGATGTCGAGCGGTATGTCGTAGGCGGCCTCGAGACCAACGCCCTCGCCACTGCGTGGCGGAATCTCGATGTGGACCATGTCACCGGCGACGACAATGCGCTTCTTCGTCGTGGGCTGACCGTTGACGAGTATGCGCCCGGACTCGATGAGGCGCATGGCAGCCGAGCGCGAGGCGAGCTCCTCGATGCCAAGCGACGCCACGAAGGCGTCAAGGCGCACGCCCTGCTCGTCTACGCTTACCTCGTGATCGAAGACGCTCGTCATCGTTTCTCCTTCGCATGTGCACCCGGCGCGAACTCGGCACGGACGACGGCAATGAGGAAGAGCACGACGCCGCAGGTCACGCATATATCGGCGACGTTGAAAACCGGAAAGTCGATGAAGGTGAAGCGTATGAAGTCGACGACGTAGCCCGTCGTGAGACGGTCGATGCAGTTGCCGATGCCGCCGGCGACCACGAGCGCAAGGCCCGTGACCTCGAGCACGCCATGATGCTTGCCGACAGCAAGCCAGACGATGACCGCGACGGTAATGACAAACGCTATCGCGATGAAGATGATGCCGCTTCCTTGCCCCATGCCAAAGGCCGCGCCCGTGTTGTGCACGAGGGTGAAGTCGACGAGCCCGAAATCAGGACCCGTGACACCCTGGTGCAAGTGTTCGACCGCCCAGCCCTTGGCCAGACGGTCGCATATGACCATCGCGATGACAATGGGAACGAAGAGCGCGAATGTCCTGCTACGCGACAATGCCCGTTACTCGTCGGCTTGCATGTCGAAGGCTGCGACGACCTCGTGGCAGCGCTCGCACAAACCATCCGGGCCGAGCTCGCGGTAGTTCCAGCAGCGCGGGCACTTCTCGCCGGGCGCCTGCGAAACGCTGGCGACGAAACCATCGGCATCATCGGACTCTTCGAGCTCGACGTTCGACACGATGAATATTTCGGCAAGCGTGTCGAGACCGTGCGCGCCAAGCGCCTCGATGAGCTCGGTGTTACCCATGATGGTCGCGGCAGCCTCCTGGCTCTTCGTGAACAGCCCGTCGTTGCGCGCCTCCTCGATGGCCTTCATGACGGCGTCGCGCGCCTCCATGACGACCTCGTAGGACGCGAGCAGCTCCTCGCGCTCGGATGCGGGCAGCTGCGGGGCAAAGTCCTCCTCGTCGGGCCAACCGGCAAGCGCGACGGCCGCGACGCGGCCTTCCTCCATCATGCCCTCGGGGAACTTCTCCCACACTTCATCGCAGGTGAAGGCAAGGATGGGTGCCAGCTGGCGAACCATGGCCTCGAGCATGTTGGCGAGCACGCTCTGGGCGCTACGGCGCTCGACGGAATCGGCGGCATCGGCGTACAGGCGGTCCTTGACCGCGTCGAAGTACTCCGAGGAGATGCTCACGATGAAGTCGTACCAGGCACGATACGCGTTGTGGAAGCGGTACTCGTCAAAGGCCTGCGTCGTCTCGGCGACGAGTGCCTGCAGGCGGGCGAGCGCCCACTTGTCGAATTCGAGCATCTCGTCGGCGGAAACGAAGTCAGCGTTCGTGAAGTCGTTGAGGTTGCTGAGCAGGTAGCGGAAGGTGTTGCGGATGCGACGATAGGCGTCGGAGGTGCGCTCGAAGATGTTGCGGCTCACGCTCATGTCCTGCGAGTAGTCGACCGAGCCGACCCACAGGCGCAGCACGTCGGCGCCGAACTCGTCGCACACCTCGATGGGATCGATGACATTGCCGATGGACTTCGACATCTTGCGGCCGTTTTCATCGACCGTGAATCCGCAGCTCAAGACAGCCTTGTAGGGTGCATCACCATATGCGCCGACGCTCGTGAGCAGCGAGGACTGGAACCAGCCGCGATGCTGGTCGGAGCCCTCGAGATAGAGGTCTGCCGGGCGGTGCAGGTACGGGCGCGTGCCCAGCACGCTCGTATGCGACACGCCGGACTCCCACCACACGTCGAGCACGTCCTTCTCGCCTTCGAGCTCATGGCTGCCGCAGTTGGGGCAGCACACGCTCGACGGCAGGTAATCCTCGGGCGCGGTCGTGTACCAGGCATCGGCACCCTTCGTGCGGAACAGCTCGATGACGGCATCGAAGCTCTCCTCGTTGGCGACGATCTCGCCACAGGACTTGCATTTGAACACCGGGATGGGAACGCCCCAGAACCTCTGGCGGCTGATGCACCAATCGGGTCGCTCCTCGACCATCGATCCGATGCGGTTGGATGCCCATGCCGGAATCCAACGCACGTTATCGTTGATTTGCTCAAGCGCCTTCTCGCGCAGGCCGGTCTTGTCCATCGAGACGAACCACTGCGTGGTCGCACGGAAGATGACCGGACGCTTGCAGCGCCAGCAGTGCGGGTACGAGTGCGAGATATCCTCGCGCGCGATGAGGGCATTGTCCTCGTCAAGCCAGGCGATGATGTCCTCGTTGCTCTCGACGGCATCCTTGCCCGCCCACGGGCCGCCGCCTTGCATGAACTTGCCGTCGTCATCGACGGGCATGAGGACAGGAACGTTGAACTTGAGGCCGACCTCGTAGTCGTCGGCACCATGACCGGGAGCGGTGTGGACCGCGCCGGTGCCCGTATCGAGCGTGACGTGGTCGCCGTAGATGAGCGTGCCCGTCATGTCCGGATGGATGGGATGCTTGTAGGTCGCACCGGCCAGGTCGATGCCCTTGACCACGAAGGGCTCGCCATCGGCCTCGACGATCTCGTAGCCCGACCAGCCCGCCTTCTCGGCGACGCTCTCCAAAAGCTCGCGCGCAAGCACGAAGTACTCGCCGCGCACGCGCACGGCCACATATTCGGCATCCGGGCTGAGGCTCACGGCGGTGTTGGCGGGAAGCGTCCACGGCGTGGTCGTCCAGATGATGACCGACATGGCAGCATCATCGTGCATGACCGGCTTGAATGCCTCGGGCACCTCGGTAAAGCGGAACTTCACGAAGACAGACGGGCTCACCTCGTCGGAATACTCGATCTCTGCCTCGGCAAGTGCGGTATGGCAATGCGTGCACCAGTGGATGGGCTTGCGACCACGGTAGATCGCGCCGGAAAGGTAGAGGTCCTTGAAGACCTCGATGTTGCCGGCCTCGTACTCGGGATTGAAGGTGAGGTAGGGATTGCTCCACTCGCCGGTGACACCCAGACGCTTGAAGCCCTTGCGCTGGCCATCGACTTGTTTCTCGGCATACTCGCGGCAGATCTTGCGGAAGGTCGGCACGTCGATCTTTGCCATCTTCTCGGGGCCGAGCTCTTCCTCGACCTTGTTCTCGATGGGCAGGCCATGGCAGTCCCAGCCGGGGACGTATGGCGCGTAGTAACCGCGCTGGGCATGATACTTGACGATGATGTCCTTGAGGATCTTGTTGAGCGCATGGCCGATGTGGATGGGGCCGTTGGCGTACGGCGGGCCATCGTGCAAGATGTAGGAGTCATGACCCTCGTTATGGGCGAGCACCTGGTAGTACAGGTCCATGTCCTCCCACTTCTTGAGGCGCTCCGGCTCATGCTGAGCAAGGCTCGCCTTCATCTTGAAGGAGGTCTTGGGAAGGTTCATCGTGTGCTTGTAGTTTGGCGTATCAGGCATTTCAGTCTCTCTTGGTTGTATCCTGCTTCGTTGGGTTGCTACATCCCCTGCTCGAGATGCTTGGAGAGGTGCTTGGAAAGCGTCTCCGAAAGGTCGGCAAGCGCGGTGGTGGGCATGATGACGCGGGCCACGAGATGCGCCGGAACGTCATCGCCCTGCTTGTTGGCATGGTCGACGTAGAGAAAGTCGATGCGCGACTCGGCGTTGGTCGTGCTCACGATCGAGGCGTTGGCATAGACGCCGCACATACGATCGGGGCTTGCCTGGATGTTGAAGCGAACCTGCTTGCTCTTGTCAGCCATGATGATGTCCTTTCATCGACACGTAATCCCCGATTCTAACGCAAGTGACGCGGGCATTCAGCGAAAGTTTTGGCCTGCCAACGCATAGTTATCTGATGATCAGCTGTTGGGCGCGTGTGATGAGCGCATCGTGTTCGTTGGGTACGTCGCCGTCGACGACGGCTTCGAGCAACGCGTCGAGCACGCGGCCGATTTCGGGGCCTTGGGGGACGCCCACGTCGATGAGGTCGCGTCCGTTTATCGCGAGGTCCTTCACGCCGAAGACGGGCTCGGCGTTGAGTTGCTCGTCCATGAGCTTTTCGGCCTTGGCAAACGCCACGCTCATGGGATTGTCGGGAGGCTGCTCATGGCCGAGGCCAATCTTGTCGCACCGGCGTATGGCGAAGAGGTTTTGGGCGTTCTCGGCGCCGTGACGCACGAGGAAGCGGCGCATGGCCCGCTCGGTATCGGGTATCGAGAACATGTGGTTGGCGACGAGGTGCGTGACGGTCTCGCGATCCGCGCGCGAGAGCTTGAGGTGCTTGCACACCTCGCGTGCGATGGGCTCGCCCTCCTTGTCGTGCCCGATGGCCCAACCACGACCGTCCTCGTCGATGACCAGGCAATGGGGCTTGCCGATGTCATGAAGCAGCAAGGCAAGACGCACGGTCGCGTCCATGTCGGGAGGAGCGGCTTCGAGGGCGTGCAGCGTATGCTCCCACACGTCGTAGACGTGGAAGGGGTTATGCTGGTCGAACTCGTACTCGATGGCAAGCTCGGGGATGATGGTGAAGACGATGTCGTGATACTCGCGCAGCACGGGTACGGCGTACCGCCCGCAGAGCAAGCCCGCGAACTCGATCCAGATGCGCTCGACGGCGATATCGTCGAGCAGGCCCCGCAGCTCGTGCATCGCATCCGAGGTCTCGGGCTCGATGGTGAACCCGAGCTGGGCGGCAAAGCGCAGGCCCCGCACGATGCGCAGGGCATCTTCGGTGAAACGCTCACGTGGATCGCCCACGGCGCGCAAAATGCCTGCCTGCAAATCGGCCTGGCCGCCAAAGTGGTCGACGAGACCGCGCGCAGGGTTGTAGGCCATGGCGTTTATCGTGAAGTCACGACGAGCCAGGTCGCCATCGATGCGGTCGAGGAACTCGATGGAGTCCGGGTGGCGCCCGTCGCTGTAGACGCCGTCTGCGCGATAGGTCGTGACCTCGAAGGGCTCGTGGTCGATGATGACGGTCACGGTGCCATGCGCGATGCCGGTATCGATCGTCTTGAGGCCCGCGGCAGCAGCTACGGCCTTGATCTGATCGGGCTTGGCGGAGGTGGTGATGTCCCAATCGGCGGGCGTGCGGCCCATGAGCGCATCGCGCACGCAACCGCCCACGACATAGGCCTCGTGGCCTGCCGCCTCGAGCAGGTCGAGAATGGTCCGGGCGCTCTGTGGAATCTCGATATCCATGAGGATATGGTACATCTTATGACGTGTGTGTGTTGGTAGCCGGGTGCGTGTCGCGCTGCCCGACGAACAGAAGCTCCGAAATCGCGAGACGATCTTGCGAGGACTGTTTGAGCGCGCCGCTCTTGCGCGCGAGTTCCGCAGCAGTCTCGCGATTTTGGAGCTTCGGGTGCGAGTCATTGGCAAGCGACACGCGTTCGGCGACCGTAAGCCCCTCGACTATGCGCTCCTGCGCCAGCGGGTAAGGCGGCGCTCGACGATGTCGAAGGCCTCGTAGAGCAGCACGCCGAGTAGCGCCATCGCCACGATGCCGGCAAACATGCGGGCGTATTCGAGCAGCGACCATGCATGCATGATGTAATAGCCCAGGCCGCTCGAACCTGCCATCGACTCTGCGATGAACAGAATCGCGACAGCCGTACCGCAGGTGATGCGCAGAGCGGTGAACAGGTCGGGAATGGTCGCCGGAAAGATGACGTCACGATAGATGGCGAACTTGCTCGCGCCAAGCGAGCGCATGGACTCGACCGCACCAGCCGGTACGTTCTTCGCGGCATCGCGCATCGTTACCATCATCTGGAAGAACACGGCAATGGCGATGAGCACCACCTTGCCCTCCCCTCCCAGGCCGAAGAGCACGAAGAGGACGGGCAGAAAGACGATCTTGGGAACGGGATAGAGCACGTAGAGCACGGGACCGAAGATGGCGTCGGCGCGCTTGGAGCGACCGATCCACAGGCCGAGCGGCACGCCGAAGAGCGCTCCGATGGCCATCGAGAGCAGGATGCGCCCGAGGCTCACCATGAACTCGGGAGCGATCTTGCCGATGTTGTCGGCGAGCGCGGGTAGCGTCGCTGCCGGCGTGGGAAGCGCGGGCGAGGCGATGAGCGCCGCGCACACCCACCACAAGACGATGACGAAGATGGTGCCCCACACATACCCCAAGGCCTTACGCATGGCACGCCTCCTCGTCCTCGTGAGCATGCGTTGCATCGCGCAGCAAGGCGCGAATCTCGTTGCAGAGCTCGTAATACGCGGAGCTGCCACGATAGGCAGCCTGGCCCATCGCGGGGTTATCGAGCACGCCGACCACATGGCCGGGGCGCGCGCTCAGCACGACGATGCGCTGCCCGAGATATACCGCCTCGTCGATGGAGTGCGTCACGAGCAGTTGCGCATAGCCTTCCTTCTGCCACAGCTCGAGCAGGGTGTCTTGCAGCTGCTCGCGCAAGAGCGCATCGAGCGCGGAGAGCGGCTCGTCCATGAGCAGCAAGTCGACATCGAGCGCGATGGAGCGCGCCAGGGCGAGACGCTGCTGCATGCCGCCGGAAAGCTCGCCAGGATAGGCATGCGCGAAGTCGGCAAGGCCGACGAGGCCCAGAGCCTCACGCGCCTTTGCCTCGCGCTGCTCGCGGTCGACGCCGCGTACCTTGAGGCCGAGCTCGGCATTGGCGAGCACCGTCTTCCAGGGCAGCAACCCGAAGTCTTGCAAGATGAGCGCCGTCTTCTGGCGTGGCTTCGTGATGGGCTGGCCATCGACGAGCACCTCGCCGCTTGAGGGGCGCACGAGCCCGGCGGCCATTTGCAAGGTGGATGACTTGCCGCAGCCCGAAGGCCCGATGATGGCGAGCGATTCGCCCGCATCCACGGCAAGGCTCAGGCTCTCGAGCGCAAGCAGCCCATCAGCACCATGACGCTCGTCGTCATAACGCAGCGTCACATCGCGAAACTCGAGCTTATGCATCGGCCGCATCGTCCTTGCTGCAGGCAGCCTTCTTCACGGCATCGGCAACGGCACTGGTCAGCGGTACGCTGAACAGCGGCTTGACGCCCGTATGCAAGGCGGCGGCACCGAACATGAACGGGCGCGCGCACGCCGAGATAAGACCACAGTCTTCGAAGAGGCGCACGAGCTCGTCTTTGCGCAGAAACTCCTGCGTGCTCTCGTAGAGCCAGTCGTACTCCTTGCGATGCGAGATGCCACCGCCGAAAAGCGTCATGACGTTCTTGTAATAGAACTGGTAGAAGGGCTGGATGACGGTGCTCTCGGGTACGGAGGCATCGAGGCAGGCAACGACGCCGCCAGGCCTCGTCACGCGGACCATCTCGCTCACGACTTGCTCGTAGTCGGGCGTGTTGCGCAGGCCAAAGCTGATGACGGCAGAGTCGAAGGTATTGTCATCGAAGGGCAGCTCCATGGCATTACCCTCGACGAGCATCACGTTGGGCAGGGCCTTCGTGCGCTCGCGCGCGACATCGAGCATATGCGCGGAGAAATCGAGCCCGCAGACGAGTACATCGGGGTTTTTCTCGGCGAGCATAGCGGTGATGTCGCCCGTGCCACAGCACACGTCGAGGATGAGGCCCGCGCGCTTGGCGTTCGTGCAGGGCTTGAGCGCGGCGTCGCACAACGCGCGCTTCCAGAGGCGATGCATGCCGAGACTGATGCGGTCATTTGCCGCATCGTACCCATCGGCAATCGATTCGAATACACCGTGCACGTGTTCCTTGGCCACAACACTCCCCTCCTCGCAATATCGATGCACCATGATAGCGGATTTGGAAAGTGACGGATGCTGCGCTAGATGAGCGACACCATCGCGGCGAGGACGAGCGCGCCGTTGAAGAAGAGGTTTGCCTTCATGACCGCGCCCATGGACGGACCGCGGACTTCGTGCGTAAGCGGCGTGGTGAGCAGGAAGCGCACAGCCCCGATGCCAAACACCAAGGTCACGCACGCGGCCCAGAAGCCGGCGTTGAAGTACCAGAACGCACAGTGCAGCACGATGGCAATCCAGAGCACGACGAAGACGCGATAGACGATGACGCTGCGCGAGCGGCCGAGCACGACGGGAAGCGTCTTTCGTCCGACGGGAATGTCGCGCTCGATATCGCAGTTGTTCTGCGTTGCCATGACCATGCCGATGCCGATGACGAAGGGCGCGAGGCACGAGACGAGACGCAGCCAATCCACAGGCCAGGGCATGCCGAAGAGGCCGGCATCCGGATATGCGTGCGCGGCGAAGATGCAGATGTCGGCCGCCGGAATGAGCGCGCCCATGACCACACCGCTCACGAGCTCGCCAAGCGGAAAATACGAGATAGGCAGCTTGCCACTCGAATAGCATACGATGAACAGCGCGCCGACAGCACCGATGATGAGCGGAATCGCGCTTCCCGACCACAGCACGCAGATGATCCCGCAAACAAGCGCGACTGCCATGTACGCAAGGCCGAGTATGAGCACGGAACGCGGGTTGGGGTTGCTGTAGACGAGTACGGCATCGGTGGGATCATCGGAGTTCTCGACCGTGTCCGTGCCGGCGCGATAGTCGGCCCAATCGTTCAGGGTGTTGACCGCGGATTGCGCGAAGACGGCGACCGCAAGCAACAGACACCAGATGAACGGCGAGAAGTCATAGCCGCAAGCGATGGCATAGACACCGCCGAAGACCGTCGTGAGCACTGAGGGGCCGGGCCAGGTATGCGGCGCGGCGAGACGCACGCACATGAGCGGTGTGAGGGGCTCGTAGCTCGTCGTCTGTGCAGGGGCTGCCATCGTTTGCGTCGCGATTGCCTACGAGATGACAAACGAGCCGTTTGACTCGTCGTAACTCACGTTCTTGGTGACGTAGCCCTTGGCGCTCATCCACGAAAGCACCGGCTCGATGAGCTCGGCAGGAGGATAGGCGGGCTCGCCCTGGGCGGTGCGCGCCATCGGGTACTCGCAGATGACGTAGCTTGAGGCAACCTGCTCGTTGAGGTTTGCCTTCTCGACGAGCAGCATGCGGTACTTCTCGGGATCGGCGTTAATCTGGCTTGCCGCCTCATCCCACACCTCGCGCACGGCAGCTAGGGTCTTGGCACCCTCACCCGTGTTATAGGCATCGCGTACGACCATGACCGATTGCGAGACGTTCTCGCCCGTCGTGTCATCGGCAAGTAGCACCATGCCCGATGCCTGGCCGAGCGCGAGCATGGACGCGGGAAGCGCGGCAGCATCGAGCTGGCCGGCAGCAGCAAGACCGTAGCGATCGGGCAGGCTCGCGACCTCGCTCACCGGGATGCTCGCAGGGTCGATGTTAGCCTGCTCGCAGAGCTTGTCGAAGACGTATTCGGGCACCGTATTGGCGGCAAGCCCCACGCCCTTGGTACCGTTCGCGAGATCGGCAAGCGAGGTGATGCCGCTATCGGCACTCGTCAGCACGCCAAAGCGCCCCTGCTCGGGTGTCGCTCCGAGCGTGATCCACTCAAGTGAGAGGTCGGTGCCGGACTCGCAGAGCTTGACCGCGCGCATGGGGTCGGTCATCGCGATGTCGACCTCGCCAGCCGTCAGCGCCGCCGAAAGGCCCTGGGCGGAATCGAAGACGACTATCTCGGCATCGACGCCCGCGTTCTCGAAAAGACCCTCTTCCTCGGCAACCCACATGGGCAGGATGTCCTCGGTCGGCATGGTGCCGATGCGGATGGAGCCGGCTGGCTGCTGCGCGGAGCACGCGCCGAGCGCAAGAACCGCGACAAGCGCGAGAACGGAGCAGAGCATCGGAAGGAAACGTCGTGTCAGTGCAGATTTCATGATGTGGCCACCTCGTACGTGAACTCAATACCCCGATAGGATAGGGCGATTGGCCGGGCGCTTCAACATGTTTCACGCAGCTGGCCGCACGCATGTGCGCTCCGGCTGACGTTACGGGACGGTTGGCATCTCGCGGCATCGCGCGTGATACACTCGCTACACGGAAAGGCGGTACATGCAGGCGCGCAGGATACATCTCAACGGCATCGTGCAAGGCGTGGGCTTCAGGCCCCATGTCGTGCGTTGCGCGCGCATGCTCGGCTGCACGGGGTGGGTGCTCAACGACACCCACGGCGTCGAGATCCAGGTGCAGCACGAAGATGTGACCGTACTAGATGCGTTCGAAGACGCGCTTGTCGAGGACGCACCTGTAGCCGCCCACATCCTGAGTTGCCTGTCGCGGCCAGGTTCATGCGAAGAACTTGATGGCTTCGCCATTCGGGCATCGGCACATGACGAGCATGCGAGCACGCTCGTGAGCCCTGACCTTGCCACCTGCGATGCCTGCGTAGACGAGCTCTTCGACCCGAACGACCGCCGCTACCACTACCCGTTCATCAACTGCACGAACTGCGGCCCGCGCTTCACCATCATCGAAGAGCTACCCTATGACCGCCCTGTGACCTCGATGCGCGCTTTCGAGATGTGCCCTCAATGTGCCGCGGAATATGCCGATGTGGCAGATCGCCGCTATCACGCCCAGCCCGATGCCTGCTTCGCGTGCGGGCCGCGGCTCTTCTTCGTGGACGCAGAAACCGTCTCGGAAGGCGCGTTCGACGACGAGGGGACGCTGGTTCTCGAGAAGCGGCATCTTACGCGCGAGGAATCCGACGCGCTCATCGCGCAGGCCTGCGAGCGTTTGCGTGCAGGCGATGTGCTTGCGATCAAGGGACTGGGCGGCTGGCACCTGGCATGCGACGCATGCAACGAGGCGGCCGTCGCACGCCTGCGCACGCGCAAGCATCGTCCGAGTAGGCCGCTTGCCGTCATGGTGCGCGACATTGCCATGGCACGTACGTTTGCCCGCGTGTCTGACGACGAGGCCGTCCTGCTCGAAAGCCCGATGCGCCCCATCGTGCTGCTCGAGCGCACGGCAGACTCCCCCGTCGCCGCAAACGTCGCGGGGGATCTGCCTGAGATCGGCCTCATGCTTCCGGCGACTCCCCTGCAACACCTGCTCATGCACGAGCTCGACACTCCCCTCGTGATGACGAGCGGCAATCGCAGCGGGGAGCCCATCGTGGCAAGCGATTACGATGCATTCGATGCACTCGGGCACATCGCCGATGCCTTCCTCGGCAACAACCGCGCCATCGTCGCGCGCTACGATGACTCCGTCGCGCGCATCGATGCCGATGGCGCGGCGCAGATGATACGCCGTGCCCGTGGATACGCGCCCATGCCCCTGCTCGTGAAGCGAGACGATGGCCCCGCCATCTTTGCCGCCGGTCCCGAGCAGAAGGCCACCTTCACCTTGCTCGACGGCGAGCGTGCCCATGTCTCGCAGCATCTTGGCGACCTCGAGCATCTGGGCGCCATGCGCGCATGGGAAGAGGCACGCGAGCGCTACGAGCGGCTCTTCGACACGCAAGCGCAAGCCATCGCCTGCGACATGCATCCCGAATATCTCGCGAGCAAGTGGGCGCGCGCATACGCACGCGAGCACGGGCTGCCGCTCATCGAAGTGCAGCATCATCATGCGCACATCGCCTCGGTGCTCGGCGAAGACGAGCTGCAGGGCCCTGTCATCGGCATCGCACTCGACGGAACGGGATATGGCACGGACGGCACGATCTGGGGTGGCGAGGTCCTCATCGCCACGCGTGGCGGGTTCGAACGCTTCTGGCATCTGCCGAGCTTCGCGCTTCCCGGAGGGGCTGCCGCCATCCTCAACCCCGAGCGCACCGCATACGCGCTGCTCAAGGCATACGGCGAGCTTGACGATGCGTTCTTCGGACAGTTCTCGCTCGACAATCCGCAATTCGCGAGCTTCCTTGAGCGCCTCGAGAACCGCACGCTGCTCGACCAGATGATCGACAAGGGCATCAACACCCCTGTCTGCTCGTCTGCCGGGCGCCTCTTCGACGGCGTAAGCGCCCTTCTGGGCATCTGCGCACATCCTGGCTACGACGGCGAGGCGGCGTGTCTGCTCGAAGCGGCTGCCTGGCGCGAGGACTCGGACATCCACCCACTCACGGCACGGGCGTTTCACGAAGGTCTCGCAGACGCTATCATCGAGCAAGCACTGCGGGCGCGCGGCGAGACGGGAATCGAGGACGTCGCCTTGAGCGGCGGATGCATGGTCAATCGCATCCTCTCCTCCCGGCTTCGCGAGCGCCTGCGCGATCTGGGCTTCGAGGTTCACGTCAACCGTGAGCTTCCGCCCAATGACGGATGCATCTCGTACGGGCAGGCGATCGTCGCTCGTACGCGTTTGGAGGAATAGACATGTGCTTGGCAATACCCGCCCAGGTCAAGGAGCTCGACGAGAAGCTCATGATGGGCACCGTCGACATCATGGGCGTCACGCGCGAGGTGGCGCTCGACCTCGTTCCCAAGGTCAAGGTGAGCGATTGGGTGCTCGTGCATGCCGGCTACGGCATCGAGATCATCGACGAGCAGTTCGCTAACGAGACGCTCGAACTCATCAGGCAGTTCCCCGAGCTCATCGACGAGGATCATCCCGGCATGGGCGAAGGTGTCGCCTGATGCTCGACCTCTCCGGATTTCGCGACCCTAAGCTCGGCCAGGAGCTCATAGGCGTCATCGAGGAAATCGCCCCGGCAGCACTCGAGCGCCGTGGTGGGCAGATCAGGCTCATGGAAGTCTGCGGTACGCATACGGTCGCGCTCGCACGTGCGGGCATTCGCAGCATCCTTCCCGATGGCATCAAGCTCGTGAGTGGGCCGGGCTGCCCCGTCTGCGTCACGGCCAACGAGGACATCGACACCGTCATCGCGCTCTCGCGTCTCGATGACGTCATCATCACGACCTTCGGCGACATGACGCGCGTGCCCGGTTCGACCTCCTCGCTCAACGAGGAAAAGGCCGCGGGGCGCGACATACGCATCGTCTACTCGCCGCTCGATGGCCTGCGTTGCGCGCAGGAAAACCCCGACCGCGAGGTCATCTTCGTAGGCGTGGGCTTCGAGACCACCACCCCGCTCATTGCCTCGACCATCAAGCGCGCCAAGCTCGCCGGCGTCGAGAACTTCAGCGTGTTCGCCGCGCACAAGACCGTACCCCACACCCTCGAAGCGCTCGTCAACGACCCCGAGGTGGCAATCGACGCGCTCATCTTGCCGGGACATGTCTCGACGATCATCGGGCGCACGCCCTACGAGTTCTTGGCAGATACGTACGGCATCCCCGGCTGCATCATGGGATTCGAGCCGATCGACCTGCTCAGCGGCATCGCAATCCTGCTGCGCATGCTCGCGCGCGGCGAGGCCGACATCGTCAACGATTACCGGCGCGGCGTGCAAGACGAGGGAAACGTCGATGCCCAGGCAACCATCGCCGAGGCGTTCGAGCCCTGCGACGCCACATGGCGCGGACTGGGCCTCATCGGCGATTCCGGTTACAAGCTGCGCGACGAGTACGCGGCCTTCGATGCGCTCGCGAAGTTCGCGCCCGTAGTCGAGCCGACCGTCGAGCCGAAGGGCTGCCGCTGCGGCGATGTGCTGCGCGGCGTCATGGACCCGAGCGAATGCCCGCTCTTCGCCACGGCATGCAGCCCGGAGCACCCCATCGGCCCGTGCATGGTCTCGAGCGAAGGCTCGTGCGCGGCCTTCTATAAATACCTGCGCTAGCTGCGGACTTCGCCGCCCGTTGCCTTCATGACCTTGGCGACGATGCGCTCGTGGGCCTTCTCGACTTCCTCGCTCGTGAGCGTGCGGTCACTCGCACGATAGGTGATCCTGAACGCCATGGACTTCTTGCCCGCGCCCACGCGCTCGTCATCGCGGTACACATCGAAGAGACGCACGCTTTCGAAAGGACCCTTCTTGCCGGCGCTCGTGATGCACTGCTCGATGCGCTCGGCCGTCACGTCCTCGTCGACGACGATGGCGAGGTCGACCTCGATGCCCGGATAGACGGGCACGTCCACGTACGGGCGCATGTCGCCGGTCACGCCGAGCAGCTGGTGCACGTCGAACTCGAACGCGGCAACGGTGCCCTCCACGTCAAAGCCCTGGCACACGAGTGGGTGAATCTCGCCGACCCAGCCCAAGACGCGTCCGCCGGCGATGACGCTTGCGGCACGACCCGGCGTCAGCCACGGTGCCTCATCGGCATCGAGGGCCTTGAACTGGAGCTTTTGCACGCAGAGCTCGCGCATGAGGTTCTCGACGATGCCCTTGGCATCGAAGAAGTCGATGGGGTTGGCCGCCTGGTTCCAGCCGGGAAGCGTGAACGAACCGGCAAGCACGCCGGCAAGCAGCGTGCGCTCCTTGGGGGACTTGCGTCCCTCGGCCGCTCCGAAGGCCACGCCGCGCTCGAAGAGCTGCACGTCGAAGACGCCACGGCTCTGGTTGTAGGCGACGCTGCGCAGCAGGCCGGGGATGATGCTGCGACGCAAGACGGATTGCTCGCCGCTCATCGGATTGATGAGCTCGACGGCCTCGCCACGTCCCTCCTCGGGCATGCGCGCGATCTGCATGTCGTCGGCCGGCACGAGCGAATAGGTCATCGTCTCGTTCATGCCGCATGCGCGCAGCGTCTGGCTCATGAGCTCGATGCGCTGCTGGTCGAGGGTGCGACCACCGGCATGGGCGCCGCCCGGAAGCGTCGAGGGAATGCGGTCCATGCCGTAGATGCGCAGGACCTCCTCGTAGAGGTCGATCTCGCGAACGAGGTCGGGGCGGAAGGTCGGGGCGATGACCTCGACCTGCTTGTCGCCGGGCTTGCCCTCGACGTCGCAACCCAGATCGGTGAGGATGCGGAACTGCTCCTCGTCGGTGATGTCGGCTCCGATGTGCGCGCGCAGGCGGTCGGGGCGCAGCGTGAGCTTATGCTCTTCGGCCTTGATGGGATACTCGTCGACAACCTCGAGGCAGACGGTGCCACCCGCGAGCTCGGCGATGAGGGCGGCGGCGATGGCGGAGTACTCCTCGCAGGTGGTCGCGTCCACGC
>CABSKV010000011.1 GCA_902478425.1 uncultured Coriobacteriia bacterium | reverse complement strand
GTTGATGGCATCGGCCACATCGACGCTGCGCGTCCACATCCTCACCGCGATGTCCTTGCCGGCGATGAGATGGGCGATGGCCGTTCCCCAGGTGCCCGAGCCGATGACCGCGACGTTCGTCATCACAGCTCTTCCTCGAGCTCTTTTTCGAGCTCGTCTTCGTTCACGACGGTCTTCTCGCCAGTGGACTTGAAGGAGAACTTGGGCTCGGTGCCGTTCATCATGCGCTGGATGTTGCTGCGATGCGCGAAGACGACGGCGATGGCAATGATGATGCTGACGACGAACAGCGGGACGTTGTTTCCGTAGAAGACGAACGACCAGATGGGAAGGCTGATGGCCGCGCAGATGGAACCGGCCGAGATGCGCTTGCTGATTCCCGCGACGACGAGAAAGGTCGCGAGCAGGCACAGTGCGACGAAGGGATAGGCCACGAGTATGGAACCAAATCCCGTGGAAATGCCCTTGCCGCCCTTGAAGCCGAGCCAGGGGCAGAAGACATGGCCGACGATGGAGAAGAGCACGGCGAGCACGATGAGCAGGTCGAACTGCCACATAGCGTCAAAGGGCATGAAGCCGGTGACGATACGCGCGAACACGACGGCGATGGCTCCCTTGCTCGCATCGGCCAAGAAGGTGATGACGAAGGCCTTCCAGCCATAGAGGCGGCTCATGTTCGTCGCGCCGATGGACCTCGATCCGCCCGAGCGCGGGTCGGAATGGTAGAGCGCCTTGGCGATGAGCACGCCGAAGGGAACGCTTCCCACCAGGAAGGAGACGGCGGCGACAAGGACGAAGTCGAGCAGGATGATAGGAGACATGGCTAGTTCTTCCTCTTGAACTTGATGCGCACGGGCGTGCCGGTCAAGTCGAAGTTCTCACGTAGGCGGTTCTCGAGGTAACGACGATAGGTATCGTCGATGATCTCGGGGAAGTTCGCGAAGAACGTGAACACGGGTGGCTGGGTCGCGGCTTGCGTCACGTAGTTGAGGCGCAGGCGCTTGCTGCCCTTCACGATGGTATGGCCGAAGTCGCGCAGCTGGGTGAGCAGCGCGTTGAGCTGGTTTGTCGGGATGTGGCACGAGTAGTTCTGATAGACGGTGCCGATGGCATCCCAGATGCGATGCACCGAGCGACCGGTTTTGGCCGAGATGGAGATGACGGGCGCATAGCCGACGAACTCGAGGCGATCGCCCACGAGCTCCCGGATCTCATCGCGCCTGTCGGGATCTTCGATGAGGTCCCACTTGTTGATGAGCACGACCATCGCGCAGCCGCGCTCGGCGGCCATGCCCGCGACCTTCTGGTCGGCATCAGTCAGGCCGAGCGTCGCATCGATCATGAGGAGCACGACATCGGCACGGTCGATCGCACGCAGGGAGCGCACGTAGCCGTAGTACTCGACATCCTCGTCTATCTGGGACTTGCGGCGGATGCCCGCCGTGTCCACGATGCGGTAGCGCACGCCGTTATGTTCCACGACGCTATCGATCGCATCGCGCGTCGTACCCGCGACATCGCTCACGATGGAGCGTTCGCCGCCGACGAGGCGATTGGTGAGCGATGACTTGCCCGCATTGGGCCGGCCGATGATCGCGACGCTGATCTCGTCCTCATCCTGGTCGTCGCCTGCGTCCTCGGGAAGCTCGCGCACGACGGCGTCGAGCAGGTCGCCCGTGCCATGGCCGTGCGAGGCCGAGATGGGCATGGGATCGCCCAGGCCAAGCGAGTAGAACTCCCAGAGCACCTCGTCTTCGCGGTCGGGATTGTCGAGCTTGTTGACGGCGAGCACGACGGGAACCCTGCTCTTGAGCAGCACGCGCGCGATGTCGGTGTCCTCGCTCGTCACGCCCGTGCGGCCATCGACGACGAAGATGATGCAGTCGGACTCCTCGCAGGCGACGAGCGCCTGGCTCGTGATGGAGCCCTGGAACATGTCCGTGTCGCCCAGGGCGATGCCACCGGTGTCGATGATCATGAAATCGACGCCGTTCCAGTCGGCGCGATGGTACGAACGATCGCGCGTCACGCCGCGCATCTCGTGCACGATGGCGTCTTCGGTCTGAGTTATGCGGTTAATGAGCGTGGACTTTCCGACATTCGGACGACCGACCACGGCAACGAGCGGAAGACTCATGAAAACCTCTTTACGTAGGATTGCGAGCAGTATCTTACCGCATCAGCGCGGCAAGGATATCCGCGGGCGTGTAGGTACACAGGCGCACGGTCGCCGACGTGGCGGCCTCGACATCGGCAAGCGTGACGTCATCGAGCAGCTTGAGGTCCTGGTTGAACATCTCGCGCGCGATGAGGACGATGCCCTCGGGATGCGCCGCGCACAGGGCCGGGATGAGGTCGCTTCCCGTGATGAGGCAGGTCACGTCCACGTTTCCGCCGAAGAACTCGTTTTCGACGGCAATGATCGCGAGCTTTCCGGCAAGAGGCGTAGCATCGATGAGCTCGCGAAGCACGCGCGCGAAGGCCGTACCGCAGACGATGTGCGCCGTCGGCTTGCCATCGAGCAGGGCTGCGGCCTGCGCGATCTTGTCGCCGCTCTGCTGCCATTCGTCGATGAACGAGCGCATCATGCCGATGCCGTCCTGGAACTGCGGATAGTCCGCGTACATGAAGGCGGGCGGGAAGTCATAGCCCGCGTCGATGTAGAACTCGTCGGCGATCTGCAGGCGCGGATTGCGACGTTCGACGCCGGAATCCTCCTGGAACTCGCGAATGAGTTCGATGACCGCGGCAGCCGCGTCCGGATCATCGGAAAACGAGGAGCTGAAGCGCTTCTGGTGACGCGTATAGCCAAGCGGCACGAAGCCCGCGGAGAGCACGTCGGGATGACGCTCGATCCAGGCAAGCGTGCGCATGAGCTCGGCGCCATCGTTCACACCGGGTACGACGACGACCTGCACGTGTACCTCGAGCCCGGCATCGAGCAGCGCCTCGAGCACCTCCATGCCACGCGCGGCGTTCTTTCCCATGAGCGTCTCGCGCACATCGGGGCTCACCGCATGCAGCGACACATGCAGAGGCGAGAGATGGCACTCGATGATGCGCTCGAGATCTTCATCGCTCACGTTGGTGAGGGTCACGAAGTTGCCCTGGAGAAACGAGAGGCGGTAGTCGTCATCGCGCAGGTACAAAGTCGAGCGCATGTCCTTCGGCAACATGGACATGAAGCAAAAGCTGCAGGCGTTGCAGCAGGTGATGACGCCATCGAAGATGCAATCATCGAAGACGATGCCCCAGTCCTCCCCGAGCTCACGCTCGATGTAGGCGAAGCGTCCGTCCTCGAGCGCCAGCTCGACATCGTAGCCGTCGGCTTGCCAGCGCCATTCGATGAGGTCACGCAGCGGCACGTCCTCGACATGCGTGATGACCATGCCGGCCGCAAGCCCCGCACGGTCGGCAGGAGAGCCTGGCTCTATGCGCGCGATGCGCGCCCAGCAGGGCTGGGGATGCACCTGTGCCTTGAGGGAACCGTAGGTGCTCGACTGGGCTTGCGCGTCTTGCATCGTCACGCGGCCTCACCCGTAAGCTCGCGGATACGATCGCATACCGCGTCGATATGCTCTTGCGGCGTGCTCGCTCCTGCCGTGATGCCAATGCGCTTGACGCCACCGAGCCACGCCGGGTCAATCTCGGTGCTATCCTCGATGTGATGGGTCGCGTCACAACGCGCCTTGCATATCTCGTAGAGGCGGCGCGTGTTGCCCGAGTTGCGTCCGCCGATGACGATCATGAGCTCGACGCGTGCGGAGAGCTCGGCAGCGGCTGCCTGGCGCTCCTGGGTCGCGAAGCACACTGTCTCCTCGACGCGCAGCTCATCGACACGGCCTTGCAGCGCATCGAGCACCGCCTCAACGCGATCGGCGCTCTGCGTCGTCTGGATGACGACGCCCACCTTAGAAGGCAGCTCGTCAGGGAGCTTGTCGGGTATGTCGGCGACGGCGACGACTGCCTTTCCGCCCCAGGCACGTATGCCCTCGACCTCGGCATGTCCGGGCTCGCCGATGATGACGACGGCATACCCCGCCTCGGCGAGCTGGCGCGCCTTGCGCTGGACCTTCGAGACGTAGGGGCAGGTCGCGTCCACGACCGCAAAGCCGCGCTCCGTGGCCTCGTCGACGATTTGCGGGGCGGTCCCGTGGCTCCTGAGCACGAGTGTCCCCTCGCCCGCCTCGTCGAGCGTGCCGGCAACCGCGACGCCCTGGGCCGCCAGTTCGTCGACGACGCGCGGGTTATGGATGAGGGGGCCAAGCGTATGCACGGGGCCGGGATTGTCGGCAGCCTCACGCGCCATCTTGAGTGCGCGGTTCACCCCGTAGCATGCGCCCGCGTTCTGGGCGATTTCGATGGAGACCCCCATGGCGATTCCTAGCCGCGTGCCGTATCGCGCAGGCGGAACACCTCGTCCATGATCGAAGCGATGATCGCGTCGGCCCTCCCCTTCTTGGGAAGGTTCTCGAAGCGCTCGTCACGCGGGTCGACGGGCTTGCCCACGTTGAGGTAGACACGCGGGAAGCGGATGAACTTGGGTTTGCCGTAGGGCATGATCTTCTCCGTGCCCTCCAGGCCGATCGGCACGATGCGCGCATGACCCATGTTGGCGATGAGCACGGCACCCGCATGCGGGTGGTAGACCTTTGTCGGCTTGTTCATGCGCGTGCCCTCGGGATAGATGAGGATGCTCTCGCCGCGCTTGAGGCAGGCGACGGCGCGCTTGACGGCCGTGCGGTCGGCGGAATCGGGATTGACCGGAATCGCACCCACGCGGGCGATGAGCTGGGCGAAGACGGGCTTGAAGAGCGTATGGCGTGCCAGGATGCGCGAGAAGCGCCTCTGGCCGTAGAACGCGCACCAGTGCACGCATGGATCGGCATACGAGACGTGGTTGCACACGTAGACGACCGGCTCGTCGCCGATGGCCTCGAGATTCTCGACACCGCGTATCTTCCAGCGAAAGCACACCTTGAGGATGGGACGGATGAAGTAGGCGGCCACGTAGATGAACCAGTTGTGCGGCTTGCCCTTGGGAACCCAGACGCCCGAGTCGAATATCTCGTCGAGTGACTTCATGCACGTACCTCGTGGGCCATCTTCACGATTGCATCGCACACCTCGTCGATGCTCATGTTCGTCGTATCGAGCTCGTGCGCATCGGGCGCCGCCTTGAGCGGCGATGCCGCGCGGGTGCTATCGGCCTTGTCGCGTGCGATGAGATTGGCGAGTATGACCTGCGGATCCGTATCGCCAAAGCCGCGCTCGGCGTTTTGCAGGGCACGTCGACGAGCGCGTTCTTCGGGACTTGCCGTGAGGAATATCTTGAGGTCGGCGTGCGGAAAGACGACCGTTCCGATGTCACGTCCCTCCATGACGATGTCGTCATGCGCGGCGATGCGGCGCTGCTGCTCGACGAGGGCGCTGCGCACTTCCGGCACGGCCGATACGGGGCTCACCGCCTTGTCGACTGCTGGCGTGCGTATCGCATCGGTAACGTCCACGCCGGCAAACGAGACCCCCGTGGCAACGGGGCTTCCCGGCTCGTGCGAGAAGACGACGGGTATGTCGCGCGCGATGGCCTCGAGCGCCGTGGCGTCATCGAACGAGATGTCGTTTTCGATGGCGTACCAGGCAATGCAGCGATACATCGCACCCGTATCGAGGTAGTGAAAGCCGAGCATGCGGGCGACCTGCTTGGCAATGGTCGATTTGCCGGAACCCGCAGGCCCGTCGATGGCGATAATCACAGGTAAGCTCCTTAGTCATTAACGTGAGGCTAGTGTATCACCTCAGCGTTTCAGGCTCTCCATATCGGCGAAGAAATCGGGCCATGACACGCGCACGCAGTCGGGATCGTCGAGCTCGACATCGACGCCGAAGGCGTCGCCGGCCAGATACCAGGTCATCGCGAGGCGATGGTCGCCATACGTGGGAAGCGAAAGACGCGCCGGCATGCGCTCGAGCGAGCCCGCCGTTCCCATGATGTGCAGGTCATCGCCATCGGCAAAGGCCTCGATGCCGAAGGCGCCCAGTCCCTCGATGATGGCCGTCATGCGGTCGCATTCCTTCACGCGCAGCTCGCCGCACGACTCGAACACCGTCTCGCCGCATGCCAGCGCCGCGGCGACGGCGAGAATGGGAATCTCGTCGATGAGCGTCGGAATCTCGCTCGGCATCACGCGCGTCGCGCACAGCGTGGGCGTGTATGCCACGCGCACGTCGCCAACCGGCTCGCTTCCCTCCATGTGCTCGTTCTCGTAGGTGAGCTTTGCACCCATGCGGCGCAGCACCTCGAACGCACCGCTGCGCGTCGGGTTGAGCGCGACCTGCTCCATCGTCACATCGGAGCCCGGGCACAGGACGGCCGCGACGGCGATGAAGGCCGCCGAGGAGGGATCGCCGGGAACGGACATGTCGTGCGCATGCATGCGCGCGGGACCTTCCACGCGCGCAGCGAGGCCATCGACCTCGACATCGACGTCGAAGGCGGGAAGCAATAACTCGGTGTGATCACGGCTCTTGGAAGGCTCGGTCACGGACGTGACGCCATGCGCTTGCATGCCGGCGAGCAAGACGGCCGACTTGACCTGCGCCGACGCCTGTCTCGTCATGATGTGCGCCCCGTGCAGGGGGCCTGCGGGAACGACGCGCACGGGCAGATGTCCCTCGTCGCTCTCGAAGCTCGCGCCGAGCTCGGAAAGGGGTTCCATGACACGCCGCATGGGGCGACGCGAGAGCGAAGCATCGCCCGTGAGGGTCGCGTCCACGCCAAGACCCGCGAGCACGCCCATGAGCAAGCGTGCCGTCGTGCCGGAATTGCCACAGTCAATGACGAGGGAACGTGTAAAAGGGCCTGACCCTTTTACACATCCGATGCCCTCGACCTCGCCTGCAAGGCCATGGGGGCCGGCCGCAAGGTCGACGCGTGCACCGAGCGCCTGCATCGCGCGCATCGTCGCGTGCACGTCGGCACTCGGCAGCACGGCCTCGAGATGCGAGGTGCCTTGCGCGAGGCCGGCGAAGAGCACGGCACGATGCGAGATGGACTTGTCGGAGGGAACGCGAATGGAGCCGACGAAGGCCATGCCTAGAGCTCCTCTTCGAGGCTTCTGATCGAGAAGTCATAGCCCTTCGTGATGAGCTCTCCGCCAAAGCGGCCCATGTCGCCTTCGTCGGTGAGGATGAGCTCGAGCACGGCGGTGTCCTCGTTGATGTGGTCGATCTCGATGGATTGAATGTTGCAGGCGGCGTGCCCGGCCATGCCCGTCACCTCGGCGATGATGCCCGGATGGTCGGTCATGGGGATGCGCACCTGCGTGAGCTTGGCAGAATCGGGAATCCACTTGGCGGGCAGGCTACGACGCAGACGCGCGCTGTCCTCGAGCATAGTCGTGAGCGTCTCGGCATCGCCCTCGCGTATGGCCGTCTCGAAACGTGCGATGATCTCGCCCACCTCGTGCAGGCCGGCGGAAAGCGCTTCGCTATTGTCGAGTGCGATGCCACACCACAGCTCGGGAGAGCCAGCCGCGATGCGCGTGGAGTCCTTGAAGCCACCAGCCGCCAGGCGCAGGAGCTCCTTGCGCTCGTCAACGTGATTGCCTGCGAGCTCGACGAGCGAGGAGGCGACCATGTGCGGCACGTGGCTCACGATGGCAATCGCGCTGTCATGTTGCTCGCGACTGATGGAGATAATGCGCGCACCGAGTGCGCTGAAGGTCTCGTAAAGCTTGAGGAAGACCTCGTCTTGACCCTCCCCCTGCGGGCACAAGATCCAGTAGGCACCCTGGAAGAGGTCCGCACGCGCGGCGCCAAAGCCGTTTGCCTCCGAGCCGGCCATCGGGTGTCCGGGAAGGTAGAGATCGGGGCGCGAGAGCACCTCGTCGGAGTATTCGGTGATGACCGCCTTGGTCGAGGCGACGTCGGTGATGACGCCATCGTAGCCATCGGCCTCGAGGCGCTCGAACCATTCGCGTGCCGCGTGCACGGGTGTGGCGATGATGACGAGGTCGCACTCGCCGCTCGAAAGCCACTCGTCGACACGCGGGTCATCGACGAGTGCGTACTCGTCGAGCGCACCTTGCTGGCGGGCCTTCTCGAGCGGTTCGGCATGACGCCCGATGCCAATGACGGCGGGAGGATCGTCGAGCTCCTTCATGGCCGCGGCGATGGAGCCTCCGATGAGACCAACGCCGATGATCACGACTTTCTTGAACGGAATTGCCATTGTCTTATCTGCCTAATCGTTGATATACATGTACTCGATGACGGGCATGTCCTTGGGGTTGTTGATCGCGCCCATCTCGCCCGTCGCGTACTTGAGGTAATCCTTCACGATCGCATCGACCGTCTGCATGCCCGCGTCATCGATCTGGCCAAAGGCGGCGTACTGACCATCGAGGCTGAGCGAGACGTTCTCGGTCGTGGCAAGCGTGATGAAGAAGGTCGTCTTGGCGCTGTTGTAGATGCCGGTGCGTGCCATGGCGACCGTACCGCGCTTGAACTCGTCGGCAAGGGGATTATCGACATCGTTTTGGTAGAACTCGCCAATGATGGGCGGCAGGGTCGGGTCATTTCCCGCAGAGCTATTGCCCTTCGTGCCACCCTGCAAGCAGAAGCCCTCGACGATGCGGTAGAACTTGAGGCCGTCGTAGTAGCCGCTCTCGACGAGGTCGCAGAAATTCGCGACGGTCACGGGAGCGGAGTCGGCATGGAGCTCGATGGTGAACGGATCGTAGCCCTCGACCTTCACGGCGACATGATGCGTTCCGGTCGCGTATTTGCCCGTTGCCTTCGTCACCACCGTATTGGGGTCGGCGTTCTTCGAGCCACCTGCAGACGAGGCGCCACATGCGGCGAGCATGCAGCAGAGCAAGGCGCAAAGTGCGGTAAGTGCAAAGATGCGGACGAGCTTCTTCATGTCATACCTCAATCGATCATGGTCGTCGTCTTGACGGGAGATGCTGCTTGGGGAAATCTCGCAGGTCGCAGGCTAATCCTCGATGGTGATGTACTCGATGAGGGGCATGTTATCGGGATTGTCGATGGTGCCCATCTCGCCCGTGGCGTACTTGAGGTACGACCTGACAATGGAATTCACGATCTTCATACCAGACTCGTCGATCGTGCCGAAGGCGGCATACTGGCCGTTGAGGCTCATCGAGACCTTGTTGCTCGAAGATAGGGTGATGAAAAAGGCGCTCGTGGCACTGTTTGGGGCATTGGTGCGAGCCATGGCCACGGTGCCGCGCTGGAAATCGTCGGCCAGGGGGTTATCCACGTTATTTGATGCGAACTCCCCGGGAACAGGCGAAAGCGAAGGGTCGTTGCCTGCGGCGTTATCGCCCTTGGTGCCTCCCTGGATGCAGAAACCGTCATCGATGCGATAGAACCTGAGGCCATCGTAATAGCCGCTCTTGGCCAGGTTGCAGAAGTTCTCGACGGTTTTGGGGGCGTACTCGGGATAGAGGTCGATGACGAATGGCTCATAGCCCTTGACCTTGACCGTCGCATGAAGCGTGGTGGCCGAGCTCTTGCCGGTGGCCTTGCTCGAGGACGACGCGGAACTTGCGGCAGAGCTCGAAGACGAGGAAGCAGGCGATCCGGAGCATGCGCACAGCATGCAGACCGCCAGGATGGCGGTAAAGGTCAGGGCGAGAAAAATCGTGGTCCTTTTCTTCATGTCACACCTCAATCAATCATCGTTATCGTCTTGATATGGGGATATTGCGCCTCGTCGACGATACGGCCGTTCTCGTCGACGATGATGCGAAGCTGATCGTCACCCTCGGTCGTGCGCTTGGCGATTTCCTGGATGACCTCGTAGTTCTCGACGATCTTCGCGAAACCCGCGTATTTGCCATCGAGGAAGGACAGGTCGCTCATGAAGACGATGAGGCTCGACGCGTCGCTTTGCTGGCCATCGGCCGCGCGGTTCATGGCGATGACGCCACGCTTGAGGGAGTTCGAGTTCTTGATATCGGACTCGTCGTATTCGCCCGTGATGAGGTAATCGTTGTCCTGTTGGGTATTGCCGATGCGCAGGTACATATCGTTCAAGATCCAGAACACCGGCTTGCCGTCATAGAAACCGCTATCGACCAGACGGCAGAACTTCTCGGCCGTGACGGGCGCCGAATGCGAATAGATCTCGATGGACAGCGGCGAGGACTCGTAGCCCTCGAAGACGAGCTCGGCATGATGGATGCCTTCGGAATAGTCGATCTCCTCGATGGGTGCGCTCACGAGCGTGTCACTCGAGTCCGACTTCTGCGTATCGCCCGCAGAAGAGGCCGTGGAGCCGCATCCGGCGAGAAGCGTCACGGCAAGAAGCGTGCAAGCGCAGATGCACATGAAGGCAATGGACGCGATTCGAGTGTTCATCAGGCGTTTCATAGACAGGTCATTCTACTATAAGCGCGCAGACGCGAACTAGTAGACCATTCCCATCGCCTCGTTCACCTCGGCAAGCGTCGCGTTTGCCACCTCGTTTGCCTTGCGGTTGCCCTCGTGCAGGACGTCCTTGACGTAATCCATGTCCTGGGCAAGTTCTTCGCGACGCGCTCGAATGGGAGCGAAGTACTCGTTGACCGCCTCGGTGACGAATGCCTTGAGCGTTCCGCCACCACCATCGCCGATCTCGGCGGCGATATCGACTTCGGTGCAGCCCGAGCACAGCGCGGCGGTGGTGAGCAGCGCGGAGACGCCGGGACGGTTCTCGCGGTCGAAGGTGATGTTGCGATCGGAATCCGTCGGGGACTTCTTGATGATCTTGGTGGTCTCGTCTGCCGTCATGCACAGCGAGATGCCGTTCTTGTAGCTCTTCGACATCTTGCGGCCATCGAGGCCGGGGACTTCGATAACGTCGGAGAGCACGCCCTCGGGCTCGGGAAAGACCGGGGCATAGCGCTCGTTGAAACGACGCGCGATGGTGCGCGTGAGCTCGATGTGGGGCAACTGATCCTTGCCGACGGGAACGACATTGCCCTTGCAAAAGAGGATGTCGCATGCCTGATGCACCGGATAGGTCAGAAGCAAGCCGGTGAGCGCATGGCCCGAGGCCTCCTGCTCGGCCTTGACCGTGGGGTTGCGTTCGAGCTCGGACTCGCTCACGAGCGAGAGGAAGGGCAGCATGAGCTGGTTGAGCGCAGGCACCGCCGAATGCGTGAAGATCATCGTCTTGGCAGGGTCGATACCGCAGGCCAGGTAGTCGATCACGATGTTGTAGACGTTATCGGCGATGTTGTCCGTCGTGTCGCGATCGGTGATGACCTGGTAATCGGCGATGACGATGTTCGTGTGTATGCCACGGTTCTGGAGGTCGACACGCCCCTTGAGCGTGCCGAAGTAATGGCCCAGGTGCAGACGGCCCGTGGGACGATCACCCGTGAGCATGCGGTACTTGCCGGGGTTGACGTCGAAATCGGCGCGAATCAAGTCGCTCTTGCGCTTCGCCGCCTCGAAGCTACCTTCATTTGGCATGTTGGAGCTGCCTTTCTCTCGAAAATGTCTGCAAGATGGTACACCATCTGGAAAAACGTGCGCTTAGTAATTGCCCAAATCCTCGGGATGGATGCCATAGGCTTCGAGTTCGGCAAAGCCAGGGCGCACCCTGAAGACGAAGCCATCGACGTTGCGCACGATGAGATGATTGACCTCATCGGTCCCCATGTTGAGCCAATTGCCCATGAAACCCCGGATGACGCCGCCATGCACGACGACGGCCGTGCGCCCTTCGAGGCGCTCGATATCGTCACTCGCGCTCCTGATGCGCGCGAGAAAATCGTCGAAGCTCTCCCCTCCTTGCGCGGGTGGCCACGTGGCCGCACGTGGCCCCCACGGAAACGGCAGGTCGCGTTCGATGACGTCGTCAAAGCTCATGCCCTCGATGGGCCCGAAATCGAACTCGATGAGGCGTTCGTCAACTTGCGCCTCGATGCCAAGCTCGGCTGCCGCCGGCTCGGCAATGAACGTCTTGCAGCGCTTGAGCGGCGAGCAGATGATGCGGTCAGGACGCCAGGCGACAAGACCGGCAACCGCACGGCGCGATTGTTCCTCGCCGAGCCCGGTCACGCCCTCGTCTCGCCTGCCGAGGAAGAACCCCTGCGCATTCGCATGCGTCTGGGCGTGGCGCATGAGGAGCACGCGCGGCATGCCATCATCGCCTGCCGTTGCAAGCGGATTGGGAGTCGCGGATTCTCGCTCATGTGTCATGACCATTCCCCCTCGCCCTAGAGTCCCGCGACTTCGCGCAGGCTCGCGATCTCGTCTTCGGTCAGAAGGCGCCATGAGCCCTCGTCGACATCGGTGAGGACGAGCGGGCCGAAGCTATCCCTATGCAGGTCGAGCACCGGATGGTGGACGGCCGAGCACATACGCTTGACCTGGCGTTTTCTACCCTCGTGAATGACGAGCTCGATATCGGAGCTGCCATCGGGACGCTCGGCGACAAGACGCACCTGCGCCTGGGCCGTGAGGCCGTCGTCGAGCATGATGCCGCCGCGCAAGCGCGCGAGGTCGACCTCATCGGGCACGCCATCGACATGAGCTTGATAGGTCTTGTCGACGTGATGCTTCGGATGCAGGAGGTGCTGACCCATGTCACCATCGGTCGTGAAGAGCAAGAGCCCCGTCGTGTCCTTGTCAAGCCTGCCAACCGGATAGAGACCGGGATAGCGCTTCGTAGGCACGAGCTGGGCCACGCAGGGGCGACCTTGCGGATCGTCCATCGTCGTCAGATAGCCCTTGGGCTTGTAGAGCATGAGGTAGACGGAGCCGTCTTCGAGGTGCACCTCGCGGCCATCGACGCAGACGACGTCGACCTTGGGGTCGACCTTGCTGCCAAGCTCGGTCACGACCTGGCCGTTGACACTCACGCGGCCAGCCGTCATGAGGTCCTCGGAACCCCTACGGCTCGCTACGCCCGCACGCGCGAGGAACTTCTGCAGGCGCATCGGAAAGGGCTGTTCGGGCATTGCATCTGGCATGGCTACTCGACCAGCTCGATATCGTCATCGTCGGGCTCGTCTTCGTCGAGCTCCTCCTCGTCGTCCTCGGTATAGACGTACGCTTCCTCTTGTTCGGGATCGGCAGTGTCGATGAGGTCATCTTCGTCAGCTGCGTATTCATCGTCTGCCTCGTCGTCATCCGCATCATCGACAGCATCGTCATCGGACTCGGTTTCGTCATCATCGCCGAAGTACGCGTCGAGTATGCCGTCGATATCCTCGATGTCCACGCCGAGGACGTCATCGACCTTCTCGGTCACGGACTGGCCGATGACCTCGGCAATGCCCTCGGCATCGTCTTCTCGCACCTCATCGCCGCGATCGACTTCCTCGACCGCGAAACCGGCCTGAACCATAGTGGGCTCTTCCTCGTCATCAGCAAGTTCGAGCTGCATGTCGTCGGCCTTGCCCGCACCGCTCAGGCGTTCGCGAATCTGCTCGCGGCTCGCCTCGTCAGGCGCGAAGTCTTCGAGAGGCGGCAGGGCCTTCACGCTCTTGAGGCCGAAGCGCTCGAGGAAGGTGCGCGTCGTGCCGTAGAGGATGGAGCCACCCGGCTTGTCACGGCCCATCTCGCGCACGAGGCCCTTCTCGACGAGCGAGGAGACGACGCTCTCGGAATTGACGCCGCGAATGGCGTTGACGGTCGCGCGTGTCACGGGCTGGTGGTAGGCGATGACGGCAAGCGCCTCGAGGGCTGCCTGCGACATGCGGTGCGTGTCCCACGAGATGACGTAGCGCTCGATGAACTCGTTGCAGGCGGGGTGCGTGTAGAAGCGCCATCCTCCCGCGACCTCGCGCAACTGAATGCCGCGATTGTCATCACGGTACTCGGCGGCAAGCGCGGCGAGCGCCTCGTCGACCTCGATGGGCGTCCTGGCGAGTATCTCGGCGAGGCGCGCTGCGCTCACCGGCTCGTCAGAGACAAAGAGCAGCGCCTCGGCCGCGCTCATCAGGTCCGCGTATCGCTCGTCACGTGCCATGTCTACTCCTCGTCGTGCGCATCTGCGCTGGAAACGTCTTCTTCGTCATTATCGCCTGTCTCGTCAGGCTCGTCTGCATCGAGCTGCTCGAGCGACGGATCATCGGGCATGCCCCAATCCGGAACCGAGAAATCGGTGATTTCGGGAGCATTGGACTCCATGTCGAGCTGGATCTTCTCGAACGCCGCATCCTGGCAGATCTTGATGACGCCGCGCTTGTAGAGCTCGAGGATCGCCAGGAAGGTGACGACGATGAGCTCGGGCGTTGGCGCGGGACCGACGAGCTGCTCGAAGGTGCAGCTCTCGCGGCGGCGCATCGAACGATAGATGCCCTCGACGTGCTTTTCCATCGAGATGGGCACGGCGGCGATGTGCTCGGCTTCGAGCAGGAAGGTATCGCGACGCGCGGCGATGTCGGCGCAGATGACGGCAAGGCCATGCAAGGTGATGTCCTTGAGGTAATCGGGCATGAGACCGAGGAACTGCTCGTCAAGGCCGGCCTGACGCGGGTGCATCTTGGCCTCGTTTTCCATGCGTGCGCCCAGGGCTGCCGCCGCGTTCTTGAATTGCTTGTACATGACGAGGCGCTCGACGAGGATGTCGCGCGTCTGCTCGGGCGTGAGGTTGGCGAACTCGTCATCGAGCTCTATCTCCTCGATGGCGTCCTTGGGCAGAAGCGACGATGCCTTGATCTGTAGCAAGGTCGCCGCCACGACGAGAAAGTCGCTCGCGATGTCGAGGTCAAGATCCTTCATGCGTTCGACCTCGGCAAGGTACTGGGCGGTGATGTCTGCGATGGAGATGGCGCCGATGTCGATCTTCTGACGCGAGACGAGCGTGAGCAGCAGGTCAAATGGTCCCTGGTAGGCATCTATGCGGACGCGATATGACACGTATGTGCTCCCGTTTGTCTGGCGTGTATTCGAATCGCTATTCTAGCGCAGCATGCGGATTACCACGATGACGAGGATTGGATTGCCGTCGGGGCGAGAAGCACGGGCGTGTCAGGGGCGACGCGATACACGCTGATGCTCTCGACGCCATCGGGCGTCACGTCGCTGGCTACGCCATCGGCAAAGTTGAGCCTTTGGGCTCTTGGCGTCACGATGTAGGTGATTCCCGCCCCATCATCACAGGTGCGGCCATTGGCGCCGAAGATGTTATCGCCCATCGTCTGCCCGCTCGCAAGCAGTAGCTGACGCTGGTCGGCAGGCCCCTGCTCGAGCACCTTGCGCAGCTGCTCTTCGCGTATGTAGGCGCAGTTGAGACGACTGTTATCGACATAGACGTCCGTGTGGTTGTTGAAGGCCGAGTTCTCGTCATCGACGACGATGAGAACCTGCTCGCCTTCGGGCAGTCCGTCGACGAACCCCTCGAGCGCGCACATCTCGGCAACTTCATCATCGTCAATGCGATACACGGAACCGTTGTACTGGTAGGCACCGACATTGTTCGCGATCATCGCCAACGCGATGAGGACGGGCACGACGAGGGCGAGCTTGGGATGCTTTCTCGAGGCAAGCGCCCACATGCCAAAGGCGAGATACGCGCAGACAAGTGCCTTGGCAAGCCATACGCCCGGGCTAATGTCGAGTAACTCGCCGTGATAGATGTCCTTGGCACTCGAGCTTGCGGACGGGTCGGCGTTCGGGTCGATGGGAAGACCCGGCAGTTGCTCGCCCAGAAGACGCAGGCTATGGAACTGCGCGCTGTCGAATCCCTGGGAATAGTCGCCGACTCCGAGCATGAAGATGACGAGCAGGCAGGCCGCAAGCGTTGCCGCGATGGCGCTTGCGAAGGCAACGGGGCTGCGCATGATGGCGACCCCATCGCCACGCACAATCTGCTTGATGGTCAAGAAGAGCAGCGGCAAGAAGATGGGTGCGACGTAGCGCACGTGCGGGCGTATGCCGACGTGTCCGAGATCCTCGCGTATGGATATCGTATAGATGACGATGAGCAGGATGAACACGAAGGAGAACAGGCAGAAGAGGTAAAGGTCTCGTTCGCGCTTCGTCAAGCGTGACCAGGTGAGCGCGGGCAGGACGAGCGGGAAGAACGCGAGCGCGATGACGAAGTGCGTCGTGTCGCTCAGCAGCGCATAGAGCACGAAGAGCAGCGTGTAGGGATTGAGCAGCACCGATGGGTCGGTTTGGTTGTAGGAGTTGAGCAGGCCGGAGAACAGCGTGAACTTGAGGATGAGGAACGGAAGGATGAAGCCCGCGAGGAAGCAGATAAGGGGGGCGCAAGCGCGAAGCCGGGCTTGCCCTCGCACCCGACCCGCGTCTCGCGCGATGCCGCTGCGGAACTCGCGCGCCTGCGGCACGCTCAGACAGTCCTCGCAAGATCGCATCGCGCTTGCCGCGGGTCTGCTCGAGATGCCCGGCTTCGCGCTTGCCTCCCCCTCGTGCATTGCCTTATCTCCTCGCTCCCGTACGATTCGCACGATCATCAGCACGACGAAGGCGAGGACGAAGCCAAGGGCGACCTCCTTGGCAAGATAGGTGACATAGCAGAGCAATCCCGCGCCCAGACACCAGAGATATGCCGCTCTTCCCCGTGCCTCGAACGCCTGCCAACAGCATGCGACGAGCCAGAGCACGAGCGGCAGGTAGATGCACTCGCTCAAGAAGGTCATCGAATAGCACATGTCGGGCATGATCACGGTGAAGAGCAGGCATACGATGACCGGGACCTTGGTCGTGAACAGACGGCGTGCGAGGAGAAGTGCGGGAAAGACGGTGGAGGAAACGTAGATGCTGTTGAGCAGCGCGATGAGCGTCACGCGCGCTTGCGGGTCATCGGCAAGATACGCGGGAAGCAGGCTGAGCGGATAGAGGATCTTCTGGAAGCTCGAGAAACCGCCCCGCTCGATGAGCTGCCCCTCGTTGAGGAGGCTCGAGGCAAGATCGAGATAGCGAATCTCGTCGGGGAGCACGCCGACGCCCTTGGGAAAGTCGGCAAGAAGGAAGCGCACGACAAGCGACACGACGAAGAGCCCCACCGTGACAAGGGCGAGGATAAGGATGTCACGGTTCTTGGGCGTCACGGCCTGTGAGTCTTGCGTCTGCATGTGCACGGGCTAGACGGGCAGCAGGAATCGGGCGATGTTTCCCGCCGTCGCATCGAGATATATGCCGAATATGTTGACGTGCAGGAAATACGGCAATACGAGGATGATGAGCAGGAAGAAGAACATCGAGTACTGCTGGACCTTGTAGTAGGTGCGCATCGCCTTGTCGCTCAAAAACGCCGCGATAATCGAGCTTCCGTCAAGCGGCGGGATGGGGATGAGGTTGAAGAACGCGAGGCAGAGGTTGATCGTGCAGAAGTAGGTGCCGAAGTACCAGATGTAGAAGCCCACGGCTGCGGGAAGCGTGGGCATCTGATAGAGATAGATGCCGCCCCAGGCGATGGCAGCACCGACGAGGCTCAGCATGAGGTTGGTCGCCGGGCCCACGAGGCCGACAATGAGCTCGCCCGTGCGTATGTTCTTGAAGTAGCGGGGATTGTAGGGAACGGGCTTGGCATAGCCGAAGAGCATGCCTCCCCCGCCGCCGAGCACCGACATCGCGATGAGACACGCCGGCAAGATGACGGTTCCGAAGGGGTCGATGTGCTTGAGCGGGTTGAGCGAGAGGCGACCGGCGTTCTTGTCCGTCGGGTCGCCAAGCTTGTAGGCGGCATAGCCATGTGCGACCTCGTGCAAGACGAGAGCCGGGATGAAGGCCGCGACCATGATGACGACCTGGATTACCTGCGTGAGCATTGCGCCGCTCATGAGTCCTCCCCCATTTGCTTGAGTTCGAGCTCGATGGTGGCAGACAGCTCGAGCCATTCGGCCTCGTTGGCCGTCATGCGCGCCTTGAGTTCGCTGTACTCGGTCATCGCCGCCTCGAAACGCTCCTGATCGGCGTAGAGGTTCTCGTCGGCCATGAGCGTCACGAGGTCCTCGTGGCGCTTGTCGTCGATCTCCATCTGTTTCTCGAGCTCGGCCACGCGTTTGCGCTCGTCCTTGAGCTTGCGATACACGCGGTTGCGTGCCTCGGCCTCGGCACGCTTCTGCTCCTTCGTCTTGGGAGCAGAACCCTTGGAACTCACCGCGACCGTACGACGTGGTTTGCGATGCTCGTCGGCTTGCGGTTTGGCATCCATCGTCTTGTCACGTGCCGAGAGCTTTCTGCTACTCGCGTCCTCGGCCGCCTCGACGGCGTTGCCGTTGATATCGACCTGGCCGGACTTGTAGAGGAAGTAGTCGTAGTCGCCGGGGTAGTCGGTCACCACGCCACCGTCGATGTAGATGATGCGATTGGCAAACGAGCGGATGAGGTGCCTGTCGTGGCTGATGAGAACGATGGTGCCGTCGAAGCTCTGCAAGGCCTGCTCGAGGATGTCGACACTCGAGATGTCCAAGTGGTTGGTGGGCTCGTCGAGGCACAGCAGCGGCGCGGGGGAAACGAGCATCTTGGCAAGCGCCAGGCGCGCTTTCTCGCCTCCGGAAAGCACGCTTACCTTCTTGTCGACGTCATCACCCTTGAAGAGGAAGGCGCCAAGCAAGGAGCGCACCTGCGTCTGCGTCCAGCCAGGCGCTGCATGATCGAGCTCGGCGAAGACGGTGTTGCGCAGGTTGAGCTCCTCGAGCTGGTGCTGGGCGAAATACGAGAGCTCGACATGCGCGCCGTACTCGATCGTGCCCGCGTCATGGCCAAGCTCGCCGGCAATCATCTTGAGCAGCGTCGACTTGCCCGACCCGTTGGGCCCGACGAGCGCTATCTTATCGCCACGCCAGATATCGAGATCGAGGTTCTCGTAGACGTGCTTCTCGTCAAATGACTTCGAGACGCCCTCGATGTGCACGACGTTATCGCCGGTGCGTGCCGGCTGGGGAAAGGCGAAGTGCACCTTCTTCTTTTCCTCGGGAATCTCGATACGCTCGATGCGCTCGAGCTTCTTGACGCGGTCTTGCACCTGCTTGGCCTTGGTCGCCTTGTAGCGAAACTTCTCGACGAAGGCCTCCATGTGGGCGATTTCCTTGTCCTGGGCTTCCTTCATCGCGAGCAGGCGGGCCCGTGCCTCGTCACGCTGGACGAGGTAGGCGTCATAGTTACCCGTGTAGATGCCGACCTTGCCGTTGGAAATCTCGGCGACATGGTCGACCATGCCATTCATGAAGGCGCGGTCATGGCTCACGACGAGTACGGCGCCGCGATAGCTCTTGAGGAAGTTCTCGAGCCAGCGCACGCTCTCGAGGTCGAGATGGTTGGTGGGCTCGTCGAGTAGGAGGATTTCGGGGGCACGTAGCAGCAGCTTGGAGAGCGCGATGCGCATCTGCCAGCCACCCGAGAACTCGTCGGTCGAGCGCTCCATGTCCTCCTCGTGAAAGCCGAGGCCGAACAGCACGCGCCGTGCCTGCGATTCGATGTTGTAGCCATCCTTGGCCTCGAAACGCGTGCGCAGGCGGCCGTACTCGGCAAGCAGTTCCTCGGCTCGTGCCTCGTCGGCAGCCTCCATCTCGCGCTCGAGTGCCTCGAGGCGCTTTCCGAGCTCGGCAACATCGGCCACGCTCGTCATGACCTCCTCGAGGACGCTCAGCCCCTCCATCTCGATGGACTCCTGCTCGAGGTATCCCGGACGGGCATCACGCGCAAAGACGACTTGTCCCGAATCGGCGGACTCGAGACCGGCGATGATGTTCATGAGCGTCGTCTTACCCGCACCGTTGGGGCCCACGAGGGCATAGCGGTCGCGCTCGTTGATGCGAAACGAGACGTCCGAGAACAGCACGCGCGTGCCGAATGACTTGGTGACCTTGTCGACGTTGAGAATCATGGTGGTCTATTCTACGCGAGTTTGGGACAGGAAAAAGGCCAGATGCCGTATGGTATCTGGCCTTTGCGTTTCATGGTGGGCGTAACAGGGTTCGAACCTGTGGCCCCTTCCGTGTGAAGGAAGTGCGCTCCCGCTGCGCTATACGCCCGTATAAGCAGGGCCGCGAAGATGCGGCCCTGGAGTTAACTGGCTCCCCGGGTAGGATTCGAACCTACAACAACTCGGTTAACAGCCGAGGGCTCTGCCGTTGAGCTACCGAGGAATCCACGCTTACGCGCGAATCGAGATTATAGACGAAACAAGCGGTGACGCAAGGAGAAAGTTCCCGAAAGGACGAAATGCGAAACGCGCAGCCTTCGCCTAACGCAGATACGGGTTGAGCGCGCGCTCGCGACCCATCGTCGATGCGCCCTCATGCCCCGGATACACGATGACGTCATCGGGAATGTCGGCGAACTTGGTCGAAAGCGTCTCGGCCATCTTCCCCATGCTGCCGTGCTCGAAATCGGTACGCCCGAAGCGCCCGCCCGAGAAGAGCGTGTCGCCCGAGAACAGCACGCCGTCCTCAGCGCAGTACAGGCAGATGGAGCCTTCGGAATGGCCCGGCGTCTCGATGACCGTGAAGACCTTGGAGCCGACCGTCACCTCATCGCCGTCATGCAGCAACCTATTCACATGCGGTGCCCCATAGCCGCGGTCAAGGTCGTGCCCCTCCTGACTTGCCACGCCATCGACGAGCGCGGCATCGGCCGCCGACATGGCAACGGGTGCGCCCGTGGCACTAGCAAGACCGGAAAGTGCGCCGATATGGTCCCAATGGGCGTGCGTGACGACGATTTCCCTGACCGGACGCGCGTGAATGTCGGCGATGATGAGCGCGAGGTTGTCGCCCGGGTCGATGACGAGCACCTCGCCGCCGTCTTCGACGATGTAGCAATTGGTGAGAATGGGCCCGACCTTGCATGTCTCGATGTTCATGGCACTCCCTACTTCTTCTTGGCAGCGCCGTCTTTTTGCTGCTTGCTCGGCAGCACGCGCGATGCGCCGAAGACGCCGTCGATCTTCTTCACGTCCGAAAGTATGCGATTGACGATGGCGAGGTCGGATACCTCGAAGACGAAGCGCATTTCGACGATATCGTCCTTGTGCGTCGTCGTCGTGCACGACACGATGTTGACGCCCGAATCCGCGAGGAACATGACGATGTCTTGCAGAAGGCGCAGCCTGTCGATTGCCTCGATGTAGATTTCCACCTGGTAGACGGCCTCGATCTCTCCCTCCCAGGCGACCTCGATGATGCGCTCGGGGTTGCGACGCAGGTCATCGGCATTGGGACAGTCGGCACGATGCACCGAGACGCCGCGCCCACGCGTGATGAAGCCGATGATGTCATCGCCGGGAAGCGGATTGCAGCAATGGGAGAGGCGCACGAAGACGTCGTCGAGACCCTTGACGATGACGCCGGTCTTGTTGTGCGCGGGCTTCTTGCGACGACGCTTGCCCTCGCCGCGCGGCGTGGTATCGGCGAACGAGACATGCTCGACCACGGATTCGACGGGCAGGGCCTCCTCGACGCTCGTCTTGTTGAGAATGCGAACCGCACGGTGCATGACCTGCTTGGGAGAGAGATTGCCAGCGCCGACCGCGACGTACATCTCGTCTACGTTCTTGTAGTTGAGCGAAGTCGCGACCTCGGCAAAGGCCGGAGCCATCTTGCTGCTCGAGAGCGTGACGCCGTTCTTGCGCGCTTCGCGCACGATGTAGTCACGGCCGCGCTCGAGATCGTCGTTGCGCGTTATCTTGGCGAAATGCGCGCGAATCTTGGAGCGGGCACGCGGCGTGTTGACGATGGAGAGCCAATCGCGCGAGGGCGAGGCGTTCTTGTGCGTGAGGATCTCGACGCGGTCGCCCATCTGCAGCGTGTAGGTGAGCGGGACGATCGAGCCGTTGACCTTCGCGCCGACACAGTGATTGCCGACCTCGGTGTGGATGGCATAGGCGAAGTCGAGCGGTGTGGAGCGCGCACGCAAGCTGATGACCTCGCCCTTGGGGGTAAAGCAGAAGACCTCGCTCTCGAAGAGGTCGACCTTGAGCGACTCCATGAACTCCTGCGGATCGCTCGTCTCCTGCTGCCAGTCGAGCATCTCGCGCAGCCAGGTGAGCTTCTCGTCGAAGCTGCGTGCCGCGCGGTCCTTGGTCGCGCCCTCCTTGTAGCGCCAATGTGCCGCGACACCGTACTCGTTCATGCGGTGCATTTCCTCGGTGCGAATCTGGATTTCGAGGGGACGCGCCGCCGGGCCGATGACCGTCGTGTGCAGCGATTGGTACATGTTGAACTTGGGCATCGCGATGTAGTCCTTGAAGCGCCCGGGGATGGGATGCCACAGGTTATGCACCGCGCCGAGGCTCGAATAGCACTCGGGAATGGAATCGACGATGATGCGCAGGCCGATGAGGTCGTAGATCTCGGAAAACCCCTTGTCCTTCTTCTTCATCTTCTGGTAGATGGAGTACAGGTGCTTGGGGCGCCCGTATATCTTTGCGCTCTGAAGCCCCACGCGGTCGAGCTCCGCGCGTAGCGCATCCATTGCCTGCGCGAGGTACTTCTCGCGGGCTTCGCGCGTTTCGCTCACCATTTTCTGCACCTGCTGGTACTTGGCTGGCTCGAGATAGAAGAACGAGAGGTCCTCGAGCTCCCACTTGATCGAGCCCATGCCAAGGCGATTGGCAAGCGGCGCGTATATCTCCATCGTCTCGCGCGCCTTGAAGATGCGGCGGTCTTCGCGCAGTGCCATGAGGGTGCGCATGTTGTGGAGGCGGTCCGCAAGCTTGATGACGATGACGCGAATGTCGTTGCTCATCGCCATGAGCATCTTGCGCAAGTTGTTGACCTGGGCATGGCTGAGCGACTCGATTTCGAGGCTGTTGATCTTGGTGACGCCGTCGACGAGTTCGGCGACCGTATCGCCGAACTTCTGGCGGACGTCATCGAGCGTGTATTCGGTATCTTCGACCGTATCGTGCAAGACGGCCGCACGCAGGGTATCGCTATCCATGCGCAAGTCAGAGAGGATGATGGCGACCTCGACCGGATGCATGATGAAGGGCTCGCCCGATTTGCGGAATTGCCCCTCGTGAGCACCCCTGGCAAAGAGGTAGGCCTCCTCGATTGCCTTGCAGTCCTCGTCGGATAGATATTCGGATGCGTTCTCGTAGAGCACGTCGAAGCGGTCGGTGGCCGCCTCGTCCTCCACGTGAATCGTTATGTCGTTCTCTTCGCTCACGCGAATCACTTCCTATGTGCGCCGACCCATATCATGCCATGTCATTAGGCAAGATGGGCCGGTTGAACCTTTCGAGCAACTGTCGTGCGTCCGATTTGAGCGCCCAGCTCTTGAATGCCCTGAAGATGTCGAGCTCTTCGAGTCCCTCACGATAGCGCACTGACTCCTCGAGTTCCATATGTCCCGGATCGGGAACGAGCGTGATGTAGCGCGCGACGCTTGCGCCGCTCGTCTCGACGAAGCCGAGCTCGCGAAACACCGAAATGCCACAGGATACGCTCGACTCGTCGAGCTTCACGCGCCTATCGAGCTGCATGGCACGCTCGGCAAGCTCGTGATTCGTGCAGGAGAAGCCCTGCTCTCCCCTCTCGGCAGCTTCTTGCGCAAGCTCGCGCAAGACGCGGTAGAGCACGACGAGGGCGTCACGTGGCGGGGCACCGGACTCGAGGATGTTCTCGTTAATGCGCGCATCGCCATAACCGAAGAGCAGATGGATGGTCGCATCACGGCCATCGCGGCCCGCACGCCCGGACATCTGGTTGAACTCGATGTCGTTGAAGGGCAGATGGTAGAGCACGACGTGCTCTATATCGGGAATGTCGATGCCCTCGCCAAAGGCGCTCGTCGATATGATGCAGCGCAACTCGCCGCTTCTGAAGGCGTCCTCGATCGCCTTGCGATCTGCCTTGGAAAGGCCCGCGTTGTAAAAGCCGATATAGGGGGCGAGATTGGGAAGGCGCTTGCGTAACATGCGCGTGAGCGAAAGCGTTTGGTCGCGGGAATTGACATAGACGACGCATTTCTCGCCATGTGAGACGATGCCGGCGAGATATTGCTCGCGGTTGCGGATGTCGCGGTGATCGTCGATGTGAAGGTTCTCGCGCACCGTCGGGTCGAGCACGAGCTCCTCGATGGAGAGTACGGAGCGTATGACCTGGCTTTCCTGTGTGCCGGCGGTGGCCGTGACCGCGAGTACGAGCGGATTGCCGAGCGCGGCGAGCGTGGCATCGAGCGTGGCGTACGCGCTGCGGTTGCCCGCGCGTGCCAGCGCGACGTGATGCGCCTCGTCCACGACGACGAAGCCGATGCGACCGCTGCCCGCGAAGCGCCCGGCGTGTATGGAGAGAAACTCCGGCGTCGTGAGGACGCAGTTGACGTTGCCATCTGCGAGGCCCGCGAAGACCTCCTTGCGCGTTTCCTCGGAACTCTCGCCTGTGAGCACGGAAACGACGAGCCCGAACTGCGCGAAGGTCTCTTGCAGATGGAAGGCCTGGTCTGCCACGAGGGCACGCAGCGGATAGATGAAGATGCAGGCCTTGCCCTCACGCAACGCCATGCGTGCCGCATGCAGGTGGAAGATGAGCGACTTGCCACGCCCCGTCGCCATGATGGCAAGCGTGTTCTTGCCACGTGCAAGTGCGTCCAACGCGCGTGCCTGGGCTTCGTGCAGGCTGTTATTGCCGATGAGGGCGGTGCGTAGGGCGTCTTCGAGCTCGGCGGCGGGAACCGCTTGCCAGCGTGCCTTTGCCTCGTCGAGCTCGCGTCTTGTCTCTTCCTCATCTGCCACGGGATTTGCCATGTCCAGATCGATGCGGCGCACCACGATGTTGACGCCGTAACTGCGATCGACCACGCCCGGATCGCGCACGCCCAATGGCCCTGGTGCACGTGTATCGGCTTGCGCAGCCCCCGGACCACCTGTCACGGCGCTCACGGCCGCGTCGTAGGCAACCCCGGAATCCATGACGGGAGCGAGCTGCTTAGCGAGATGCTTGTTGAGATAGCCGAGTTGGGTGCCATCGAGCAGGGTCACGGCAATGGCGTTTGAATCGTATTCGTTATGCGCATCGTGCCTGAGCGCGAGCTCGACACCGACCTCGAGCGTGGAGAGAACATCTTGGCGGTTCTCGTAGGTAACGCCGACGACCTTGGTGTTGAAACGCGCGACCTGCGTGATGCCCGCGTAATCACCCGTCGTGCATATCTCCTCTTGCAAGGCGAAGAGCTCGTCGATGCGCGTGGCCATATCCGTTTGCGGAGCAAGCTCCGGATCGAAGAAAATGCCCTTGGTCATGAGCTTGGGGGTCTTTCGACCACGATACTCGTCGACGAGAGGCTCGAAGACGACATCGCAAATCGTCGAGCAATCGACGAGCTCCTGGATGTTGTCGGGACCGAAGAAGATGCCCGGCACCTGCGCGATGCCGTCGG
>CABSKV010000010.1 GCA_902478425.1 uncultured Coriobacteriia bacterium | reverse complement strand
CGTCGCCTGTGCCTTGCGGCAGGGCGCGAAAAGCGTGATGCAGGTCATCCGTGCGCAGTGCCCGCCCGCAAGTCGCGATGCCCACGAGCTGTGGCCCGCACCACGCGGGGTTTACCAGCAGGGCTACGGCCAGCGCGAGGCCGAGGAGCTCTTCGGTAGCGATCCGCGCATCTGGTCGACCGATACGATGGGCTTTGTCGGCGGCGACTCCGTCGAGGCCGTGCGCATCCAGGAGCTTTCCTACGATGGCACCCGACACTTCGTCGAGGGCACGCTGCGCGAGATTCCCGCGCAGCTCGTGCTCATCGCCAAGGGATTCCTCGGCGCGGATTCCAGCCTCTTCGAGGCGTTTGGGGTAGGGGATGCCGAGCGTACGGGCGATACGCATCTGTTGCGTGCGTGTGATGAGGACAGGGCTGCCGTCTTTGCGGCAGGCGATGCGCGCATGGGTTCGACGCTCGTCGCGACGGCAATTGCCGATGCGCTCGCCTGCGCAGACGAGGCACGCAGCGTTCTTGCCTAGATTTCGAGCTCCTTCATGCAAACGGGTTGCTCCGGGACCGGGATGTCGAGCGCGTCACATGCGAGAATGCGCAGGTCCTGGATGCTTGCCGCATAGCACGCAAGTGCATCGACCCAGCGACGCAGGCACGCGCGGCCCTCGTCGGTCAGGTTATAGCAGCGCTTGGCAGGGCCGGACTCCGAGGTATCCCACTCGCTCACGACCAGCCCGTTATTCTCCATCTGCTTGAGAATGCGATAGATGCCCGTGGGATCGGGTGCGTTGCCGTTGAACATCGGACCGTCGGCCATCTCCTGAATGATGCGGTACCCGTGCACGGGCTTCTCCGCGCGTGCGAGCACGGAGAGAATCGAGGGCTGGGTCAGGCGGCTCAGGCTTTTGCCGAGCTGACCGCACTCGGTAAGTTGCTCTTCAGATTTGGGGTGGCAGGCAGACCACATGTGCAAAGCTCCCTTACGTGAATCGAATTGGGCACCATGATACGCCAAAACGGGGATGAAAAGAACGATGAGTGTGCGGTGAATGGGATGATTGCGAAGATGCCCGGGACGTACCGGCCTAGAAGCACGTCCCGGGCATCAGCCCGCATCAAACGAGGAAACACGCGTCGCATGAGAGCATGTACGCGAGTTGACACCGACTAGTATAGGATATAATCTGCTACTAGCGCAAGTGGAAGTGTCCACGAAAGCGAATATTCACGAAAAACAGGTGCGCGCAAGGCGCGACCGGGAAGGAAGAGGCATGGACTATCAGGGCTATCACGATTGGTATACGCTGGATATCGACCCCAAGGCGTACTACGAGCAAATCGCGGCTGCGCAGGATGCCGACCCGCAGGCGACGGCTCGCACACGCGACACGGACCAGACGCTTACGCCCTCCGTCCGTGAGTGCCTCTTCAACATCGCGGCAGAGATCAAGAACCACTTCCACGAGTTTGGCGCACCCATGCCGCCGCTCATGGAAGGCTGCACGGTCGTCGACCTGTGTTGCGGCTCGGGTCGCGACACCTACCTCGCCGCCCAGCTCGTGGGCGAGCATGGCAAGGTCATCGGCGTGGAGCCCGATGCCGATCGTCTGGCCAAGGCTGAGAAGTACCTCGACCAGGAGATCGCTCAATTCGATTACGACGCCCCCAACGTCGAGCTCGTGCACGGCGTTCCCGAGGACCTCTCGATGATTCCCGACGAGTCCGTCGACATCGTCATCTCCAACTGCACCTTCAACCTCTCGCCCGACAAGGAGGCCTACGTCAAGGAGGTCAGGCGCATTCTCAAGGAAGATGGCGAGTGGTATTTCACCGACGTGTTCACCGACCGTCGCATCCCGGTCGAGAAGGCCCATGACATCAAGCTGCGCGCCCTGCGCCTGGGCGGTGCCATGTACATCAACGACTTCCGCCGTCTCGTGCAGCACTACGGCTTCCTCGATCCGCGCTATCCCATGACCTTCAAGACGCCGCTCACGGCAAGCGAGCAGGCGCTCTTCCCCGACATCGCGTTCGCGACCATCACGGCGCGCGTCATGAAGTCGAGCTGGGCCGAAGACGTCTGCGAGTCCTATGGCGAGACGGTGACCTATAAGGGCAACCTGCCCGATTATCCGGACATGTTCCTGTTCGATTTCAACATCAAGTTCCCCATGGGAAAGACCTGCCCCGTCTGCGGCAACGTCTCTGCAATCGCGGCCCACTCGCGCTATAGTGCAGCTTTCGAGTGCACGGGAAATCGCGACCAGCACATCGGCGACACGCATGGCGATCCCATCATCAAGACGGCCCCCGATTACGAGGTCGTCTATGACGAGGATGACCAGCCGATTAACGCGAGCTGCTGCTAGCAAGACGGAGCGTCACATGCCATACGATACGTTCAACACCTACGGCGGGGCATCCGCCATGCACGAGGACACGGCAACCACCAAGGCCGCCAAGATGGATGCCGCCGGCACGCCGGACAAGATCCGCTTCATGGTCATGAGCGGCTTTCTGGGCGCGGGCAAGACCACGACGATGATCGCCTTGGGCGAGCACATGAACAAGAGCTACGGCAAGGTCGGCATCATCGCCAATGACCTGGGCGCGAACCTCGTCGACACCAACCTCACCCAGACGAGCGGCTGCACGGTCGAGGAGATCGCGAGCGGTTGCATCTGCTACCAGATGGACAACACCATCGACAAGATTCGCCGCCTGCGCGACCGCGATGGCGCCATCTTCGTGATGAGCGACATTCCCGGCCTGGGCGTGGGCGCGCTCGACCACGTCTACCATCGCCTGGTCGACGATTGCGCGGACTGGATCACGCTCTCGCCGTTCACGGTGCTCGTCGACCCCGAGCGCATCAAGCTGCTCCTTCCCGATGGCGACGACATCAACCTGCCCGAGGAGATCAAGTACCTCATGCAGCTCCAGCTCGAGGAGGCCGATCTCATCGTCCTCAACAAGATCGACGTCATGACACCGGAGGAAATCGAGCGTGACGTCGCATTCCTCAAGGAGGCATGTCCCGATATCCCGGTCATGACGATTTCGGCCTTGCGCGGCGACGGCATTCCCGAGCTCGCGGAATACCTCGAAACGCACGAGAGCCTGCTCAAGAACTTCTCGGTGCGCGACAACGAGAAGTTCCAGGAGGCCGAAAAGACCCTCACCTGGTACAACCGCCGGCTCTTCTTCAAGCAGCTCGATGACGAGAAGATCGACTGCAACGCAGTCATCGACGACCTCATCGAGGAGATCCGCATGGGACTCATCGAGAAGAAGCGCAACGTCCCGCACCTCAAGACCTTCGCGACCGCGGGAGCGGGCGACTTCAACAAGTGCTCGCTGCTCGGCGTCGACTACGACATCGAGCACACGCAGCTCTTCCTGCGCAAGCACAAGAAGATGTCGATGATCATCAACGCGCGCGCGGTGTGCGAATCGCGTCCCTTCGCGCGCATCGTCGACGATGCCGTGGACTTCGTCTGCGACAAGTACAACCTGGATGCGCAGGTGTTCTTCACGGAGTGTTTCAACATGGGTGACGAGGGAAGGTAGTCGTGGCACAGGCCGATATCCGCGCGATGGTGCGCGAGTATTACGGAGAGACGCTCGAGGATAGCGAGGATTTGCGTACCAACGCGTGCACGTGCGCGACGACGGCACCGCCCAAATACGTGCTCGACGTCTTCCCGCTGCTCGACCCTGACATCGTCTCGCACTTCTACGGATGCGGAAGCCCCCTGCCGCCCGCACTCGAAGGCGCCACGGTGCTCGATTTGGGTTGCGGCACGGGTCGCGACGTCTTCATCGCCGCCAAGCTCGTGGGCCCGCAGGGGCGCGTCATCGGCGTTGACATGACGCGGAGCCAGCTCGAGTTCGCCCGTGTGCACGAGGCCGCGCAGATCGAGCGACTCGGCTTGCCGCAAAGCAACGTCGAGTTCATCGAAAGCTACATCGAGGACATGTCCGCTATTCCCAGCGATAGCGTCGACGTCGTCATCTCGAACTGCGTCATCAACCTCTCGCCGTTCAAGCAGGAGCTCTTCGACGAGATATTCCGCGTGCTCAAACCCGGTGGCGAGCTGTTCTTCTCGGACATCTTCTCGGACCGCCGCGTGCCCGAAGGCTTCTACGACGATCCCATCTTGCGCGGCGAGTGCCTGTCGGGCGCCATGTACGTCGAGGACTTCCGCCGCATGCTCGCGCGCTGCGGTACGCAGGTCTGCTACGACGTGGCGCATGAGCCGCTCGAGGTCGGCGACTTCCAGATCGCGACCAAGCTCGGCAGCATCGGCTTCGCGTCGCGCACGATGCGCGCCATCAAGTGCGATGCGTTCGAGGATTGCGAGGAGGATTACCAGCAGACGGCGACCTACCTGGGCACCATGCCCGAGAACAAGCGCTATTTCGACCTGGATGGCGAGGTGCGCTTCATCAAGGACCGTCCCGTGGCCATCAGCGGCAACATGGCGACCTTCCTCGAGAACAGCCGTTATGCCCCGCATTTCAAGATCACGCCGCGTCGCGAGCACGTCGGTCCCTTCGATTTCGAGGCCGCCAACGCCGCGTTGCAGGTCACGCGCGGCAAGCGCAGCGTCGACCTCGAGTGGATCGAGGATTCGTGCGACAAGCTCGGCATCGAGCCCTTCGCGTCGCGCATCCACGACAAGGCGTTGCTCGAAAGTGCCGCACTCACGACGATGCAGGTCAACGTTACCTATCGCTGCAACCTGGCCTGCAACCACTGCTACCTGGATTGCTCGCCCAAGCGCGAGGAGTGCATGAGCCGCGAGACGATGGAGGCCGTGCTCGCCGCGTTCGAGATCGGCGGGTTCAAGGTCATGGACATCACGGGTGGCTCGCCCGAGATGAACCCGGAGCTCGAGTGGTTCATCGGCGAGGCGAGCAAGATCGCCGATCAGGTCATCGTGCGCTCGAACCTCTGCATCCTGGATGACCCGCAATATGCGCACTTCAAGGACGTGTACGTCGCGAACAAGGTCAAGCTCGTCACGAGCGTGCCTTACTTCGATGCAGGCGGAGTGGACGAACAGCGCGGCGCGGGTAGTTTCGCGAGCATCATGAAGGTGCTACGCGAGATGAACACGCTCGGCTACGGCGTCGACCCGGAGCTCCAGATCGACATCGCCTACAACGTGGATGGCCCCTTCCTGCCGCCCGACCAGGCCGACCTCGAGGATTTCTACCGCTACGAGCTCGAGCAGGCCGAGGGCGTGAAGTTCAACGGCCTGTACGCGATGAACAATTGGAACATGGGACGCTTTGCCGGCAAGCTGCTCGCGGCGCGCACCTACGATGCGTACAACAAGCTACTTGCCGACAACTACAACGGGGCGGTCGTGGCGCATATCATGTGTCGTAGCCAGCTCAACGTCGATTACGACGGCGGTCTCTACGACTGCGAGGTCAACCATGTCCTGGGCCTGCCGCTCGATGGCCCGGCAAACGTGCGCGACATCGTCGATACGCCGCTGCCTGCTCGCTGCATCGTGACGAGCCCCATCTGCTACTCGTGTGCCGCTGGCTGCGGGTCGAGCTGCGGAGGCAGCCTGCTCGAAAAGTACGCGAAATGACCAGGATTTGAGACAATTGTGACAAAAGTGCCCGGAGCAAACTTGTCTCATTCGGGAAAGGACGACTCATGCTCTTCGCCAATATCGACATCCTCGACGAGAACCTCGAGCACAAGCACGACATGTTTGTCGGCACCGAGGGAAGCCTCATCACCTACGTGGGCACCGAGGAACCTGCCGATGCCGCGCGCTTCGGCGAGCGCTATGACGGCACGGGCAAGCTGCTCATGAGTGCCTTCTACAACACGCACGCGCACACGCCCATGACGTTGCTGCGCGGCTATGCCGAGAACCAGCCCTTGCAGCAATGGCTCAACGATACCGTCTGGCCCTTCGAGGGCAAGATGGACATGGAGAAGAAGCACCACTACTGGGGCTGCATGCTCAGCCAGGCCGAGATGCTGCGCTACGGCATCGTGGGCTACACCGACATGTACTTCGCGACCATCGACCGCTGCAAGGCCACGCTCGAGGCGGGCATGAAGGCCAACCACTGCGATGGCGGCACGATGTGCTTCGTCGAGACCGATTACGACACGCTGCCCGTGGCCGAGGTGAACAGGCAGCTGTTCGCCGAATACCAGAACGCCGGTGACGGCCGCGTGAAGATCGACATGTGCGTGCACGGCGAGTACACCACGCCGCAGGGCATGATCGAGCGCTGCGTTGCCGAGGCCAAGGTGCACGATACGGGCTTGCACATCCACATGTCCGAGACCAAGGCCGAGCACGACGAGTGCAAGGCGCGCCACGACGGCATGACGCCGGCTCAGTGGTTTGACTACCTGGGTGCCTTTGACGTTCCCATCACCGCAGCGCACTGCGTGTGGGTCGAGCCCGCCGACATCGAGCTCATGGCGGCAAAGGGCGTGAACGTGAGCCTGAACCCCGCGAGCAACATGAAGCTCGCGAGTGGCTTCGCGCCGGTCGATGCGATGCTCAGGGCCGGCGTTCGCTGCTCGCTCGGCACCGATGGCATGGCGTCGAACAACACGCACAACATCTTGCAAAGCGCATATCTGCTTGCTTGTGCCCAGAAGGGCAATGCGCTCGACCCGGCCATCATCACGCCCAAGCAAGTCTTGCAGATGCTCACCGTCAACGGAGCGCTCTCGCAGCGTCGTCCCGACTGTGGTGTGCTTGCACAGGGCAAGCGCGCAGACCTCATCGTCATGGATATCGACACGCCGTGGATGACGCCCGTCTTCGACATCGCGACCAACCTCGTGTACAGCGCCAACGGCGCCGACGTGGTGCTCACGATGTGCGACGGCGAGGTGCTCTACGAAGATGGCGAGTACAAGACCATCGACGTCGAGAAGGCCAAGGCCGAGGTCAAGCGCAGCGTGAACGAGGTGCTCGCGGCGCTGTAGTAGAGCGTTCATCCGCCGACTTGCGCGCTTCACGGAGCGTATAGGCATCTATAAGGGCTTGCGTATCTTCTCGAGCTTCCTGCATCTATTGCACGGCGACGCCGCGCTTTTTCAAATATGCATCAAGGTTACTCGTTTTCGAAATCTATCTCGGTGTATGTGATGCTTTCCGGTTTGTATATTTCTACGAATTGCGCTGGCGTCATGACTGCGACAGGGGAGTTTTTGAAATCCTTGGTGTTCCTGGTGATGATGAGGTCGATGCCTGTCCGGTAGGCACTGGCGGCGACGAGCGCGTCCTCGTAGTCGCCCATGGAACTGTCACATGCACGCATGCAGTCCTGCCCCGTGTTCTCGATTAGGTCAAACAGGTCGAGGCATTTTGCCGTGAGCTCGGCGGCTCGCTTTTTGTCGGCAAAGCCTCTCGCGTGCGGCAGGTAGCAAATGTCAGTGGTAGAAGATACGGAAAGGCAAGGGTCAAATCCCCGGATGAGAGCTACGTCATAGGCGCAGAACGAATCGAAGAAGAAACTTGATCTGCCAAATATGTCTATGACGACACAGGTATCGAAAAGCACTTTCATGGTTGTACTAAAATTCCATGCGAGATAGACGCGCGGCTTTAATCGAATCGGCGTCCTCGTCAGATTGCAATGGTGCGATGCCCACAAGCTCGCGCATCATCGCACGCCTGGCGTCTCGTGGCGTTGCATCCTGGGAGTCAAGGCAGCATAAGGGCACCTCTTGATGCGACTCCATGAAGCGATAGAGCGAGCGGATCGCCTCTGTTGCGCTCGTGCCGGCATGCGCCAGCACGCTATCTCCCTCTGCCTTGAGGCCTTTGTCCATGCGAACATTGAGCATTACCTGAGCACCCATGACTCCTCCTTTTGACACGGATGAGTATAGCATATATGCTTTACGTAAAGCATAAACATTGAGCTTATTCGTTTGACCAGACAAAGAGGGGGACGTGCTTTCGGCACGCCCTCTTTTTCTACGCGATTGTAAGCTCGCTTCCCTCTAGCCAATCTCCTTGGTGGCCCAGGCATCCTTGTCTGACAGGAATTTATGAACGGCAATAAATTTGGCGGGCCCCGCATAATAATGCGAAACCCGCCTTCATTTGCCTCTGGGAGGGCAGAGGCGGGGGGGGGTCACGCGCGCCCTGTCTTGCTTGCTCCGAAAAGTGCGATAGCGGAAACGCAGACTAGGACAGCTGAGATGAACATGGCGATTTCGTATCCGCCGGTAAGGTCATAGGCAAGACCCCAACAAGGAGCACCTACGGCCTGCCCGAGCACAGATGCCATGCTGATGACGCCCCAAATTGAGGCGTAATCACGTGTACCGAAAATACTCTGGGTCATCATGGGCGCAAAAAGCGTGGTGTTAGCGTTGCCAATCGACATCAACACAAGTGCGATACAGATGAGCGGAATGGACGCCGTGATCGGTAGGAGCACGAATGAAAGCGCTAACAAAACAGAGCATAGGATAAAGGCGCGCATCAATCCCATTTTGTCGGCGAGTATGCCGGCACCGAAGTTTGTGACGATGATGCCAGCGGATATGACAGACATGAATATACCCGCCATGACAGCATCGAAGCCGATGCTCACGAAGAAGGCCGCGAGGTGTTGGGTGACCGTGACCGTGATTGCCAGCACCATGAACCCCAGAGCAACCACCCAGAGCTGAGGGGTTCTCAGTGCTTGAGCAAAGCTCAATCCAGACACATCGGTATTTGAGGATTGTGCGGGAGTCGCATTTGCACCATAGGGGGCAAGGCCAACGTCGCTCGGCTTCGAGCGAAGGAGAAACAAGCCTACCGGGGTGGTAAGTGCGAAGACGACGACTCCCAGGAGTACATAACCATTAGACCAGCCGAATTGGATGATGAAAGCGGGAAACACGAGACTCAATATCATGGCGACGATGCCACCGCATGCTGCGGTCAAGCCCATAACGAAACCGTTTTTCTCGACGAACCATTCCGAAACGATGACGGGTACGACAGCGTAGCTGCACCCGAAGAAGCCGAGCCCGACGAGACAACCCACGATATAGAACGCGGGAAGAGACTGGCAGAGCGATAACGCGGCCATCGCGACACCCGTCCATATTCCGCCAAAGATTACGAACGGGCGCGTGCCGAACCGCTCTATTAGGCGACCGTAAATCGGCAAGGTGATGGTTCCGACAATAGTGATGAGGCTGAAGTATAGCGAAAACGTCGCGCGCTCGAACCCCATGCTGTTTGTAACGGGGTCCATGAAGAACCCGAAACTTACCGTACCGGCAATCATTGCACTCATGATGAGGCACGCCGCTATTGCTGTTTTGACATACGCCTTGCTCATTGCACTCCCCTGAATCTTTTACGAACGTGTGCCGTGAGTATATGGGCAGTACTTTTGTCGTACCTATGGAGGATGTTCCAAAAAGGCGACTCATTCTTTGGAGCTTTTGCCATTACGACCCCATAGGCCAATTTCATAGCATGAAGCCAGTGTGGCCAGCATGTCAGAAATCTGCATGACGGCATTGAAAGAGGCGTTAGAGAGGAGAAGGAATGGAGTACAACAACGAGTACAACCTTGATCTGTACCCTAAGAAGCTGCGATGGAAAGAGGGTGACCTTACTGCCACGCGAACTACGATGTGGTCGGGCCCTGGTTGTCACGAGGGATGCCAGGTCATCTTTTATACCGACGAGAACGATAAGCTCGTCAAGGTCGAGGGTGATCCCAACTCCCCGTTTAACCAGGGCAGGCTTTGCATGCGCTGCCTTGAACTTCCCGAGCTCGTGAATCATGAGAGCCGCTTGAAGTATCCCATGAAGCGTGCTCGCAATGAGCGCGGCCAGGATACCTGGGAGCGCATTAGCTGGGACGAGGCTTACGAAATCATCGAGAAGAACGTTCGTAAGTTCCAGGAAGAGAGCGGACCGGAGTCCATCATCTCGATGATTGGTACCGGGCGCAATGTTTCTCAGGTTATCGCCCATAATCAGTACGCGAACTTCGGTGGTCCGGATCTCACCCTGTGCTTCCTCTCTGGTGATAGCTGCATGCTGCCTCGTACGGCGCTGTGCTATGTGGTTATGGGCAACCAGTGGGTTGCGGATATGTCGCAGTTCCGCGATAGGCGCTATGAGGAGGATGAGGATTGGAAGGTTCCCGGGTGCATCGTCCTCTGGGGCACGAATCCGGTCGTATGCAATTCGGATGCATTCCTCGGGCATTGGATTGTCGAGGCTATGAAGCGTGGTAGTGAGCTTATCAGCGTCGATCCGCAGCTCACCTGGATTGGCAGCCGTGCCAAATACTGGTTGCGCCTGCGTCCTGGTACTGATGCGGCGCTGGCTCTTGGCATGATGAACGTCATCATTAACGAAGACCTCTATGACCATGAGTTCGTCGAGAAATGGTGCTATGGCTTCGAAGAGCTCAAGGAGCGCGTGCAAGAGTATCCTCCTGAGAAGGTCGCCGAAATCTGCTGGGTCGACAAGGACACGCTTATTGAGGCTGCGCGCTTTTATGCGAAGTCGAACCCCTCCACCATCCAGTGGGGTCTTGCCGTTGACATGTCCAAGATCGGAACGCAGACGGCTCTTGCCATCGCCGACCTTGCGGGCATTACCGGCAACATTGACAATCCCGGCGGTAACATCCTTATTGATCAGGCCGGTGGTCTCGAGTTTGGTTACAACTCCGGCATTGAGTATCTTAAAGAGGGCATGGTCGAGAAGCGCCTCGGCAATTCCAAGTATCCGCTCAAGAAGTCTGGTTTCACGGCAAGCTCGCAATCTGATGCAATTCTCGATGCCATCGAGACAGGCAAGGACGAAAAGGGCGACCCGCGTCCGGTGCGCATGCTCTGGATTCAATCTTCCAATCCCATCGCAAATATGGGCCAGGATGCCCCGCGTATCTACCGCGCGATGGACAAGGTCGATTTCATCTGCGATATCGACATGTTCATGACTCCGTTTGCGAGTGCCTGTGCCGATTTGCTTCTGCCCTGTGCCATGTCCAACGAGCGTGATTGCGTCCGCGTATGGTTCGACCCGATTCGTTCTCTCACCAAGACGGGTAGCTACTACGAGGCCAAGGAAGACGAGCAGATTATGATTGACCTTGGCCATCGTCTTGCGCCTGAGCTGTGGCCGGAGTGGGTGCAAACGCCGCGCGATTACATGAACTGGCGTATGCAGACGGCGCCGGATTGCCGTTTTGACTCAATGGAGGAGCTCGAGGAAGCGGGCGGTTGGTACTATCATCCCTTCCGCTATTTCAAGCACGAGAACGGCCTGCTGCGTCCTGATGGCGAGCCCGGTTTCAATACGGTTACCGGTCTCTACGAACTGGCCCCCGTGCTATTTGATGCGGGGGATATGGATCCGCTGCCCTTCTACGAGGAACCTCCCTCGAGTCCTTACAGCACCCCTCAGCTATCTGAGGAATATCCGCTGGTCCTCACCACGGGTAAGCGCTCGTTCGAGTTCTTCCACTCCGAGTGGCGCCAGCCTGATACGACGAGCCGCGAGCTGCATCCAGTCCCGTATTTCGACATTCATCCGGACACCGCCGCAAAATACGGCATCGCCGAGGGGCAGTGGGCTTGGATCGAGAACCAGATGGGCAAGTGCCGCCAGGTTGCTCGGTACAACGATACGCTCGACCCGCGCGTCATCTCCACGGAGCATGGCTGGTGGTTCCCGGAGAAAGAGGCCGCCGAGCCGGAGCTGTTCGGCGTGTTTGACTGCAATCCGAACAACCTCATTCCCATGGGCGAGAACGGCCCGTCGGGTTACGGTGCCCCCATTAAGAGCTCCATTGCCAAGGTGTATCCGGCCACACCCGACACCATGACGAAGGAGAACCAGCCCACTTATCAAGTGACTCGTGGAAGCGGTTATACGCACGGCCCGTCTCATAAGACGGATACGCCGAGCTTCTATGACGGCATCAGGTAGCTGGTAGCCACAAGGAGAAAGGAACAAGCAATGACCAGAGGCGAATATGGTCTGATGATCGATTACGAGTACTGCTCGGGCTGCCATGCCTGTGAGGTAGCCTGCAAGAAGGAGCATGACATGCCCAAGGGCGACTTTGGCATCAGGCTCGTCACCATGGGCCCGTTCGAGACGTCGGACGGGAAGTGGGAGTTCAATAACATTCCCGTCCCTACCCATCTATGTGATTTGTGCGCGGCACGCACGGCCGTTGGCAAACTTCCGACTTGCGTGCATCACTGCCAGGCAGGCGTGATGGTTTACGGTCCTGTCGAGGAGCTCGCGGCCAAGGCCAAGAAGGCTGAGGCTGAAATGAAGTCTCAGATGGTTATTTTCCCGCGCTAGGGAAGATCGAGAGCCCGGGGGTGTCCAGACGGACACCCCCGGGAATACAAAACGTTCGTTCGTGCTGGCTTCAAGGTCGGCTTTTGACTTATGGCGAGCATGAGCTCGCAAACAAGGAGGGAACATGCAAGAGGAAAAGCTGCTTCCGTGGAGATGGGCCATTCTCATAGGAATGACCATTCTCCTCATAGCGCTTCAATTTTCATTCATCATTCCCGGCGGTGCCGCGCTGATGGTCATGCAGGAGTATCAATGCGAGCCTATGGCGTTCTCCATGATCATGTCCATTCCATATTTTTCGGGTGTGCTGCTCTGTATCGCCGGTGGTGTACTCGCTGACCGTGTCGGCTTGGGTAAGGTGTTTTTCGTTGCCTTTGCCGTGGCGGCTCTTGGAGCCTTGGCTCGCTGCTTTGTCGTTGATTACTGGGGTCTCTTTATCGCGAGCTTCTTCATGGGCACGGGAGTTGCGGCGCTCAACGCCAACTCTGCCAAACTTCTGCGCCTGTGGTTTCCCGGGACGGCCAACTCCTTTGCCATGGGTGTGTACACCGCTGGCATGTCGGGCGGTGCGGCACTTGCCATTTACGTCGGTTCTCACCTTCCCGAAATCCACCAAGCTTGGTGGATTAGCTTCGGCCTCATTGTAATAGGTCTGATTGCATGGTTCGCCGTGTATCGCAAGCATCCCAATGAGCACAGGTCCGTGGAGCCAGTCGGTCAGTATGCTAAGGAAGTCCTGAAGGACTGGCGTGTTTGGGCCATCGGCATCACCGCGTTCCTGGTATTTGGCATGACCAATATCAACGGCTCGTACATGGTTCCCGCCGTAACGACGCTTATGGGTGATCCTGCTATGGCGCCTGTTGCTGGCGATATGTCCACGATCAACACGGTTATCGCCTGCATTGCGTCAATGGTCCTGCCTGTGGTGTTTGCCAAGCTGTTCAAGAATATGCGTGCACCCTTCATTATCTGCTTGCTGGGCACAGCCATCTGTTTCGCTTTGGTGTTCTTCCTGCCCTACGGTCCCTATACCTGGATTCTGTTCTGCCTGCAACCCGTGCTCATGGCATGCGTGATGCCCTTTACCAAGATGCTGCCAACGCTGCTTCCCGGCGTGAAGCCCGAGCACTATGGCATCATCGGCGGAATTCAGGCGACGTTCCAGAACTTCGGTATGTTCCTCATCGCATCCTATATTGTTTCGCCTTTGGCCATCGCCGCTACGGGCATGGTTGATGGTCTGCCCTATTACCAGGGAATCTACGTGGGCGCCGCCTGCGTCTGCGTCGCGGCCATCGTCTCGCTCTTCCTCTTTCCCAACGTACGCTCAAGTGTTGCCGGCAAGATTGCCGATGACCAGGCAAGTGCCAGGGAAATTGCCGAGGATGACGCCGAGGGCATCCTCGAGGGTGACCACCTGTAGAACCGATTATGCATTAAGAGCGAGGAGCCCCTTTATGCGGAGGGGCTCCTTGTCTTTTTGAGAGATATCCTGAAGGGGGATGCATGGGATCGTGCCATTACTGCTTCAACTGTGGACGATGTCGAGGTGAGACGCCTCCGGCTGTCTACGTGCATCGGTGCCCCGAATGCCGTTTCAAAAACGCCACTGGCTCGCATGTATGCGCGGCGTGCGGAGCGAGCCTGCTCATGGATCCAGCCCATGTTTACAAGAAGGGTAAATCGCGACTTGGAGAATCAGGCGAACTGCATGACCCGGATGCAGGCCGTTCTTTGTGAATCTAGCGGTTTACGCTGAAGATTGTCGAGAGAGATTCACCGGAAAGACGCGAGAACAGCGATTTGAAGCAGGCAAGCATCCAATCGCGGGCCGATTTGAGGCCCATGTCGAAATCGAAACGCTGCTGAATCTTGTCTATGTGGTAGAGCACCGTGTTTCTATGCATGTGAAGCTCCTGAGCAGTATTCGTAGCATTGCGCTCGTTTTTCAGATAGAACCAGAGAATCTTCAGATAGTCGGTGCCATTATTCACATCCTCTTCCCAGAGGATGTTGACGATAGACGTGTTGAAGGTGAACTCCATGAAGGCTTCGTCTCGTTCTGTGGCGTCTATTAGGTAGTAGAGGAGTGCATCCTCGAACATGTATATGCCGCGAGGGTCCGTGATTCCGTCGATACTTCTCTCTCGGTCAATGGAGAGTCTAAAACCGAGGGCAATTTGCGCTTGCCGATAGGCGAAGGCCAAATTCTCGATACCCGAGAAGACTGAGGACACTGCACTTACGATGTCAAGTCCCCCATATATGCGCTCGGTTACCTCTTCTATGGTTTTGCGGTGAGATAGCTCCCCATCGATACGAGAGCCATACAGGACAGCGATGACGGCATGTTCGAAGGGGAAACATCGTACATGTCCGTTATTGAGGGTCGATGCGGTTTTGTTGAGCGTATAAGCCTTTTCGGGCTCAATGCTCGGATCCACATCGAAGAGCACGACCTTGTACAGGCCATTTTCGGGAAGACCGTTTTCCTCCAGTTGCGCTGTAACATATTCGTCGGTGACTGCATTGCCACGTAGCAACCTTTCGAAAAAGAAGAATGAGGGTGTTTCCCGCATCGTTTCCTTTGCCCATAGACGCTCACAAGCCATTTGCACGTGGTTTGCGAGGATGAGAAACGCATCTCGGAGGCCGGGGGTATCCGATTTCTCGTTGCACGACATCGAGATGGACCCGAAGTATGCGTGGTGGATGTGAATGGGGAATGAGACGCGGTCGAATGGCGTGATGTCTGATGCCTCACGCGTATAGAAGGTCTCTTCCGGGAGGCGAAAACGCTCCTCGGCAATGGTGGCTTGGGTGAGGCAACCGTTTTTGATTATGGAGCGATGTAGATCATCTGGTGGGTCAATCTCGGTAGTACGAGCAATGACATTGAAGTTGTTGTCGGAAACAAAGATGAAGTTGCGCAGAATGGAAGTACTTGCGTCCAGGAGCTCGCCAATGGCTCCGTTTTTCATGACGATGTGGTCGAGGGTATTCTCCCACATGTACATGGTCACGAATAGATTCTGGATGCACATGACAGTATCGATGTCATCAATGCAGGCGATATAGGAAGCGTTGGGGAGGATCTGCTCCAGTGCTTCCGCATCATCGAGCCGCACCATCATGAGCATCTGGCTGGCGAGATGTGTGAGGTCTGTTTTTTCGATCTGGCCGATGTCATCGATGGCGCAAAACCAGCGAAACGGCCTATCGTGCGTGAAATGAAGCTCGGGGATGCGATCTTTATGAGCCAGCTCATCTTGCACCATGGCGGGCGTGACGTGAGGCAAAAGGTCTTTGCTCGCGGGTATTTCGAGTAGCGAGTCGGAGAAAGACATTGCAGCTCGCTTCCCTCTAGCCAATCTCCTTGGCGGCCCAGGTGTCCTCGGTACCCTCGAGCTGCGCCTCGTCGAGCCTGTCCTCCTCGATCTCCTCGATAGGCAGCGGGGCGTCCTTGCCCGGCGTGAACTCGATGCCCTTCTTGCGGCGTGCCATGTACTCGGCGGATGCCGTGAACAGCACGTCGGAGGAGGAGTTGAGCGCAGTCTCGCAGGAATCCTGGATGACGCCGATGATGAGGCCGACGGCGACGACCTGCATGGCGATGTCCTGGCCGATGCCGAACGGCGAGCAGGCAAGCGGGATGAGCAGCAACGAGCCACCAGCGACACCCGATGCACCACAGGCACCAACGGCGGACAGGATGCTCAGGACGACTGCCGTGGGGAAGTCGACCTGGATACCGAGCAGGTGCACGGTCGCCATCGTCATGATCGAGATGGTGACGGCCGCGCCCGCCATGTTGATGGTCGCGCCGAGCGGGATGGAGACGGAGTAGTTATCCTTGTTCAGGCCGAGGTTCTGGCACAGCTCCATGTTGACGGGGATGTTTGCCGCCGAGCTACGCGTGAAGAACGCCGTGATGCCCGAGTCCTTGAGACAACGCAGGACGAGCGGATAGGGGTTCTTGCGGATGCAGACGAAGACGATGATGGGATTGACCACGAGGGCGATGAGCAGCATGCAACCGACGAGCAGCAGGATGATCGCGCCGTAGGAGGTGAAGATCTCGAGGCCGCTCGTGGATACGGACGTGTAGACGAGGCCGAGAATACCGAGCGGCGCGAGGTTGATGATCCAGCGCACGACGCGCGTGATTGCCTCGGAGATGTTTTCGAAGACGGACTTGGTGGACTGCCTGGCGCTACGCAGCGCGATGCCGAGGACGATCGCCCATGCCAGGATGCCGATGAAGTTGCCCTTCATGAGCGCATCGACGGGGTTGGAGAAGACGTTGGTCACGAGGGTGAGAAGCACGGCGCCGATGCCCTCGGGGGAGGCGGCGACGTCTTCGGGCGGGTTCGCGAGCGTGATGTCGACGGGGAAGACGAAGCTCACGAGCACGGCGATGAACGCCGAGAGAATCGTCGACACGATGTAGAGCAGGATGACGGTCTTCATGGAGCCGGCGGTCTTGGCGTTGGCAAGTGCGCTCAGAACCAGGAAGAAGACGAGGATGGGGGCGACGGCCTTCAGCGCACTGACGAACAGCGTGCCCAGTAGGTCGATGATCATGATCTGGTCCCATGCGAATGCCTGGGAGCACACACCCAGGACCGCACCGATGACCAGGCCTATGACGATGCGCCAGATGAGGCTAATCGAGTTCCATTTCCTGATGAGCTCCATGATTTCTCCCAACCTTGCCCTTATGTAGCTGTTTTCGCATGATACCGCAAATCAAAGGCCATAATCGGGCGCTCGGGTACAGGAATTGCGCTTACGGTATGCACAATGCACGCCAATTCTTCTGCAAAACGAATACAATGGAGCACAACGCCTCATGACAATTACTGGAGGGAGAGCGAAGCGCATGAAAATCGCGTTTTTCCCCGGCTGCATGGTCGACATGTTCTACCCCGAGATCGGCATCGCGGCAGTCAACGTGCTCGAGCGGCTCGGCTGCGAGGTCGAGATGCCCGAAGAGCAGGTCTGCTGCGGTCAGGGTCTTCTCAATTCGGGCTACGCCAAGGAGACCATACCCGTCGCCAAGAACATTCTCGACGCGTACGATCTCGACCAATACGAGACGATCGTCTCGCTCGCCGGCTCGTGCATGAACGCCATCATCAACGATTACCCCACGGTGCTCGATGATGCGGAGTACCTGCACAAGCTCGAGCGCATTCGTCCGCGCATGTTCGAGTTCACCGACTTCATCGTCAACCAACTGCACACGACCGATGTGGGCGCGAGCTTCCATCACAAGGTCACCTATCACAAGAGCTGTCACGTCACCCGCTTCCTCGGCATCGAGGAAGCGCCTCTGCAGCTGCTCAAGGCCGTCGATGGCCTCGAATACATCGAGATGGTGCACGCCGAGCGCTGCTGCGGCTTCGGCGGCACCTTCTCGTTCAAGGAGCCCGAGATCTCGGCCGAGATCGTCAAGGAGAAGTGCGAGACCATCATCGAGACGGGTGCCGATGTCGTATGCGGTGCCGACGTGCCCTGCCTCATGAACATCAAGGGCGCGCTTGGCCGCCTGCGTACGCAAGGTGCGCTTGACCGCGATATCCGCGTCATGCACATCGCCCAGATCCTGGATGCGAGGGAGTAGTCATGGCAATTCTGTATGATACCGAGGCGTCCCTGCGCGAGCGCGCTGCCAAGTGCATCGAGGACGACTTCAAGCATCAGGCAATCGAGACGGCGCAGGAGACCTTCTATCAGAAGCGCAAGGCGCTTGTCGAGGAAGAGCCCGATTGGCAGGGGCTGCGCACGACGGCGATGGACATTCGCGATCACGTCGCCAAGAACCTCGATTACTACGTAAAGCAGTTCGCCGAGAACGCGAGCGACCACGGCGTGCACGTGCACTTCGCGTCGACGGGCAATCAGGCGCTCTGGGAGGCGCTCGACATCTTCGAGAACCACGGCGCCTTCAAGGCCGTCAAGTCCAAGAGCATGATGACCGAGGAAATCGGCCTCAACCACGTGCTCGAGGAGGCAAGCGTCAACGTCATCGAGACCGACTGCGCCGAGAACATCCTGCAGACGGCGTGCGACATGCCCTCGCACATCGTCGTGCCCGCGCTGCACCACACGCGCGACGACATCGCCGAGCTCTACCGCAAGCGCTGCGGCTACGAGGGTGATAACGTCCCCGAGCACATCACGCACTTCCTGCGCGAGATGTTGCGCCCGGAGTTCTTGAGCGCGCAGGTGGGCATACGCGGCTGCAACTTCGCCGTGGCCGAGACCGGCTCGGTGACGCTCGTCACCAACGAGGGCAACGGCCGTATGGTCGATACCTTCCCGCCGGTGCAGATCGTCTTCGTCGGCATCGACCGCATCGTCCCCACGCTCGAGTCCCTCGACATCTTCATGGCGCTACTGCCCAAGAGCGCGGTGGGTTCAAAGATGACGGCGTACTTCAGCGTGGACACCGGTGCACGTCGCGAAGATGAACTTGACGGGCCGGCGGAAGTTCATTACATCATCATGGATAACGGACGCCATGAACTTTTGAACTCCGAATTTGAACCGATGATGCGCTGCATCCGCTGCGGCGCCTGCCTCAACATCTGTCCGGTCTATCGCCACATCAGCGGCCACGGCTACGGCTCCATCTATCCCGGCCCCATGGGCATCGTGCTCACGCCCGAGCTCGTGGGCTATGGCGAGGCCAACGCCAAGGCGATGACCTTTGCCTGCACGCTGTGCGGTGCCTGCACCGAGCATTGCCCGGTGAAGATTCCCATCCACGACCTCGTGCGCGAGCATCGCATCAACATCGTCGACACGGGCAAGAACAACAAGGTCGAAGTGCCCATCTTCAAGACCATGCAGGCTATGTGGTCGAGTAGCCCGCTGTACATGGCGCTCATGCGCCTCGGGCGTCCCGTCATGAACATCCTCACGCGCGGTGGCTCCTCGCTTGACGAGCGCAGTGCATGGATTCCGGTGCTCGGCAGCTGGACCTCATCACGTGATTTCGACGTCATCGCGCCCTACCGCTTCCGCACCTGGCTGGCCGAGCATAACGCGGCCCGTGCCGAGGAGTGCAAGGCCGAGCATGACGACAAGGACCAGAAGGGCGGTGCGTGATGGAGCGTGCGACACTTGAGAGCTTTCTTGCTCCCATCTCGAGGCAACTTGGACATGAGGAGGTCCCGCAGCACGTCGAGCCCCTCGGCTACGAGAAGAACCCGCCTGCGCGCCGTACCGACGGGCTTTCGCACGCGCGTCTCGTCGACATGTTCGCCGAGGAGGCCGAGAAGATCCGTGTGGGCGTGCATCGCTGCAAGTCGGCCGAGGTCGCCAAGGTCGTCAAGGACATCATCAAGGCCGACGGCGAGCGTGGCTCGGTCGTCTTTGCCGATGACCATCGCATCGAGAAGATGGACGTCCCCGAGGTGCTCGAGAAGTACAAGAAGGTCACCGAGCTCACACGTTGGGATGCCTCTGCCGGGCGCGACGCAATGGTCGACGCGTGCAACGCGGCTCGCTACGGCATCACGTTTGCCAAGGGTGCTATCGCCGAGACCGGCACCATCGTCCAGCTCTGCGACGAGAATTGCGGGCGTGCCATCAGCTTGCTGCCGCCGGTGCACATCGCGATCGTCAACGCCGCCGACGTGAAGGCGACCATGGGCGATTGGCTTGCCGAGCTCGACGAGGAAGGCGCGCCGAACGGCGACAAGCTGCCCTCGCAGATCTGCTTCATCAGCGGTCCGTCAGCGACGGCCGATATCGAGCTCGTGCGCGTCGAGGGCGTGCATGGCCCGATGGCCGTGCACTACGTCATCATCGAGGGGCGTGGCTTGCACAGCCTAGCCTAATGAGACAAATGTCGCCGGGGCGGTTTTGTCTTAATAGCTGCCACTAAGATAAATTACTTGGGAGGTTAAGCGCATCGGGTGCGAAAGCAAGCCCGCGTTGCGCTTAGCCGAACATCCCGCCGCCCTTGAAGTTCAGGTCTCCGTCGAGGCCTGACTCGTCGGGCAGGTCGGCCTCTTCGTCGAGGAAGCCGACGATCTTGCGCACGGCGTACTTGAAGGCGCCGCCCGTGAAGCCATGCCCGACTTCGCCGATGAGCTCGAGGTTCGCGCGCGGGTAGATGTTGACAGCGCGCACCGAATAGCCCGAGGCCACGATGTCGTCGCTCATGCCGTGCAAGATGAGTACGGGGCCGGCATACTTGTCGATGACGTCGTAGAAATCGAAATCGTAGATGGCCTCGATGAAGGCTCGACCGACCTCGGCGTTGAAGATGCCGAAGGTCTCGGGGAACTCCTCGCGATTGGGCCACGCCCGGCGTATGTCACCGGGAATGCTGAAGGCGGGGTAGAGCAGTATGAGGCCCTTGATGACGTTGCTCTTGTTCGCGGCGACGAGCGATGCCACGGCACCACCCATGCTCATGCCGAACAGGAACACGTTGTTGAGGTCGACGTAGGACAGCTTGGCAAGCTCGTCGTAGACGTCTTCCATGTCCTGCTGCTCGGTGAAGATGGTCATGTCGTGAACCGTGCCGCTCGACTTCGAGTTAGTCGCCCCGCAAAAGTCGAAGCAATAGGCGGCATATCCGCGTCGCGCCAGCTCGCGCGCGTATGCCTCGCACGACTCGTGGTTGCCCCCGAAACCATGGGCGCAGATCATGAGCGGTACGCGTTTGCCATCCGTGGCCTCGTCGGGACGATACATTTGCCCGAAGATGCTCTTGGCGTCGTGCTCGAGCGTAAGGTCCTGCACCTGGAAATTACTCATCGTCTGCTCCCTTGCCTACGGTCGGGTACTCCATGTCCTTGAAGCGGTCGGGCTCGCCTTGCTCGCCGACCTCGGTCGGGTCGCCGTGTTCGGTGAACTCGTCGTAATCGACGGGATCGGTCGGCGCATCCAGGTCGGATTCGTCGATGGCCCCGTAATCCTTGTTCTTGAAGACGTCCTTGTCGAGCAGACCGACGACGTTTGCCATGACGGTCGTGACCACGGCGTCGCCGGTGATGTTGATGGCGGTGCGGCCCATGTCGAGGATGCGGTCGATGCCCATGATCATCGCGACGCCCTCGGCGGGAAGGCCGATGGAATCGAAGACCATCGCGAGCATGATAGTGCCCACGCCGGGAACACCCGCCGTGCCGATGGAGGCCGTTACGGCCGTGAGCACGACGGTGACGAGTGCCGCGATGGACAGGTCGATGCCGAAGGCCTGAGCGATGAAGACGACCGCCGCGCCCTGCATGATGGCGGTGCCGTCCATGTTGATGGTCGCACCCAGCGGGATGGTGAACGACGCGACGCGATTGTCCACGCCGACCTTCTTCTCGAGCGTCTCCATGTTGAGCGGGATGGTCGCGTTGCTCGAGCTCGTGGAAAATGCGAATGCCATGACCGGCCAGAACTTATGCAGGAAGTGGAAGGGGTTGAGTCGCGTGCCGATGAACAGGATGAGCATGTACACGACGAGCAACTGCACGGCCAGGCCCAGGTACACCGTGCCGATGAACTTGACCATCGGCAGCACACCCGAGATGCCCAGGTTGCAGAAGGTGCGCGTGATGAGGCAGAAGATGCCGATGGGGGCCACGCGCAGGATGACACCGATCATCTTCATCATGATGGCGTTGAACTGCGTGAAGAAGCGGTTCACCGTGGCGACCTTCTTGCCGAGGCGGCCCAGGATGAAGCCGAGCATGAGGGCGAAGAAGATGATGGGGAGCATGTCGCCGTTGTTCATCGCGGCAACGACGTTCTTGGGGATGATGTTGATGAGCATGTCGGCGAAGGTCTGCTCGGTGGTCGTGGCACTCGGTTCGACGGCGACGATGGCTGCCATGTCCAGGCCCACGCCCGGCTTGCACACCTCGGCGAGCATGATGGCGATGATGACGGCCAGGGCGGTGGTGAGCAGGTAGATGGCGATGGTGCCGACACCGACCTTGCCGAGCATCTTCGGGTCGCTCATGGATGCGGCACCGCACACGATCGAGCAGAAGACGAGCGGCACGACGAGCATCTGCATGAGACGCACGAACCACTGGCCACATACGTAGCATATGCCCTCGATGAAGACGTCATCGACGACGGAGCCCGCAGGTATGAGATAGCTGCATACGAGGCCCACGATAATACCGGCGACAAGTGATATGAGTATCCAGGTGGTCAGGTTGAAGCGGCGCTTCTTCTCGGTCATCTCTCATCCCTCTCTATAAAATGAGACAAACGCTCAGTCTCGTTGTCTCATTTCCCCGTTCGGGTGCAGTCGTCGCGCACGCGCATGGTGAGTATGGCACCCAGGTCGTAGGCATCGCCGCCCGGCTCGTCGACATCGCAGGTGATGTTGAAGCCGACGAGGCGCCGCGCGTCACCCTCGCCCTCGAAGATGCGCACGACGGTCATGACGTCGCCTTCCTCGACCTCGACATGGCTGTCGTCGTCGAGCTGGATGGTGCCCGCCGAGATGAAGAGCGTCCCGCGCACGGCGATCGTGTTCATCGCGAGCGATTCGGCGCAGGGGCACTCCGGTGTCTTGCCCGCGAGCTCGGCGGCGATTGCCCTGCCCGCGCAGGCACCCTGCAGGGCGGCGTTCTTCCAGATGCCGACGATGCGCTTGTCGCCGCTGATGAGCTCGGTGCCCTGCACCACGTCGCCGGCGGCGTATACGTCCGGGTCGCTCGAGCGCATGAACTCGTCGACGATGATGCCACGATCGAGGGCAAGCGAGCCCTCCTCGACGAAGCCGAGGTTGTTGCGCATGCCGTGCGCGACGAAGATCTCGTCGAAGCTCTCGACGTCGCCGTTGGCAAACGTGACCTCGAGCTGTCGACCGAGCGGATGGGCGGCGTCCTCGACGACCTTCACGTCCTTGATGGGGTTGGAGAGCCTAAGCGTGACGCCCTGCGCCGTCAGGCCCCGCTCGAAGCGCTCGGCGGCCTCGGGCAGCGCGTTCATGTCGAGCACGTGGTCCATGATGCCGACGAGCGTGACCTCGACGTCGCGGTTGAGGCAGGCTTCGACGGTCTTGAGCGAGACCATCGAGGTGCCGCTCACGAGCATGCGCGAGCAGCCGGGGTTCGTGATGGCATCCTTCAGGCGCTCGGCGTCGTCCATCGTGCGCAGCATGAGCGGACTATAGCCACAATCGCGCGGAAAGCCCACGGGCGTGGGGACGGAGCCCGAGGCGATGACGCATTTGGAGTACGGATAGGAGCCATGCTCCGTGAAGACGAGGTGTTCCCTGGTGTCGAGCCTGGTCACGGGGCCCTCCTGTATGACCTCGAGTCCGAGCTCGTCGATTTCCGCCTGGCTCCACGGGAAGCACTCCTCGTAGCTCAGCTCGCCGCCAGCGTAATAGGAGGTGAGGATGGGGCTGTAGGGGAGGGTCTCGATATCCGAGAACACGCGTATGGGGCCGGTATAGCCGCCTGTGCGCAGACCGACGGCAGCGTTGAAGCCGGCCGCGCCAAAGCCGATGATGGCGACAGGCGCGTCGTTTGTCATCTCGTGTGCGTTCATGCTCGTCACCATCCCTTACGCGAAGACCTGCGAAAGCCACGGGCCGTATTCGCCCGTCCACATGCTCTGGAGTTGCGCGAAGACCAGATCCCAGTCGATTTGCGAATCGAAGAGGAGCTCGGCGTAGTGCTTGTTGCCTAGCTCGCGCGGATGCCCCATCAAGTAGAAGGCATAGGTATAGGTGCAGGTGGGGCACATGGTGACGACGGTCGAGCCCTCGGGCGCGAACGAGAGCTTCACCTCGGTCTGCGCGTCCACGCGCTCGGGTTCGAACGAGTTCACCGCTCCGCCGGCTCCGCAGCAGCCGTGGAAGATCTCGACGGTATCCCCGTCTAGGCCGAGGACTTCCAAGGTGGCGTCCAGGCAGCTGCCATCTCGGTCCTGGCAGGCCTTCGACATGCAGTAGCTGCCTTCGGGAAGCGGGTGCTTGGGCGTGAAGCCATGCTCGAGGAGAAACGCCGAGAGGCTTATGGCGCGCACGTCCATGCCGTTGCGGTCGAGGGCAGCTTGCATGGCGTTCTTGCAGCCGGGGCACACGCAGACGAGCGTGCTTGCGCCCGAAGACGCGATCTCATCGCAGCAGCGGTCGCAGAGCGCCTCGGCGCGGTCGAAGAAGCCGGCGCTCTTGAGGGGCGAGCCGCAGCAGTGGTCAATCATCGTCGCCTTGCCGCCCAGCTCGTCGAGGGTCTCGAATATCTCGCGCGTGAGCTCGGGGGCATAGGCGGCGAGCGAGCAGCCGGGGAAGAACGCGACCTTGCAATCGGTGGCCGCATCGTGGGTCTCGGTCTTGATGTGACGGGTGAGGTCGGTGAGGTCGATGCCGTGGATGGCGCGATAGGCCGTGAAGATATCCCATTCCTTGTCGACCTCGACGCTCGAGTAGGTGTTACGGGGAATGAGCCCGAGCTTCTGGTAATCGTCGCGCGCGTGGTATATGAGCGAGGAGACGTCGTTGTGCGCGAAGCAGGTGTTCTTGCAGGTGGTGCAGAAGAAGCAGCCGCGTACCGCCTGGGTGAGTTGCGGGTCGCTTGCAAGCTCGGCGGCAAGCTCCTCTGCCGTCGACGCGTTGCGCTGGGCATCCAGCAGGGCCTTGGCGATATCGCCGAGCGTCATGTCAGCCGTGGTGAGCGACTCGCAGGCTTGCGTGCAATGCCCGCACTGGGTGCACTGGCCCAGGAATTCCCAGTACTCGTTGGAAGATTCGAGCAGACTCATGGTTCCTCCTCAAAACAGTATGTCATGCAAGCTTACCACGCAGGATGTGCCTCGGGTCCGCCCCCTGGCACATTCCGCGATTGTTTCTATTTCATTAATTCGGTGACGTTATGGGAACTTCAAAACCTATAATGCACGCGTCCCGTCATAGACAAGGAGAAAACCGTGAGTTACGTACAGCGCATCATCGAACAGGTCAAGGCAAAGGATGCCGACCAGCCGGAGTTCATCCAGGCCGTGACCGAGGTTCTGGAATCTCTCGAGCCCGTCATCGAGGCTCATCCCGAATACGAGAAGGCAGGCTTGCTCGAGCGTATCGTCGAGCCCGAGCGCATCATCACCTTCCGCGTGCCGTGGGTCGATGACGATGGCAAGGTTCAGGTCAATCGTGCGTTTCGCGTGCAGTTCAACAGCGCCATCGGCCCCTACAAGGGCGGCCTGCGCCTGCATCCGAGCGTGAACCTCTCCATCCTCAAGTTCCTCGGCTTCGAGCAGGTCTTCAAGAACAGCCTCACCACGCTTCCGATGGGCGGCGGCAAAGGTGGCTGCGACTTTGACCCCAAGGGTCGCACCGACGGCGAGGTCATGCGCTTCTGC
>CABSKV010000009.1 GCA_902478425.1 uncultured Coriobacteriia bacterium | reverse complement strand
GAAGGGCGGGATCGAGGATGTCGACGCGGTTGGTCGCGGCGATCATGATGACGGAGTCGTTGGTCTCGAAGCCGTCCATCTCGACGAGCAGCTGGTTAAGCGTCTGCTCGCGCTCATCGTGACCACCACCGAGACCGGCACCACGCTGACGACCGACGGCATCGATCTCGTCGATGAAGATGATGGCCGGCGCGGCCTCCTTGGCCTGGGCGAACAGGTCACGCACGCGCGACGCGCCCACGCCGACGAACATCTCGACGAAGTCGGAGCCGGAGATGCTGAAGAAGGGAACGCCCGCCTCGCCCGCGACGGCACGTGCGAGTAGCGTCTTGCCCGTGCCCGGAGGGCCCACGAGCAGCACGCCACGCGGGATCTTCGCACCCATCGCCTGGTACTTGGCGGGATTGGAGAGGAAGTCCTTGATCTCCTCGAGCTCCTCGACGGCCTCGTCGATACCGGCAACGTCGGAGAAGCGCACCTTGGGCGTCTCTTCCGATACCTTCTTGGCCTTGGTCTTGCCGAACTGCATCTGCTTGTTGTTCGCGCCGCTCACCTGCGACATGAAGAAGATGAGCACGCCGAAGATGAGAAGCAGCGGCAGAAGCGTCGTGAGCAGGGTCGTGATCCAACCCGAGGTGGTGACATCCTCGTTGTACTTGACCTCGGGGTGAGCCGCCATGAGCTCTTGGAGCATGTCATCGCCCGTGTAGGTCGACTTGAAGCTCGACAGCTCGCCGGCCTCCTTGGCCGCCGCATCCTTGTAATAAGTGCCGTCAAGCGTCGCCGACGCAGCGTGGTAGGTGACCTCGGACACGCGGTCGTCATTGACCGCCGCGACGAAGTCGCTCGTGATGAGCTCGTCCACCTCCTCCTGGGCGCCAAAGTTCAGGAGCTGACTTCCCACGAGGGCGACGAGCACGAGACCCAGCAGCACGTACAGCACGACGCTGCGGATATTCGGGCCCTTCTTCTTGGGGTTGTTGTGCTCTTCCACTCAAGTTCTCCTTATCTGGCAATCACAGGCCTATTGGTAGACCTCTGGTTTCAACGCACCAACACACGGCAGGTTGCGATAACGTTCGGCATAATCGAGCCCATAGCCGACGATGAACTCGTCCGGACAATCGAACCCGACATACGCACATGCAAGCTCGGTCTTCTGCGCCCCTTGCTTGCGCAGCAGCGTTGCGATCTCGAGTGACGCGGGCTTGCGGCCGGAAAGCTCCTTGACGAGGAAGTCCAGCGTCAGGCCCGAATCGAGGATGTCCTCGGCGATGAGGACGTGCTTGCCCTCGATCGAGGTGCCCAGGTCCTTGACGATCTCCACGGACCCAGATGACGTGGTGCTCATGCCGTAGGAACTCACGGCCATGAAGTCCATTTCGAGCGGGAGCTCGATGGCACGCACGAGGTCTGCCATGAAGATGGCGGCACCCTTGAGCACCGAGATGACGACAAGGGGTTGCCTGTCAGCATAATCGACGGTGATTTGCGCACCCATCTGCGCAACGCGGGCTTGGATCTGCTCCTGCGTGAGGAGCACTTCCTGTATGTCCTCGTACACCAAACGCCTTTCCGTCTCGAGACAACAGCTTGAACCATTATGTCACGTGCATATAGAAAGTTAAGACTATATCTGCTTCGTCACGAAACCGCAAACAAAGAGACCCGCATGAGCGGGTCTCTCGTTCTTTCGCTTTCCAGACAGGCTGAGTCCGGGGCACGTTTTCTACTTGTCGAGCTCGACCTTCTCGCCATGATGATGCTGCTTGACGACGGCCGCGACCACACCCGACATGGCGAACAGCGCGATGGCATTGGGAATGACCATGAGCTGGTTGAACATGTCGGCGAGCTCCCACACCAAGTCGTTCGAAAGCAACGAGCCCAGGAAGATGAAGATGAGCGCGATGACCGAGAAGATCTTGACCGGCATCTTGCCGAAACGACCGAACAGGTACTCGACGTTGAGCTTGGCGAAGAGGTTCCAGCTCAGAATCGTCGAGAACGCGAACATGAGCAGGCAGATGGCGACGAACGAGTTGCCGAAGGTCGAACCAAAGAACGAGCCGAACGCGAGCTGCGCCATGTTGGTCTTGTCGATGCCCTCGGTCAGTCCCGTCGCGTCGACGGAAAGCGGGCCACCCACGTAGAGCACGGAGATGACGACGAGCGCGGTCATGGTCACGACCACGAAGGTGTCGATGAAGACGCCGATCATGGCGACGGTACCCTGGTGGTGCGGGTCCTTCACGTCAGCCAGCGCGTGCGCATGCGGCGTGGAGCCCATGCCAGCCTCGTTCGAGAACAGGCCGCGTTTGGCACCTTGGCTTATGGCCGCGATGATGCCGAATGTCACGCCGCCGACCTCGGCCTGCGGATTGAACGCGCATTGGAAGATGAGCGCGAAGGCACCCGGCAGGTTCTGGATGTTGAGGACGAGGATGACGAGGCCGCCGATGAGGTAGATGATGGCCATGATGGGAACGAGCTTCTCGGTGACGGATGCGAGACGCTGCACGCCGCCGAGGAACACGAGACCCGCGAAGAAGACGATGAGCAGGCCCATGACCCAGGTGGGGATGCCAAAGGCGGTATTGCAGGTCGCGGCGATCGAATTGGACTGGACCATGCAGCCCATGAAGCCCAGGGCAAGGATGATAGACACGGCGAAGAAGCCGGCGAGGAACTTGCCGCCCGCACCCGTGAACGCCTTGGTGATGTAATAGACCGGACCACCATGGACGGTGCCGTCCTCGTCGACCTCACGCGTCTTTTGTGCGAGCACGGCCTCGGCGTAGTTGGTCGCCATGCCGAGGAAGGCGATGAGCCACATCCAGAAGATGGCGCCCGGGCCACCGATGAGGATGGCGCCACACGCGCCGACGATGTTTCCCGTGCCGACCTGCGCGGCGACGGCCGTGGCAAGTGCCTGGAACGAGCTGATGCCACTCTTCTTCTTGCCGCCGAAGAGGTTGAACTCGCCGAACACGCGGCGTATGCCCTCGCCGAAGAAGCGCACCTGCACGAATTTCGTGCGAATGGTGAACACCAAGCCCATGGCCACGAGCAGGATGATGAGCACGTAGTTGGACAGATAGGTGTTGATGGTTACGACGATGTCGTATAGGACGTCCATAAGAAAAACCCTCCCTTGCAAAACCAAACAGCGCTGCCAGAGAAGGTCAAAAATGTGCCTCTGTCCTTTTGCCTGAGAGTTTCGACCCTTGCGGGTCTTGCACCTTCGGCACTCATTTAAGAGATTCTCCAGAGTTTTCTCCACTCCCGGTCTCACGTCTTGGCGGGATTCCGGAAGCTTCGCAGAAAAACACAGCGGCGAGATTATCGTCCAGGCATTCCGTACATGCAAGGGGCATTTTGGATAAGTCCGGGAACGGAAGGGCAAGACAATTGTGCCCCGGCGGCTTTTGTCTTGCCCTTCCGTTCTATCTAAATGAGATGACGTCCCTGACAGGCGCTCAGCCTCGCTGTCTCATTTCCATCAAGATACCCGGTCGTTTATCATGAACCCGCACGCAAACGGGACAGAATGGCGAACTATGAAGCTCTTGCTCGCAGAAGACGAACAGCGAATGGCCGAGGCTCTCCTGGAATTGCTGCGCCAGGAGGGATACGACGTCGACTGGTTTGCCGATGGCAGCGAAGCGCAGCTCGCCGGCACGCACGATGTGTACGACGCCATCATCTGCGACGTGATGCTGCCCGGCAAGGACGGCTTTCGCATCGTCCGCGAATTGCGCGATGCGGGCATCACGACACCCGTGATCATGCTCACCGCCAAAGGCGAGCTCGAGGACAAGGTGCATGGCCTCGACAGCGGTGCCGACGATTACCTCACCAAGCCCTTCCTCGTCGATGAGCTTCTCGCCCGGCTGCGCGCCCTCACACGCCGGAGCAACGCGGGCATGCAACCTGTTGGCAGGCTGCAGGCGGGCGATATCGCCCTCGATAGCCACTCGCTCACCTTGCAAAACACGGAGACCGGCGAGGACGTGCGCCTGAGTGACAAGGAGTTTCGCATACTCGAGTACTTCTTGCGCAACCAGGGCCGCATCCTCACGCGCGACCAGCTCGCGCAGCGCATCTGGGGAAGCGATTCCGATGCGGAATACAACAAGGTCGAGGTGTATCTGACCTTCACCCGCAAGAAGCTCGCCTTCGTGCATTCGCACGTCCAGATCAAGGCAGTTCGGGGCATTGGTTACGAGCTCCAGATCCCCCATGAGGAGCGGTCATGAAAAGCTCGACGCTCTTCGAACGCTCGCGCAGGCGCATCATCGCGGCGATCATGGCCGTTCTCGCGCTGCTCTTCATCGCCACGCTCATCGCCATCTACGCCTTTAGCTATGCCGAGGTCTATGATCGCAACTCCCGCATGCTCGAGGATTACGCCGCGGGCTATCAGACGAATCGCCTGCCGCTGGGATTCGTGCGACCAGACGGCATGTCGCAGCGTTTCGAGGACGGGCGCCCGCAATCCGCACCATACTATGCCGTGCTCTTCGACGCCCTGGGCAACGTCGTCGCCGTCGAGAACACGACATCGAGCGGCTATACCAGCGGCGAGCTCGTCAACCTTGCGCGCGATGCCACCATGAAGGGCGAGCGCAGCGGACTCGAGGGCTCCCTCATGTTCGCCGTCGAGCGCACGGCGGGATATACGCTCGTCGCCTTCATGGACAACACGCTCGTCACCGAGAGCATGGGGACGCTCTTTCGCTATACGCTTGCCGTGGGCCTCATCGCCCTCGTGGCATTGTTCTTCGTCGCGCGCTGGCTCGCCGGGCGCATCGTGCGTCCCATGCGGCAAGCCTACGAAGCGCAACGTCGCTTCATCTCCGATGCCGGACACGAGCTCAAGACGCCCGTCGCCGTCATGGAGACCAACGCCGAGATGCTCGAGCGCGAAATCGGCGAAAACAAGTGGCTGCAAAACGTGCGCTACGAGAACAAGCGCCTGGGACACCTCGTGAACCAGCTCCTCGAACTCGCACGCACGGAGGAGCAAACTGCTTCGCACGACGAGGTGAACCTGAGCCGCATCGTCGAAGCCGAGGTGCTCTCCAACGAACCCGTCTCGTTCGAGCGAGGCATGAGCTTGTCCTGCGACATCGGCAAGGACATCACGGTCGAGGGAAGCGAAGGCGAGCTCTCCCAGCTCGTCGCCATCCTATTTGATAACGCGTTGAGCTATGGCGTTGCGAAGACGGAAGTGCAAGTCACCCTCGCCCGCGCGGGGCATGTGGCGCATCTGCAGGTCTCCAACGCCGTAAGCCCCGATGACATCGAGCGCCTCGAGACGACCGCGCTCTTTGACCGGTTCGCCCGAGCCGACGAATCACGCGCGAATACCGACGATGAGACAAGCACGGCGCATTACGGCCTCGGCCTTGCCATCGCACGCGCCATCGTGGATGCCCACGACGGCAACATCAGCAGTTCTGTCGACAGGGGCAATGCCCGCATCACGTTTACGGTCGAGCTCCCGATCAGGCACTAGCAAGCGCCACGTTCAATCTTTGTTCAATCTCTGCCTCCTATCATGCCCGCAAGGCGCACGAAAGGAGCGTGAAGGCATCATGAAGAAGATTCTTGTCGGTACCCTGCTCGGAGCCGCACTCATCGCCAGCGTGGCAGGTTGCTCCGCACAGGGAGAACAGCAGAAGGACACGAAATACGCGGGCATAGAGTCCGAGTTGGGCTTTACGGAACGTGACATGGATTCGAGCTATGACGAGGCGACGGCGACGGTCATAGAACTCCAGGGCGATACGGCGAGCGTGCAAGGGCAAGGCGCGCAGGTCGATGGCGCGAAAGTCACCATCGACGCCGGTGGTAGCTATATCGTACGCGGATCGCTCGACAATGGCACCATCGACGTGAGCTTGCCGAGCAACGACGATACGGCGCAGCTCGTGCTGGATGGTGCGAGCATCCACAACGACGCCGGCCCGGCTCTCCAGGTGAGCAAGGCAGACGCGGTCTACCTCACGCTTGCCGACGGCTCGACGAACATGCTGAGCGACGGCACGGGCTATGCGCTTGCCGCGGGCGAAGACGAGGTGCAGGCAGCGATTTACACGGCATCCGACCTGGCCGTCAATGGATCGGGCTCACTCAGCGTGAACGGCGCCCATTACCACGCGATTAGCTCGCAGGGTGACTTCGTCGTCACCGGGGGCACGGTTGACATCGCCTCTGCCGAAGACGGCGCATTCGCAAGCGGAGCCATCAAGATCGGCGGCGGCGACATCACCGTCAATGCCGGCGATGACGGATTCCATTCGGAATACTTGCTCTACATTGCCGATGGCACCGTAGACGTCGAGAGTAGCACGGAGGGCTTCGAGGCGGAGAGGATCTACGTGCGTGGTGGCAACAGCTCCATCGTCGCAAGCGATGATGGCGTGAACGCATCGCAATCCGAAGCCGAGAAGGAGGCAAGCGAGGCGAGCGAGGCAGCGGCAGGGCCCGAGGGTGATAGGGGCGAGCCGCCTGCGGGGCCCGAAAGCGACGGGGGTGAGCCACCCGCGAGACCCGAGGGCGATAGGGGCGCACCGCCCGCAGGTGAGCAGGGTGCACCGACTCCCGGCAAGGCAGACGGCAAGCAAAGCAACGTCCCCGACATCGACGATGCCTACCTCATCCAAATTGACGGAGGCACCCTTACCGTGGACGCCGGTGGCGATGGACTCGACTCGAACGGCTACATCGTCATCAACGGGGGAACCGTGCTCGTAAGCGGCGCATCGGATGCCGATGACAGCGGCCTGGATTACGAATACGGCGCCACGGTCAACGGAGGTGATGTCATCCTCGTCGGAGCCGCGGGCATGGCAGAGGACTTCACCGATGGAACGCAGGCGCATCTCATGGAGCGTCTGAGCGGCAACGCCGGCAGCACGATCGAGGCTCTGGACGCAAACGGAAACGTGCTCGTCTCCTACGTCACGCCCAAGGCGTTCCAGGCGGTGACCGCCTCCGCTCCGGGAATAGCGAGCGTCAGCGTGCGATGAGGGTAAGACAGAAGCCGCCGGGGCGGAATTTGTCTTGCCTGGTTTACTGAGCCTTGCGGATGACGAGCGTGCCGTCGTGCACGCTCGTACGCAAGCCACCTGAGGTCTCGGTCGTGAATCCCTCGCTGGCTAGCCCATCGAGCACACGATCGATCTGAGTTGCCTCGAGGCGTGCGTCGGGATTGACCACGAGCAGGCAGCTACGCAGGATGCGCCGCGCCAACGGGCGACCCGTGCCCTCGAAGGCACCGCAAGGGATGTGGGCCTCGTCCCCATCCCAAGCGAGCGTGCGATACACGATTGATTCGACCTGCTGGCAGCGCTCCTCTTCCTCATCGGCGATGAGGTCCATGGTCTGCGCGAGCACATGCTCGAAACCCGGGCGTAGGTGACGGGCAACCGGCATGAGCTCGCGGCGCACCTGGCTGCGAAAGCTGTCACCCGTGATGTTGGTCTCGTCCTCGCGCCATAACTGTTCATCGGGGATGCCCGGATGTCGCGCCCTCAGCCAGTCGCGCAATTGCTCGCGCGTCGCATCGAGTAGCGGACGGCGCAGGTTGCCCCGCTCGCGCGGAATGGACGCCAGGCCACCGGGGCCCGTTCCCACGAGCGTGCGCATGAAGAAGGTCTCGACGCGATCATCAAGCGTATGCGCCGTGCAGACGAGCCCGCTCTTGGCGCCCGTCTGCGCGCATGCACGCTCCAGTGCCACGTGTGCCAGACAGTAGCGCTCCTCGCGCGCGATGGCTTCCATGCCGCCTTTGCGCGTGCGTGCGAGCGCATCGATGTCCACGCGCACCACCTCGCACGGCACGCCATGGGCATCGCAGAGCTCGCGCACGAAGCGCTCGTCACCGTCAGAAGCCTCGCCGCGCAGCAAATGATTGACGTGCAGCACGAAAAGCTCGGCGCATTCAGGCGACGGGAGCTGCTTGGAGAGCTGGGCGATGAGCTCGTCATCCTCCCCTGCAACATAGGCACAGGCAAGCTCGAGCAGGGCCGTGGAATCCGACCCTCCCGAAACCATGAGCAAGACGGGAGTCTTCGCCTGCACACTCGTCATACCTACCCCCAGAAACGGCTCGAGCTCTCGACCTTCGTCGAGCGCCTGCGCGTGCTCACGCTGATGTTCGCGAACTGCAGCACGATCAGGACGAGCAGCAGGCACATCTCGGCAAGGTAGGTGATGACCGCCCCCATGAGGCCGATGGAGTTGATGAGGGCAAACGATGCGATGAGCGAGAACGCGAAGGTGATGAGGTAGAGCTTCACGACGCTGTTCTGGCGACGCTGCACGGTGATGAGCTGGTAGATGAAATCGATGGCGGCCGTGACGCCACCGGCGATGATCATGAGGTACATGAGCACGCGAAACTGCTCGAAATCAGTGCTGTACAGCCAGCTCATGATGGGAATGCCGATCCAGCCCATGATGATGAGGTTGGCGATGGTAATCACCACGATGGCGCCGAACACGGCCGCCATGATGATGTTGAAGGTGCGGTGGCTATCGGGATTGTCCCAGGCTGCGGCAAGGCGCAGCAGCAGTGGCTTGTAGAGCAGACTCGCCGTGAGCAGGATGCCCTGCGCGGGGAAGTACAGCACGTTGAAGTAGAGCTGGTTGTCGTAGGACAGCGGGCCCTCCATCATGAACTTGGGCATGTTGTCGATGAGGCAATAGAGGAAGAGCGCCACGAAGACCGGGAAGCAGCGCTTGAAGAGGTTGGCGATGCTCTTCGTGGTCCACTGGCGCGACTTGGGCGTCTCCATGTAGGCAAGCGGAATCGTGAGGACGATGAGGCTCGCGGCCGCGACGATGGCCATGATGATGCACGAGAAGCCCAAATTGCGCGTGATGAAGAGCACGACGCTGAACACGATGAGCACGACCGCGCTCCTGAATGCCTGCGAAATGCCCGCGAGGTACATCTTGTCGACCTGCTGCAAGCGGCCTTCGTACACGTCAGCGAGTGCATCGACCATGCGGTATAGGTACACGCCCATGCTGATGACGAACATGTCGGACTCGTAGCCGCGGATGCAGCAGTAGACATAGCCCGCCACCACCATGAGGATGCAGGTGAGGATGCGGTTGATCTGGTAATCGGCAAACGAGTGGTCCTCGTCGATATCGGAGACCTGGTAGGTGCGCACGCCGTAATTGCCGATGATCATGAGCAAGGTGCCCGTCACGAAGGCAAGCGAGAAGATGCCCGCCTGGTCGACGCCGACGCATTGCGTGACGACGATGGTGAGCAACGGGAACACGACACCCCACACGCCGATGCCAACGCTATTGAAGATGAAGTCGCGTGTGGTCTGATGGGAGGAGTATTGCTCCTCCTGGTCGGTGAGGGATCGTCGCGACACGGCACCGATGAGACGGTCGATCCAATGATTCACCAGTCGTGAGATTGCGCCTTGCTTGCGTGCTTTGTTGGGCCTTCGGTTCATACCGCGATTATAATATTGCCCACAACGAACGTCACCCGGGAGGCATCATGGCCGATACCATCACGCGAGAGCCCATCTCGTTTGCAAGTACCGACGCCGCGACGACCATACGCGGCTACATCTGGCGCGACGAGAGCTATGCCGAGCCGCGCGGCGTCATTCAGGTCGCGCACGGCATGGCAGAGCACATCATGCGCTACGACGACTTCGCGCGCTTCTTGGCCGGCAAGGGCTTCATCGTCGGCGGCTACGATCACCTTGCCCATGGCGATAGCATTTCGGATGCCGTTTCCTGGGGTGGCCTCGATCCGCGCGAGGGCGCAAACCATCTCATCGAGGACGTGCATCACATGCGCTCGCTCATGCTTGCGCGCACGCCGACTGGCCTTCCCTACTTCGTCTTCGGGCATTCGATGGGCAGCTATATCATGCGCGACTACATCGCACGCCATGGCGAAGGCCTCGCGGGTGCCATTCTCTGCGGAACGGGCTATATCGCGCCCGTCGTCTCGACGGCAGGCAACGCCCTTGCCCGCGCCATCTCGGCACTTCGCGGCAAGGATTACAAGAGCAAGCTCTTGGATTACCTGGTCGTGGATAGCTTCAACAAGGCCATCGAAGGAGCCGAGACGAAGGCGGACTGGATTTCCGCAAACAAGGACAACGTCGCCGCCTATCTTGCTGACGAGAAATCCGGTTTCTCGTTCGGCGCCGGCGGCTACGCGTCGCTCACGGCGCTTGCCAAGGAGGCCTGCTCTCCCGCCACCTTCCGCGCCATCCCCCATGAGCTGCCCCTCCTCTTCATCGCCGGAGCCGGCGACCCGGTGGGCTCCATGGGCGAAGGCGTGCGCAAAGTCGCCAAGATGGCCCGCGAGGCTGGCGTGCGGGATGTCACCGTCAACATCTACGAGGGCATGCGCCACGAGATCCTCAACGAGGTCGACCGCATGCAGGTCTACGACGATGTTGCCGCCTGGCTCGACGAGCATGTTGGGAAGGATGCATGATGGGCGATTCGTATGTGATTGCCCTTGACCAGGGCACGACCTCGTCACGCTCCGTTCTCATCGACCGCGAAGGGCGTTTCGTCGATGCCGTGCAGCGCAAGTTCGGGCAGCTCTATCCGCAACCCGGATGGGTCGAGCACAACCCGCAGGAAATCATCTTCTCGCAGCTCGGCTCGCTCACCGATCTGCTCACCTCGCATGCACTCGATGCCAAGCACATCGACAGCATCGGCATCACCAACCAGCGCGAGACGACCATCATCTGGGACCGCGAGACCGGCCGTCCCATCGCCAACGCGATCGTGTGGCAATGCCGTCGCACGGCGCCGATCATCGAGGAGCTTTGCTCCGAGTCGGGCACCTGCGAGCACATCGAGCGCACCACGGGCCTGCATCCGGACGCGTACTTCTCAGCGAGCAAGATCAAGTGGCTGCTCGACAACGTGGCTGGCGCACGCGAGCTTGCCGATGAGGGCCGCCTGCTCTTCGGCACCATCGACAGCTGGCTCATCTGGAACCTCACGGGCCGCAAGGTGCATGCGACCGACGTTACCAACGCGAGCCGCACGATGCTCTACAACATTCACGAGGGCTCCTGGGATGCCGAGCTGCTCGAGCTCTTCGACATTCCCGCGCAGATGATGCCCGAAGTGCGTCCGAGCGCGAGCCACTTCGGCGTGACCGACTACCCCAACATTCCGGCGGGCATCCCCATCTGCGGCGTGGCGGGCGACCAGCAATCCGCACTCTTCGGTCAGTGTTGCTTCGAGGCGGGTCAGGCCAAGAACACCTACGGCACGGGCTGCTTCTTGCTGCTGCATACGGGCGAGAAGGCCGTTGCCTCCAAAAACGGGCTCATCACGACCATCGTGGCGTCGGCCCCGGGCGCGCAGCATACCGAGTACGCCCTCGAGGGCAGCGTCTTCATGGCGGGCGCCCTCATACAGTGGCTCGTCGACGAGCTCGGCATCATCCAGGGCGCGCACGAAACCCAACAGCTCGCCGAGAGCATCGCGGACACCGGCGGCGTCTACGTCGTTCCCGCCTTCACGGGGTTGGGTGCTCCGTATTGGAAGCCCGAGGCACGTGGCGCCATCTACGGGCTCACGCGCGGAACGGGACGTGCCCATATCGCCCGCGCGGCGCTCGAGGCACTCGCATACCAGGTGCACGACCTCGCCGGTGCCATGCAAGCGGACGCCGGGCTCAAGATCAGGCAGCTTAACGTCGATGGCGGTGCGTCGGCAAACGACTTCCTCATGCAGTTCCAGAGCGACATCCTGCAGACGCAGATTCACCGGCCGGCCAATATTGAATCGACCGCGATGGGGGCCGCCTACCTCGCAGGACTCACGAACGGCTTTTGGAGCGGCACCGACGAGCTGCGTGCAATGCGCACGACGGACAGCGTGTTTGATCCGCAGATGAGGCCAGCATATGCCGAGGAGCTGCTGGCGGGCTGGCGCGAGGCCGTCAGGAGGACGTGCTAGAACAGCGATTCCTGCAGAGGATTGCAGCTGCCAGGCTGTGCTGGCTCCTCCGGCTGCGCGGCGAGCCGCACCGCGCTCCTATCGGCAAGCATGCCATAACCCTGCCCCAACCACTGGGCAACCTCGGGCTGACGTAATACGAGCGGCATGCGATCGTGGACGGAAGCTACCGATGCGTTGGGCGTGGTGGTCACGATGGAGAAGCAATCATCGGATGCGACGGCAGCCAGGAGCAGCGGATAGCCCTCGGGGTCCTCGAAACGGTACTGGATCTTGATTGGCTTGCCCGAGCGCGGACTCGTTCGCGTCTCGCTCTGGTGGGATTCGAAGAACCCACCGGTCGCGACGATGCAGCGCCCCTCGGTGATGGGAAGACGCCACATGCCGGGATTGGGACCCAGAGCCGTCTCGATGCGCGTGTTGAAGACGCGACCCTTCTGCCAGTCCGCGGGAAAGCCCCAGCAGAGCTCCCATAGTTGCAAGCTGCCACCCTGCGGCACGATGACGGGGACGATGGATCCCGGATAGGCGATCTGCGCATGCTCGAGCGCATCGATATCGCGCGCGAGTGGCAAGTCCTGTTCCAGACCCTCAAGCACCTGCTGCATCTCGTCAGGAGGCAGTATCACGAACTTCTTGCACATATCGCATCCGTTTTGATGGCAATGCAAGCAGACAAGCAGAGGCCTGCTTACCCTTACTTCTTGCCGGAGTTGTTGTAGCGGTCGATGAGACCCTGCATGGAATCCATCTCGGCTTGGAGCTCGCCATTTGAGGTCTCGAGCTCGGTGAGCTGCGCTTGCTGTTGATCGATGGCTGCCTTGGCAGCCCCGTACTCGCTTGCGACACCGCCAAAGGTGACAAAGCGAATGATGATGACGGCAACCAGGATAAGGGCGATGATTCCCAACGCGAAAATCATGCGGGGGTCGATGGGCTTGGCACGGCGCGCCCTTTCGTAGTTCTGCTGGCTCACGGACGAAGCGCGCTGCTGGCCGGGCTGGCTCACGTAGCGGTCGCGGCTGTACTGGGTCGCCTGCGCGACATTGCGCTGGCCAGCGCGCGCGCCGGCGTATTGGCTGTTTCGCTGGTCTCGTTGCCGTCCTGCACGGCCATCACGCTGACGGGTGCCGCGCGCATCGGCGCTTTGCTCGTATCTCTCATCATAGCCATCGTCATACTGTCTGGCACGCGAAGCAGGGCGCTGGGCGGAACGTGGCGCATTGCGACGGCCCTCTAGCTCATCGCGATAGCGCGGACGCGAGGAATCATCGCGGCGCTGACGGTTTTGCCTGGATCCGGGCCTTCCGACACGCTCCTCGCCTCGCTGGGCGGATGAATGGCGTGCGTAGCGCTCCGACGAGCGGGAATAGCGACTCGAGCCGTTTCCACTGCGTCGCTCGTCATGCTCCGGGACGTCACGGCGCGGACGCCTCTCGCGCCCGTACTCGTCATCGTGATGTCCGCGTGAATACGTCATTCGGTGATCACGACCTGATAGAAACCGGGCGCATCGAAATCGAGCGTCTTGAACTCGTACCCCAAGGCGCGCAGGCCATCGATGATCTCTGGCAGTGCCTCAGTCGTCGTGTTCTTGCCAGGGTTGTCGTGCATGAGCACGCAGATGGGCGAATCGGTCTTGGCAAAGAACTCCGCCTCGCTCAGCACGTTGCTCACGATCTTGTCCTTGGGCGTGGAGCCGTTGACGAACTGCGAGGGCTCGCTATCGCCCGCAAGCACGTTCCAGTCGAAGTACTGGTAGCCGCGCTCGAGCATGGCGCGGGGGAGCGCCTTGCCAATGGCTGGATCGTAATAGCCAATCGTGAGGCTACCGCCAGCGAAGCGCGTGATCTTGATCTCGTGGCCTACGGCGGCCTCGAGCTTATCCTTGGCCTTGTCAAAGTCGCTCGTGAAGTAGTTATCGACGCCGCCCTTGTAGTAACTGTACGAGTCGTCCTGATCCCAGTCGTGAATGCCGACAGCCGAGCCCTGCTTCTCGATCTCCTTGCACAAGTCGAGGTTGAGGTAGGTGTAGAGCTCGTCGTTTGCCAGGCAGAACCACGTTGCCACGGCGCCCTTTTGCTTGAGGATCTCGAGGTTCTTGGGCGTGAGGGCATCGCACGGACCATCATCGAAGGTGAGGTAGGCGACTTTGCCGGACTTGTCGCCAAAGAGCGAGAGGCGACCCTGCGCGTTGCGCCAGGCGATGTACGTGTCTTCGCGCTGCTGCTTGAGCGAATCATTTTGCTCGGTAGCGGCAGCGACATTTGCCTTGACCTGCTCGAGCTCGTCGCCCGACTTGGCATAGCTCGATTCGACATGCGAGATGTAGAACTGCTGGGCTATTGCTCCGATAAAGAGAACGACACACGCGATGATGAGTATGCGGAATATGTTATTGCTCGTTTGCATGGGGCTATTATCGCATAAAGCCGCGGCAATGCCCCTTCCCGCTTGCGGGAAATGCGCTATAATCCTAACCCGCGCGCCGCAATGCGCCGCGTTTGTGGGGATGTAGCTCAGCTGGGAGAGCATCACGTTCGCAACGTGGGGGCCGAGGGTTCGAATCCCTTCATCTCCACCACTCAAAACCGAAAGCCCGCTAATGCGGGCTTTTTTCGTGCACCCACGTTCGATTGGCAGCGACGGTCCTTGTCGCTGCCAATCAATCACCGAAGAGCTTGCTCTGGGAGATGAGCCCCTGGGGCTTTTCCACGGCCCAATCCAGATGCTTCTTGGCCTCCGGGGAACCGGGATCGGCGGCAAAGGCAAGGCAGCCCTCGTTAATCGACCTGAGCAATTCCTCGAGCGAAATGGAGTCATGTCCTCCGAGATAAGCCCTGAACGCCTGATAGAGCTCGCTGCGCTTGGACGCGCGGATACTCGGAGCGTGTTTTTCGGCCCAGGCGTGGAGCGCCGCGTCGAGATACATGTCCTGCTCGGCGCCAAATTGGTGAAACGCCTCGTCAATGGGTGCCCAATACACATCAAACAGCCTCTGCTGCTCGGTCGCGCCATACTTTGCCATGATGACGTTGCGAAGCAAGTCGATTGTCGAAAGCGGGCGCCCCTTCGCATTGAGGCTCTCAAACACCTGCTGTGGCGCGTCGTCCTCTTCGAGCTCGACTGCAACCACGTATAGCCTGTCGAGTCCACTCATGACGGCATCGGTATCGATGGGTGACTCCTCAACCCTTTCCTTGAAGAACTCGTACCCTTCGATGACGAGCTGGGGCACCTCATCCTCACCAGGAGCCGGAACGCCATCGATGAGATGCGCCATGGTGGGAGCATCCGAATCCGAGAGAACGAGCTTGGGCACTCCAGGCGCGGCGTGCAGATATGTCTCGTCTATCTCGTTTGCCCGCCTCTCGTTGCCCATGTCGCGCACCCTGTCCCTAAGTGCCACGAGCATGAGCGTAATCGTGGTAAGCCTCTGTTGGCCATCAATCAAATCGACCTTCGTGTGGCCAGATGGGGCATCAGAGTCGCCACGGGCTCCGCTGACCTCAGGACGGTAGATGAATGAGCCCGTAAAATGCCCATCCGCACTGGAATCTGCTTTCATCATGTCTTTCCACAGCTGCTCGCGCTGCATGCGATCCCATGAGTAGACACGTTGGAACACGGGTATGAGATATTGCGTATTCGGCTTTCCGAGTATGTCCGAAATCGACTTAAGCGAGGCAATCATGTCGCATCTCCTAACGAATCAACAACGCTACCAACGGGAATCTGCATTGCGTAGCTTCTCGCGAAACTCTCTTGCGTATTCCTCGTTATCCGCCTTCTTGAGTTTGTAGCCGGATGTGAGCGCAGGAGTCCCCAATTTTGCCCAATCAGAACCGGACCTGTATTTCTTGACACCGTGATAGCGATAGTTTTCCGCCCACATCAGGCAAAAACCACGAAGTTCGCGCAGGATGGGTTCCTTGTCGCCCTGGTAAACATCCTCGACGTATCTCTTGAACGAGGCGTATGTTTGCTCTGCGCTTTGAATGCGGGCACCCTTGAGACGAATGGCAAGCCAGCACTTGATTCCCGTATTGAGCTTGAGGGAGCCTGGGTCGGGCGCGAACATCTCCTGGCTCACCTTCCAATACTCCTCGAAGAGACGCGTCTGCTCGTCATGACTTTCTGTCAGCAGAAGGTAATTGCGCACCATATCCGCTACGTTAAGCGGCACGCCCTTGGAATTCACACTCTCGAATATGGGTTGCGCGTCGCGATAATCGTCCACCTCGACGAAGATGGTCGTGAGTCGGCGAAGGCCTTCGAGCAATTGCCCGTGGTCGAAATCATCCCCTGCCATCTTCTCCTGGAAAAACGTGAGGTTCTTCGTAATGGACGACATGGGATTGCCGGTTTCTCTTCTAATCGCAGCATCGTAGGAACCCGCATCATAATGCGAAGGGAGAAGCTTGGTGATTGGTCTTTCGTCGACATCACCCAGGACGAGATAGCGCGACACGAGCGCCGTAGCATCAATCGCATCGCCGTCGTTGAGCTGGGGATGGGACTCCAGGTGCCTTGCCAAGGCAAGGATGATGAGAGATACACTGGTCAGGCGCTGCTGGCCATCAATAATCTCGATATGATCGGGCGTCTCCCCCTCGTAGGCGACGTTATAGAGAACGGTGCCCAGAAAGTGATTGCGCCTACCGTGGGCTGCTCGCAAAATGTCCAACCAGAGTTCCTCGCATTGTGTCTCGTTCCATGAATAGAGACGCTGGTAGGCCGGGATGACAAAGCGCATGTCACCCTCTTCCATAAACTCCAGCATGTTTTTCTGCATCACCTTCACGGGGGCACCTCGCTCTCTGATGTAACGTTGTCCTCATTTTGATAGATGAAATTCTCACGTGCTTCACAATATCGCATAAGTCACCCGATGACTCCGAAGAAATCCTTCGGCTTGCATCACTTATGGTACGGTTCGCCGCGCATGATCTTGAAGGCGCGATAGATTTGCTCGAGTAGCACCACACGAGCCAGGTTGTGTGGCAACGTGATCTTCCCGAACGAAAGCGTCTCGTCCGCACGCTCGTAGACGGACTCGTTCACGCCATCCGATCCGCCAATGCAAAACGCGATATCGCTCGTGCCATACGTCATGAGCTCATCGAGGCGATGCGCGATTCCCTCGCTCGAACGCTGCTCGCCGTCGATGGCAAGCAGGATGAGACGCGCGCCTTCTGCCGCGCGGATGATCTCGGCGCTCTCGAAGTCGATGCCACGGTCGGGAATCTCGATGATGCGCAGCTTGGCGTATCCACTCAGGCGTTTGACGTACTCCGCTACCGCATCCTTCCAGAAACGCTCCTTGAGCTTGCCGACGGCTATGACCGTTATTCCCATCCGCACTCCTACTCTCGCTGTGTGCAATACAGTATAATCATGGGCTGTTATACATTTCGACATCACAGAGGATGCATCATGGCAAACCAGCGTTACACCCTGACTTCATACGATCCCGTCTACGTCGTGGCGGAGGAAATCAAGATTCCCGAGGAGGCCGTGCGCAAGACGGCCCTACGTTGGCTCGAGCTCAACGTCTGCAAAGAAGGCGAGACGCCCAAGCTCAATGACCAGTGGATCTCCAAGCATGTGGAGGACCTCAACACCGTCGAGGAGCTTCTTATCTTCATCCGCTACAACATGTACAAGGACAACGTCGAGGTTCAGCAGCTTTCCGACCAAAACGTCATCTGCCGCGAGCTCGCCACGCGCCTCGTCGAGGATTTGCCGGAAGACCTCGTTGAGGAAGCCCTCTACGCATCTTCCTATCGCCTGGAGGAAATGCTGCGCATGAACGGCCTGCAGAAGAAGGACTACTGCGAGCAGCGCGGTATCTCCGAAGAGCAACTCGATGCCGAGGTGCGCGAGAACACCATCGAAAGCCTCAAGGAGGATTCGGCACTCGCCGCCTATGCCGACCATATGAACTACACGCTCGAGGCCGAGGACTTCTACGAGATCATCCCTGGCGATTCCGTCCAGGACAAGGCCTACAAGCGTCGTCAGATCGAGCTCGAGGGCAGGATGCCCCAGATGGAGGAGTACGCGCTCAAGGCCAAGGCCCTGCGCGAGATCATGGAGAACGCGATGATAAAGCGCACGCCCGAGGACAAGGAGTGGATGCGCTACGGCGACACGAGCAAGGACGTCCTCGACGCCAACAAGCAGTTCCCCGACAGCTTCATCTCGCTGTAAGCGCCTGCGACTTCATACAAGCACGAAAGAGGCCCGCATAAGCGGGCCTCTTCTTTAGATGCTATACGCGAACTGAGATAGCCGCCTATTCGACCACCGTAATGTCGGCCGTCTTGGCAAGCCAACGTGCGGCGATGGACTGACGGCACATCTTGCGCAGGTCGGCCATGCGATGCGCTTCCTTGAGCTCGGCAATCTGGGCTTCGGCATCGTCGACGCCAGAAAGCTCGCGGGCGATATCCTCGTCCGTGACCTCCCAGCCCTTCTCCTTGAAGAGGGCCTCGAGAGCCATGTCGCGCTTGGCGCGGTCGATGGATTCCTGGTTGACCTCTTCTTGCATCTTCTCGGCCTCGATATTGTTCTTGAGCATCCAGTCCTGCAAGCCGTTGCCCTCCTTCTGGAGGCGCTGCATGAGCTCGCGGCTGACGTTATCTCGCATGAAGTCGACGTAGTACTCGGGAACATCGCCCTCGAAACGCTCGATGAGCGCGTCGACGACCTTCTGCTCGAGCAGCTTGGGCAGCTCGCGATCCTTTTGGATGTTGATGGTCATCTTCATCTGCTCACGCAGGTCATCGAGGCTCGTCGCGCCGATCTTGGCGAAGAACTCGTCGTTGAGCTCGGGCAGGACGCGCTTGCGAATCTCCATGATCTCGACGTTGGCGTGAAGCTTGCCATCTCCGAGCTCGGGGCGCTCCTCCTTGCCCTGCGCATCGAAGTCAAAGTCGAGCGTGTAGCCCTTCTTGGACCCGATGACGTGCTCGTCAAAGCTCTCGGGCATGGAACCACCGCCAATGCTGAGCATGCGCTCGACATCGTTGAGACCAGGAACGACGGAACCGTTGTTCGTGATGGTCATCCTGACGGTGACGAAGTCGCCGTCCTCGACTTCGTAATCCGGGTCATCGATAACGTCATAGTTGTAGTAGACGCTCAGCAGCTCGTCGATCTGCGTCTCGACTTCCTCATCCGTTGCCTCGTTGGGAGGCATCTCGATCGAGACCTCGTCATAACTCGAAAGCGTGCCCTCGGGCGGAACGGGACCGGACACCGTGAAGGTGAACGGCTGGTCCTTCGCGGGAATCTTCTCGAGATTGAACTGCGGGTCACCGATGAACAGCACGTCGGCATCGTCGAGCAGGGCCGGAGCCTCGCCATTGACGATGGCCTCGGCAATGCGCGCGAACACGACATCGTGACCGCCCGCCTCGCGCTCGATGACCTCGCGCGGGGCCTTGCCCTTGCGAAAGCCCGGAATCTCGTTCTTCGCGAGCTCCTTGAACTGCCTCTCGATGTAGTCGTTGACCTCGGCCGCGCTTGCGGTCATGGTCACGACCATCTCCTGCACGGCGTCATCAGACTCGCGCGTAATATCTGTGATTTCCAACTTGTCTCCCCAAACTATCTGGAAAAGCGATGAGCTCTAGTCGAAGTCGCGGTAGTTGCCCGCCGGGTCGACCTTCCTGCGCAGGGAAAGCTCGTCGGAGTGGAGAATGACGTAACGCATGCCCTTGAGGGTGACGATGAGGTTGACGACCTCATGCGAGCCAGCGCCGCCATGATTGTACAGCTGGTACGTGAGAACCTCACGATCGATCATGGGCTGATAGATGGGATCGCCGTCCACTTTCTCGCGCAGCATGATGGTTGGCTGGCGACCCAGCTCCTCCTGGCGCAGCGCGATGTTGTACAGGATGTCCTCCTGCTCCTCGGTCAGGCGACCAAGCTCCTCTATCTCTGCAATGATCTCTGCTTCAGTTGACATGTATGTCCTCCTAGAATTGACGCAATGCCGATAGTATAGCGTGACATGCGCCCATGAATACTATAAGGGCCCGATACCGTTACATATCGGGCCCTTACAGGTTTGATGGCGAAAAACTAGATGCCAGCGTAGCCCTTGGAAGGATCGCTGCCACCGACGCCTTCGATGCTGTCGCCAGCCTCATTGCCGGTGCGCTTCGTGGAGGTGTAGCCACCCCAAGCACGGGCGATGAACTTGTCCTTAACCCAGAAGATCTGAGCCTTCATGAGATCAGCCTGCGTAACGCCCTCTTCAGCCATGGCCTCATCCTTGCTCTTGCCATCGGCAACGAGCTTGTTGAGGATCTCAGCTGCTTCGGGGGCATCGAGAGCCAAAAACTCTTCAGGTGTCATATGAGTTTCCTCCTAATCGTCTGTAATCTAATTCTAGGCCTGGCCAGCCGTAACCGGCCAGGCCTATTCTAGCTTATCCAGGCTCTAATTAGAGCTGGAACAGACACATCGGGCGGTCAAACTCCTTCATCTTGGCAATCATCTCATCGAGAGTGCCGTAATACATGGAGTGCGACTCTTCAACCTGGACTGCCATCGGACGCTGGCCAGCCTTGTCGCCGCCGGTGCCCCAGTGCTGCGAGAAGATGCAGGTCGGAATGGGAAGGTAGATCCACTCCCAATCGTCACCGTCATTGCCCTCGCCGACCTTGAAGGGGCCGACTTCGACTTCCTTGATAGCGAACTGATCAAGGGGAAGACCGAGCTCTTCCTTGCAGGCGATTTCAGCGGCATGGTTGCCAGAGAAGAAGGTGTAGTCAACCAGCAGTGCGTACTTCTGATCTGCCATTTAAGTAACTTCCTTTCTTATTAGTCCTGGTTCAGGCCGCGGACACGCCTCATGTTGCACATAACGCCCTTGTAGGGAGCACCGAAGCCGAGCTTACCGATGTTCATGTGCGGAACGAGGCTGTTGAAGTTGGACTTCCAAACGCCGAACAGGTTGGGCTCCTCGCCGTCCTGCTCGGGGAACCACCAGCCATGAGCGCAGTTGATGATACCGGGCTTCATAACGAAGGTGATCTCCGCCTTGAAGCGAGCAGCGCCGAACATGTTGTAGACCTCGACCCAGTCGCCCTCGGTGATGCCATACTCGGCAGCAGTTGCAGGGTTGATCTGGACCCACGGCCACGGATCGATCTGGCGCAGGGACGGAACCTGACGATGCTCCGAATGGAAGGAGCTGTAGCGGCGCGAACCAGAGGTGGAGATCAGCGGATACTGACCAGCGAACTCAGGCTTGCTGACCTGCGAGTAGTTGGGCTCCTCGTAGTACGGCAGCGGATCCTCGCCCCAGGACTCGTACAGAATCGAGTAAGCCTCGATCTGACCAGTAATGGTGTTGAAGCCAGGCTCACCGTCGAAGCGGAGCATGCCCTTCGCGTACTTCTCGTACTCGAAGCCATGAGCGCCCGGCTGGTAGATGCCCTCCTCGCGGAACTCGTCGAAGGTCATGCCGAGCTCTGCCAGCTGATCGCTGTAGAACTGGACGACTGCCTTCTCCAGAGCGTCGCGGTCAAGCAGGCCACGATCCTTGCCGAGCAGCATGGGAGCATACTCGCTGTGCTCGAGCGTGGAGACGTCGAGCGTGTCGCCGGCCGGCTTATACCACGGCCACCACGTCGGGTTGAGGCGCTGGCCGAAGACGAGGCAGATCTCGACGTCGGACATGCACTCGCCAACCTGCAGAGCCTTGTTCATCGGGCCCATGAAGACGGTGTTGCGGCCATAGTGCGTGAGGCAGATACCATCATGCTCAGCCCAGGTGGACATCGGCAGGAAGTAATCGCCCACGGCCATGGCGGTCGGGGTCAGGAAGAGGTCCTGGATAACGCAGAACTCAATGCTCTTGAGCAGGGCGTCATGCCAACGCTTCGGCTGAGCCGAGCAGGTGGGAGCCAGGAAGTTGGAGCTGTTGAACCATGCCATGCGGAGACGGTACGGCTTCTGCGACTCCATGGTGTTCAGAGTCTCGTCCGGCTGGGTGGTAGCCATACCAGTGGACAGGCCAGGCCACTCAGCAGCACCGATACGAAGCGACCAGACATCGTCGGACATAGCGCCGCGCTGCTCCATACGCCACTTGCCGAGGAGTGCGGACGGGGGACCGAGGGTCAGACCACCCGGGGTATCGATGGAACCAGTCATTGCAGCGAGAAGAATCATCGCCTGGGACAGCTGAACGCCGTTCTTGTTCTGGTCGAATGCCAGACCCCAAGCCCAGCCGATGGGACGCTCGGTGCCGAGGATGTGAGCGACGCGCTCAATCGTCTCGACGTCGACCGTCGTGATCTCGGCGACCTTCTCGACGGGATACTCGGCAGCGCGAGCCTTGAGCTCGTCGAGGCCGTAGATCCACTGCTCGACAAAGTCATGATCGTACTCGTCGTTCTGGAACATGAGGTTCATGACGCCGAGTGCGAAGCAGGTGTCGGTCTGCGGACGGAGCTGAACGTTGATGTTACCGTTGCGCGAACCCGGCCAGGTGATGCGGGGGTCAACGGAAATCAGGTGCGTGCCAAGCTTCATCATGTCGACGAGGACGTGGCCGAAGAAACCGTCACCATTGGACGGCAGCGGCTCTTTACCCCAAACGACAACCCACTTGGAAAGCTTGTACGCGGGATCCTCGAAACGACCAGGCAGGTGACCTGCGTAGTCGAGCTCGGGATAGCCAGCGCCGAGGACGTAGTCAGCAATCGAGCAACGCGGGCCATAGCAGGACCAGCCAGATTGCGTGTAGCAGCAGTTCGGGGACTGCAGCACGGAGAACGTCAGTGCATAGTAGAAAATGCAAGCCTCACGGCCGGTGCCACCGAAGCAGACGATGGACTCGGGGCCGTACGTGGTCTGGAAGTAGCGAACCTTCTCGCAAATCGTGTCGAGAGCCTCGTCCCACGTGGTGCGCTCCCACTTCATCTTGCCGCGATCCTCGACGGCGCGCTTCATGGGATAGATGACGCGGTCGGGGCTGTAGGTGTACTCACGAAGAGCAAGGTTCAGAGCGTTAACGCGACCCTGCGTAATGGGGTTGTCGTCGTCGCCCTCGATGCGAATGAGGCGACCACCGTCGGTGATAACCTTAACGCCATATCCAACGGGATGGGATCCCGGGGGAGACCAGGTGTTGCTGCGGGTAGCTACTGTGCCATCCTCGCGTGTAACTCGCCACTCTTTGCTGTAAGTTCCAGCCATAGTGTTACTCCTTTTCCTCAATTACCTTTTGGGAAAACTTGAAGCCCTCTTATGCACCTAAAGCCAGATTTAAACTCTCGGTACATATATGTGGTGTGGATTGTGAAGAATCCCACTTCACATTCACTCCGCATAACCAACAACGGCAAGGCAACTACTTGCCTCCAAGAACACGGGAGCCGAAAAAACAGCTCAAGCGGACCTCGGGTTGGATTTTAGAGGGTAATGCCTCTAGTCAACCCTCCCTTCACGAATGTGATTGGGTAATGTGCGTCAGGACGCTTTTGTTCTCGATGGTGTCTGGGGCATCGGAAACGCGGGTGACCTAACGTCCCAAAATAATACCAACAATCGTATAAAAAGTCTGAGCGATTACTGAGAAACTATATCCTATTTAGAGAATAATCATACTATTTAGCCGAATCCATACCATAAGGATGATTTCTACATGGTACCGGCGGTTTTTGCCATCATTTCAAACCGGGACGTGTGGGACATATATCCACACAGGGACACTCCCCGCACCGCGGCTTGCGTGCCATGCAATACTCCCTGCCAAAGCGAATCCATTGGCTGTTCACGTTCTCCCAAAGCTCCCGTGGCAGAAGCGCGAGAAGGTCTTGCTCGACCTCTCCCGGCGTCTTCTTGTTCGAGAACTTCAGGCGATGCGAGATGCGGAAAACATGTGTATCGACGGCGATTCCCTCGACCTTTCCGAAGCATTCGTTCAAGACGATGTTGGCGGTCTTGCGCCCCACGCCCGGAAGTCTCTGCAATTCCTCCATAGTCTGAGGAACCTCGCCGCCAAAATCCGCCATGATCATGCGGGAGCAGTTGACGCAATTGCGCGCCTTGTTGTGATGAAAGCCGATGGTCCAGATGACTTGTTCGAGCTCGTCGACATCGGCCTGCGCCATCTGCGCCGGCGTCGGCCAGCGCTCGAAGAGCACGGGAGTGACCTTGTTGACGTTGGCATCCGTGGTTTGTGCGGAAAGCGCGACGGCAATTACACATTGAAAGGGATTGGCGAAGTTGAGCGCGGGCGTGGGCTGCGGATAGAGCTCGTCCATGCACGCGCAAAACTCGATGGCTCGTTTACGTTTGCTGGCCTTGGATTCGCGCGGCATAGGGGCCTCCTAGTTGAGCGTAATGCCAGGTGGAAGCGTCGTGGGATCGATAGGCTCGGCGTCCTTCTTCGCAAAGGCGTCCGTTGCCGGCATGAAGATGAACTTGTAGAGCGAGGGACGCTGGTAGAAGCGCTCGAAGAGCTCGAGGTCGCGATACAGACGCAGATACGGCAGGTAGGTGTTCCACTTCATCTTGACGACGCCCACCGGGTTGAGGCCCTGGTGCACGAGGCTGCCAGCGTTGTCCACGTAGTAATAGAGCGCGCGATCGAGCAGGGAGACGCGATCCACGAGACGCACGTAATCGAGGATGAAGACGTGGTCTTCGCCGAATTGCATGCGCGTGTCGAAGCGCATGGCATGTTCCTCGATGATGCTGCGCTTGAAGACCTTGTTCCACAGCGATGTGTAATAGAAGTTCGAGGGGCGATGTGCCATGAAGGTGGCGTACTTCTCGCGCGAGACGAGGCCGACTGCCGGACCGTGCTTGTACGACATCACGTCGCCCTGCACGCGATAGAAATCGCAGACGACCAAATCGCATGAGGGGCTCGTCGCCGCCTGCATGAACGCCTCGATTGCATCGGGCTCGATCCAGTCATCGGCGTCGACGAAGTACACCCAATCGCCCGTGGCAACGTCCAAGCCGATGTTGCGCGAATCGGAAACCCCGGTATTGGGCTTGCAGATAAGGTGGATGCGATCATCGACGGCGACATGCTCCTCGGCGATGGCCGCGCCACGATCGGTACTGCCGTCGTCGATGAGAATGACCTCGATGTTGCGATAGGTTTGCTCGAGAATGCCACGAATGGAGCGCTCAAGCGTGCGCTCCGCGTTATAGAAGGACAGTATGATGCTGACCTTGGGGTTCACTTTTTCTCCCTTAGCCGCGCAAAGAAATCGCTCAGCAGCGCGGCGCATTCGTTTTCGAGGACGCCTGATACTACCGCGAAGCGGTGGTTCAGGCGAGTATCGTCATGTATTTGATACAAAGTGCCCAGTGCGCCTCCTTTGGAATCACACGCACCGTACACACAACGATCAATACGCGATTGCTGCATGAGCCCGGCGCACATGAGACAGGGCTCGAGCGTCACGTATACCGTGCAACCGGAAAGCCGCCAACGGTCAAGCTCGCGCGCAGCCTGCTTGAGCGCGATGAACTCCGCATGCCCTGCCGGGTCATGATCGATTTCGCGACGGTTACATGCCCGGGCGATGACCTCGCCATCGTAGGTGACGACGGCCCCGATGGGCACCTCGCCGAGTGATTCGGCCTCACGTGCCTGCTCGATGGCCAATCGCATGAAGCGGATGTCGTCTTCTTGCGTCGTCATGGGCGCGCTAGCCAAGCTCCGCCTCGCACAGATCGAGTGCAGCGGTAATGCAGGGAGCCATGTCGTAGTACTTGTAGGCGCCCAGGCGACCGGCAAAGACCACGCGGTCCTCCTTGCGTGCAAGCTCGGCGTATTGCTCGTACAGGGCGTTGTTCTTCTCGTCGTTCATCGGGTAGTACGGCTCATCCCCGGGCTTCCAATCGGCCGGATACTCACGCGTAATGACGGTGTCGGGCAAGACGTTACCGTCCTCGTCCTTCATGAACTCGAAGTGCTTATGCTCGATGATGCGCGTGAAGGGCTCGTCGTGGCTCGTGTAGTTGACCACGGCGTTGCCCTGCCAGTTCTCCTCGCCCTCGATTAGCTCGCTCTCGAAACGAAGGCTGCGGTACTCGAGCGTCCCGAGCTTGTAGTCGTAGAACTCGTCGATGGGGCCGCAGTAGATGACGCGATCGGCGATATCGGGCTCTTGCGCGATGAGATCCTTGTAGTCGCAGCCCAGACGCACGTCGGTGCCCTCGAGCATGCGCTCGACCATCTTGGTGTATCCGCCAATGGGGATGCCCTGGTAGCGGTCGTTGAAGTAGTTGTTGTCGAAGACGAGACGCACGGGCAGGCGCTTGATGATGAATGCGGGAAGGTCCTTGCAATCGCGGTCCCACTGC